>JBPYFE010000103.1:0-17070 GCA_051986525.1 Gaiellaceae bacterium
TCGTCGACTGGAGCTCCTCGTTCATCGTCTCGAGCTCCTCGTTCGTCGACTGGAGCTCCTCGTTCGTCGTCTCGAGCTCCTCGTTCGTCGACTGGAGCTCCTCGTTCGTCGTCTCGAGCTCCTCGACGGTCGACTGGAGCTCCTCGGAGGCCGTCTCGGAGTCGCGCTTCGACTCCGCGAGCGCCTGCTGCAGGCGCTGATAGCGCGTGACGTCGTTGAAGGTGATCCCGCAGCCGACGACGTCGCCGTCCGACGCGACCAGCGGCACGACCTGGACGTCGACGTAGCGGAGGTCGTCGCCGACGCGCCACTCGACGTCCCGGAGCGTGATCGCGTGCCGGTCGGAGTACGCCTGCTCGATCCTCGAGCGCAGCTCGACCGGCCGGTACGAGACCTCGAGGTCCTGGATCGGCTTGCCGATGTCCGCCGGCGTCAGCGAGAAGAACATGCGGGCCTGGAGGTTGGCGAGCGCGAGCGCGCCGTCCTTGTCGACGACGATCTGCGCGAGCGGCGTCGTCTCGAAGCCCGCCTCGCGCATGAGCGCGTCGTGCGCCATCTGCTCGAGGCTCTCCGGCTCCGGCGACGCGCCCCGCCCGGCGGGCCGCGGCAGCGCCGCCTCGAGCGGCACGCGCCGGAAGACCTTGCGCTTCAGGTCGACCGCGGTGAACAGCTCGGAGCGGTTCGCGATCGCCTCGGCCTTGCCGAGGAAGAGGAACCCCGCGTCGCGGATCGCGAAGTGGAACTGGCGCAGGATGTGGCTCTGCGCCTCCTGGTTGAAGTACATGAGCGTGTTCCGCGACAGGAGCAGGTCGACCTTCGAGATCGGCGGGTCCTGGAGCAGGTCGTGGCGGCCGAAGATGACCGAGCGGCGCAGGTCGGTCCTGAAGACGAGGTTCGAGTTCTGGCGCTCGAAGTACTTCTCGCGCAGCGCCTCGGGAACGGCCTCGACCGACTTGGCGCTGTAGGACGCATGGCGCCCGTCGGTGAGCGCCTCGTCGTCGACGTCGGTCGCGTAGATCTTCACGCGCCGCTTGAACTGGTCTTCGCCGAGCGCCTCGGCCAGCACCATCGCGACCGTGTACGCCTCCTCGCCGGTCGCGCAGCCCGTCGACCAGACGCGGATCGGGTCCTCGCGGTCGCGCTTGGACTTGATGATCTGCGGCACGATCTCGTTCGCCACGTAGTCCCAGGCGATCTCGTCGCGGAAGAACGCCGTCACGTTGATCAGGATCGTGTTGAAGAGGTGGACGAACTCGTCCTGGTGCTTCTCGAGGTAGTCCCGGTACGCCTCGTATTCGGCGATCTCGACCTCCTGCATGCGCTTGGAGATCCGCCGCGCGAGGCTCGGACGCTTGTAGCCGGTGAAGTCGAAGCCGCGCTCGTCGCGGATGTAGCGCAGCAGCGCTTCGAGCTTCGGGTCCTTGTCGTTCTCAGCCATGTTCCTCTGCCGGGACGGCGACCGCCCGCGCGACGCCGTCGACGAGCGTTCGCAGCGTCGTCGCATGCTGCTCGAGGTTGTCGGCCTTCGACTCGAAGCTCGCGGCGGTCTTCTTCTGGTCCCTGTAGCGCTCGGCGAGGTTGCGCATCAGGACGACGCGCTCCTCGAGCAGGCGCAGGGCCGCCCAGACCGCGGCCTCGACGGTTCGCCCCTGCTCGACGGCGAACGTCTCGGCGGTGTACTTGTGGTCGACGCGGCACGCGAACGAGGCCACGTTGCCGCTCTCCTGCATCCAGATCGCGCCCCCGCACTCGGGACAGGTGAGCCCGGTCTTCTCGCCGGGCTGCGGGTCTTCGTCGGTCTGATGGGCGACTTCTTGGGAGTGGTCGTTCATCGTCTGATCTCCCCCTTCGATTTGGTCGATCGGGTCGTTCGCGAGCTCGACGATCAGGTTCGCAAGCTCGGCCGGGCTGCCGACCCCGTCCGGGCTCCCGTACGCGATCGCGCTTCTCGGCATGCCCGGGTGCTGGGCGGTCTCGGGGTCCTGGACGAGGGTGACGCCGCCGTGCTCCTTGATCGCGCGCAGGCCGAGGGTGCCGTCGTCGAGCGTTCCGGAGAGGATCACGCCGACGGCTCTCGGCCCGAAGGCTCGCGCGGCGCTGCGGAACAGCGGGTCGATCGCCGGCCTGGTGCCGTTCTCGCGCGGGCCGGTCACCGCGGCGACGGTGCCGTCGTTCACCTGGATGTGGACGTCGGGCGGCGCGACGTAGATGTGGCCGGTCTCGATCGGCGTCGCGCCGTCCACGTGCTGCGCCGGCAGGGCGCCCGCGCGGGTGAGGATCGCCGGCAGGACGCTGACGCCGCCGGGGGGAAGGTGGACGACCACGAAGAGCGCCGCCGGCAAGTCCCGGGGCAGCTGCGAGACGAGCTCCTTGAGGGCCTCGATGCCGCCCGCGGATGCGCCGACGACGACGACATCATGCCCGGCGCCGTCACGCTCTCCAGGCATATGGGCTCCTCTCCTCGGTGCGACTCGGCCGGGTTCGATGATAGTCGTGCCGTGGCCTACCCGCTGGGCCGATTGTGGTTCACGACCTCGACGTTGTTCCCGTCCGGGTCGAGAACGAACGCGCCGTAGTACCCGGAGTGGTAAACGGCCCGTTCGCCGGGAGGGCCGTTGTCCCGGAAGCCGGCGTCGAGGGCCGCCGCGTGGAAGGCGTCGACGGTCTCGTCCTCCTCCGCCGCGAAAGCGATGTGGAGGTGCTCGGTCGGCTCGCCGGCGACTACGGTGAAGCTGCCGTTCGAGCCCACGAACGTCGCCCTGTCGGCGTGCTCGTGGCGCAGCGCAAAGCCGGTCTGCGGCGCGACCGCGTCGTAGAAGCGCTTCGCGGCCTCGACGTCCGCGACGCGAATCCAGACGTGGTCGATCGAGGCGGTGCGCGGCTCCTCGTGCCAGACCGCCTCGGCGCTGTTGCCGTCGGGGTCGAGCAGGAAGCCGCCGTAGTACGACGGCGAGTACTCGGGCCGCAGCCCGGGCTCGCCGTCGTCGCGGTAGCCGGCGTCGGCGCCCGCGCGCCAGAAGGCGTCGACGTGCTCGCGCGAGGGGGCGCGGAAGCCGACGTGGAGGCGGCGCGTGACCGGCGTCCCGGGAGTCGCGGCTGCGATCGAGAAGTCGCCCCACTCGAGGTACTCCGAGTCGGGCTCGAGCTCGAGACCCAGCGTCGGGAGCACGGTGTCGTAGAAGCGCCGCGAAGCCTCGAGGTCCGAGACGCGGATCGTCACGTGGTCGATCACGACGCGGGTTTACCCGACCGAGCACCGGAAAACCACGGCGGCATGAAAGCGGTCACCTGGCACGGCCGGCGCGACGTCCGCGTCGATGACGTTCCCGATCCGGAGATCGAGCAGCCGACCGACGTGATCGTGCGGATCACGTCGAGCGGGATCTGCGGCTCCGACCTTCACCTCTACGAGGTGCTCGGGCCGTTCATGAACGAGGGCGACGTCCTCGGTCACGAGCCGATGGGGATCGTCGAGGAGGTCGGCTCCGAGGTGACGAAGGTCAAGCCCGGCGACCGCGTCGTCGTCCCGTTCAACATCTCCTGCGGCGACTGCTGGATGTGCGGCCAGGGGCTCTTCTCGCAGTGCGAGACGACACAGGTGCACGAGCACGAGAAGGGCGCGGCGCTCTTCGGCTACACGAAGCTCTACGGCGAGATCCCCGGCGGCCAGGCCGAGTACCTGCGCGTCCCGTTCGGGAACACCGGGCCGGTCGTCGTGCCCGAGGGGCCGCCGGACGACCGCTTCGTCTACCTCTCCGACGTCCTGCCGACGGCGTGGCAGGCGGTCGAGTACGCCGACGTGCCCGACGGTGGCTCGGTGTTCGTGCTCGGGCTTGGCCCGATCGGAGACATGTCAGCCAGGATCGCCGCCCACCGCGGCCACCGCGTGCTCGCGGTCGACCTCGTGCCCGAGCGGCTCGAGCGGGCCCGCGAGCGCGGGATCGAGGTGCTCGACCAGCGCGACTACGACGGCAAGCTCCCGGACGCAGTCCGCGACCTGACCGACGGCCGCGGGCCGGACTCGGTCATCGACGCGGTCGGGATGGAGGCGCACGGCTCGCCGCTCGCGAAGGCCGCGCAGACGGTGACGGGATTCCTGCCGGACCCGCTGGCGCGGGCGATGACCGAGCGCGCCGGGATCGACCGCCTGCAGGCCTTCCACGACGCGATCGAGATCGTCCGCCGCGGCGGCACGATCTCGCTGATCGGCGTCTACGGCGGCATGGCCGACCCGCTGCCGATGATGACGCTGTTCGACAAGCAGGTGCAGCTGCGGATGGGCCAGGCGAACGTCCTGCGCTGGGTGCCGGAGATCCTGCCGCTGCTGACCGACGGCGACCCGCTCGGCGTCGACGACTTCGCCACGCACCGCGTCCCGCTCGACCAGGCGCCCGCGGCCTACGAGAAGTTCCAGAAGAAGCAGGACGGGACCGTGAAGGTCCTGCTGCAGCCCGGCGCGAATTAACGCCGCGACGCGCAAAACCGGCCGGGTTTAGACGGGCGCACCGGAAAGCCGGCACACCTCCAGGCGGCATCGCAGGCGACGCCGCTGTGCAGCCGGGAAGTAGCCGCTAGCCGGCCGCGGCGAGCTTGCGCTCGTGCTTCGCGCGGTACATCGCCTCGTCGGCGGCCCCGAGGAGGAGGTCGGCCGTGTTCACGTCGTCGGTGCGCTCGGCGATGCCGCAGCTCGCCTCGACGCGCAGGATCGAGGAGCGCGACTGGCGGTCGAGCCACTCGGCGAGGCGCTCGGCGGTCGCGCTCGCCGCCGGTGCGTCGGAGCCCGGGAGGAGCACGGCGAACTCGTCACCGCCGATCCGGAACGGCAGGTCCTCGGGCCGAAGCTGGGTGCGGAGGAGCTCGGCGACGCGCAGCAGGCACTCGTCGCCCGCGGCGTGGCCGCGGCGGTCGTTCAGCGCCTTGAGCCCGTCGACGTCGAGGACGATCAGCGACAGCGGCCCATGGCTCGGCGCCGCGAGCGCGGCCTCGAGCTCGCGCATGAACGCGCGCCGGTTCGGCAGCTGCGTGAGCGGGTCGTGGTCGGCCAGGTAGCGCATCTGCTCGAACTGCTTCGCCAGCGCCAGCGCGCTCGCCGCCTGGTTCGCGAACACGCGCAGGGCCTGGAGCAGCTCCTCGCTCGGCAGCAGCCGGTCGGCCGGCTCGTCGGCCCAGATCAGCCCGATCGCCGCTCCCTGCGGGTCGTGCAGCGGAATCGCCAGCCAGTGGTGGTTCCAGGCGTGGGGTCCGCGTCCGTTCTGGGTCGACTCGTAGATCACCTGGCTCTGCGAAAGCCGCTCGCGCGCGACGTCGTTCGGGACGAGGTAGCAGCCGGAGCGCTCGAACTCGGGGTCGAACAGGGTCGAGATCTGGCGGAGCGAGAGGCTCTCGCGCAGCAGCGGGTCGTCGCCGCCCCAGCCCGCGGCGGCCTGGGTGACGAGAGAGTCCGCGTCCTCGCCGAGGAGGTCGACGCAGACCTTCTGGAAGCCGAGCGCCTCGGCGATCCCGTCGCAGACGGACTGCAGGATCGAGGCCGGCGCGAGCGTCCTCGTCAGCTGCGAGGAGATGTCCATCAGCCGCTCGAGCGCCGCCCGGTGCCGCTCGCGCACGAGCGCCGCCTGTGCGGCCGCTAGCGCGTTCGCCGCGTGGCCGGACAGCGCCACGAGGAGCTGCAGGTCCTCGTCGGAGGGGCGGATGCCGGAGATCGGGTCGCCGACGGAGAGGATCCCGAGCAGGTCGTCGCCCTCGCCGTAGAGCGGGACGAAGACCTCGTCGTCGGGCTGCCACGCGTCCGGGTGCTCGCGCACCGACCGCTCGGGCACGTAGCGCGCGCCGACGTCCGTGCTCCAGTCGAACTCGCCGTGCTTGATCACGTAGGCGCCGTGGCGCAGGAAGCGGTCGTCGAGCAGCGGGGCCCAGCTCTCCCACTCGTAGGCGCTGCCGAGCAACGCCTCGCGGACGTCCTCGTCGCCGAAGACGGTCGTGACGTAGAAGTCGTCCCACGCGTGGCGGTAGAGGTTGACGACGACGGTGCCGAAGCCGAGCGTGCCCGCGACCGTGCGCGCGATCAGCGCGAGCACCGTCTGGAGATCGTTCTCGCCGCGCACCAGCTCGGTGACGCCGACGAGCGCGCCGACGCCGCTCAGCTCGTTCGTCTTGCGTTTCCGCCGAAACCGCATTCGGGCTCCTGATCGCAGGTACGCGGCAGCCGCCGCCCACAGATCATCCCTCGGGCTCCGGCCCTGCGAATCCCTCGGACGGGGGGTATCGGCGCCGGTCAAACGGCGATTCGCACCGCGCCGGTCGAGACGGCGGGCTCCGCGTCGGGAATCCGGCCCTCGCCGAGGGCGCGGAAGAACGCGTCGACCACCGCCGGGGCGAACTGCGTGCCGCGGTTGTCGTGGAGCTCGCGCTCGGCCTCGTGCCGCTCGAGCGCGCGGTGGTAGGGCCGGTCGGTCGTCATCGCGTCCCACGCGTCGGCGAGGCCGACGACCCGGGCGCCGAGCGGGATCGCCTCCGCCGTCAGGCGGTCCGGGTAGCCGGCGCCGTCCCAGCGCTCGTGGTGGTGCCGGATCATCGGCACCGCGTCCTCGAGGCGACTGAACTTGGCGACGATCTCGGCGCCGTCGGTCGGGTGCTGCTTCATCAGCTCGTACTCCTGCTTCGTCAGCCGGGCCGGCTTCGTCAGGATCGCGTCCGGGACGCCGAGCTTGCCGATGTCGTGGAAGAGGCCCGCGAGCGAGATCGCCTCCCGCTCCTTGCCCGAGATCCCGAGCTCGTCGGCAACCGCGAGCGCGATCTCCTGGACGCGGTGCGAGTGGCCGGCGGTGTAGGGATCCCGTGCGTCGACGGTCGCGTTCAGGGCCTCGACGGCCTCCAGCGCGTTCTGCTCGAGCACGGCGTACGCCTCGGTGAGCTCGGCCGAGCGGGCTTCGAGCGACGTCGCCTGTCGGCGCAGCGTGCGCGACGCCGTCCGCACGAGCACGGCGAGGGCGAGGTAGAGGGCGAGGAAGACCGCTGCGATCGCGCCCCAGATCAGGTGGTTGTTCGCCGCGATCGCGCGCTCCGTCGGCTTCGGGTCGGCGTAGATCTCGTAGGCGCCGATCGCGCGGCCCCGCGCGTTGCGGATCGGCGCGTAGACCTCGAGCAGCCGGCCGAAGCCGAGGCTCCGCTCGACCGCGTTCTCCTCGGTGTTCGGGACCTCGATCTCCGCGACCGACCGGTTCTGCTCCATCGAGACGCCGAGGTTCCCGTCGAGCTCGAAGCGCCGCCCGATCCGCGAGCGCGCGCGGTTCGTCCAGGCGAGGACGCCGTTCAGGCGCCAGACCTTGACGGTGACGATGTCGGGCCGGCGGCTCACCGCCGCGAGCTGGCGCGTCAGGTTCCGGCGGACGACGACGCGGTTGCCGTCGACGAGCTCGGGGCGCAGGACGCCGTCGACGTACTGCGTCAGGCTCGTGCGCGCGTCTGCGATCTTTTGCTCGCGGAGGCGGCTGCTGAGAACGCTCGAAAGCAGAAGGGCGCCGGCGAGCAGGATCGCTGCGCTCGCGATCAGGAAGACCCGCAGCAGGGTGAGCGAGCGCTCGAGCGCCCAGGTGCGTCGTGTGGCCGCAGACACGCCAGAAGCCAAGATCGGCGTTTCGCCTTCGCCGCTGGAGGGCCCGACTGGCCCGAACGAGGGATCGCCGTGCGTAAGCTCTAAGAGCGTGAACGTCATCCGGCAGGCTGGCCTTTACGGCCGTACGATCGCGCAGGTCGCCCCTCGCGGCTGGCGTGACAGCGGGGACGACCCGGAGCTCGCCACCGAGCGGGCGGTCTTCGTCGTGGGCTCGCCGCGCTCGGGGACGACGTTCCTGGGCGGAGCGGTCGGGTCGCAGCCGGGCTTCGTCGACCTCGGCGAGGTTCGGCCGGTGAAGGCGTCGATCGCCCGCTGGATGCGAGTTCCGGAGGCCGAGGCCGCCTTCGAGCTGCGGGCCACGCTCGAACGTGTGCGGCGGCTGAGCATGGTGCGCAACCTCCGCGCGGTGGAGCAGACGCCGGAGCTCGTCTGGGTCGTCGGCGCGGCCGTTCGAGCCTACGAGCAGGCGACGGTCCTGCACATCGTCCGGGACGGGCGCGACGTCGTCTGCTCGCTGCTCGAGAAGGGCTGGCTTCGCGAGCGCCAGGGCGGCCGCGACGACGCCGGCCACGGCTACGGGGCCCACGCGCGGCCCTGGGTCGAGCCCGAGCGCCGCGCCGAGTTCGAGCAGGCCAGCGAGGCGACGCGCGCGGCCTGGACGTGGAGGTGCTACGTGAGCGCGGCCCGCGCCGCGCCGGCCGGGTCGACGTTCGAGCTGCGCTACGAGGAGCTCGCCCGCGATCCCGAGGCGACGGCGGCGCGGATGGCCGAGCGGCTCGACGCGGATCCGGCGCCGCTCGCCGAGGCGTTCGCGTCCGCGCACACGCGCTCGATCGGCCGCTGGCAACGGGATCTCACCGAGGAGCAGGTCGCCGACGTCGAACGTGAGGCGGGCGCGCTGCTCCGCGAGCTCGGCTACAGCTGAGGCGCCTCCCGGCCGAGCGGATCCCGCGGATCCCGCGTCCCGCGCGCGTCGTCCTGCGGAACGCAGTCTGGACGTTCGGACGCACGACCTCGTTCGCGCGTCCGCTGCCGGACTTCCTCATCCTCGGCGCGCAGAAGGCGGGGACGACGGCGCTGTACGCGTACCTGCGCTGGCATCCGCAGGTGACCGGCCCGTCCTGGAAGGAGGTCAGCTATTTCGACCGTCACTACGGCCGCGGCGTCCGCTGGTATCGCGGGCACTTTCCGCTTCGCTCGGGCGGGCGGCGCGTCGGCGAGGCGAGCCCGGGCTATCTCTTCCATCCGCTCGCGCCCGAGCGCGTGCGCTCGACGGTTCCGGACGCGCGCCTGATCGTGCTCCTGCGCGATCCCGTCGACCGCGCGCTCTCCCACTACCACCACGAGGTCGCGCTCGGCCGCGAGCCGCTCTCGTTCGAGCAGGCGCTCGATGCGGAGCCGGAGCGAACGCGCGGCGAGGAGGAGCGGACGGCGCGCGAGCCCGGCTACTTCAGCCAAGCCTGGTGGGACCACACCTACATCGCGCGCGGCCGCTACGCGGAGCAGCTCGAGCGCTGGCTCGCAGTCTTTCCTCGCGACCGGCTGCTCGTGCTCGCGAGCGAGGAGCTCGCCGCGGACACCGGGGGCACGTACGGGCGCGTGCTCGAGTTCCTCGGCGTCCCGGCTCGCGGGCTGGAGACGTACCCGCGCGTCTACGAGCAGGAGTACGCCGCGATGGCAGAGGCGACGCGTGCCCGCCTCGCCCGCGAGTTCGAGGAGCCGAACCGCCGACTGTACGACCTCCTCGACCGCGACTTCGGCTGGACGCGGCCGTAGGTCGACCGGCCGCCCGTCAGTAGCCGCGGATCCGCGCCGCCGTTCCGATCACGATCTCCGGCGCCGCCTCGGGGCGCAGCCAGCGCAGCGTCGCCACGAGCTCGCCGCGGGCCAGGCTGACACAGCCGAGGGTCGGGCCGCCGGTTGCGCTGACGTGGAGGAAGATTCCCGACCCGCGCCCGGGGACGATCGGGTGGGTGTTGTAGTCGATCACGGCGAGATGGCTGTACGAGATCGGCGACTTGGACATGTCCTCGCTGGTGATCCGGAACGGCGGCTTCGAGCCGCAGCGGACGTGGTGGAAGCGGTTGTAGAAGGGCGAGCGCGGATCCTCCACCCACCAGTCGCCGCAATGGATCCGCCGGTACGGATAGCGAACGCCGGGGTTCGCGTCGATGCCGTACATGACCGGCTGGATCCCGAAGGCTCCGGCCGGTGTCCGCTTGTCCCCTTCGCGCTTGCTCTCCGAGACGCCGTTGAAGCCGAGGTGCGCGGTCCACGGGCCGCCGGCCGAGATCCAGCATCCGCCGCTCTTGCGCCAAAGCCGCAGCGAGCCGCTCGTCGAGCGCGACGTCCGGGCGACGACGGTGATCAGCTGCGTCGCCGAGCCCGTGTCGGCGAGGTCGTTCGCGAGCGACGGGGCGCAGACGGACGCGCCACGCCGGCCGCCCGCCGCCGGAGCGACGGCGACGAGCAGCACGCACACGGCGACGGCGACCCCTCGCAGCATGGCCTGCAGACTACGCGGAGATGAAGCTCGTCCTGCTGGCGATCATGGCCGCGACGACGGTGCACGCGCCGCCGTTCGCAAGCTCGGTCTCGCGCGTCGCCGCGACTCAGCTGCCCTACTCCTGGCACCGAGGCTGCCCGGTCGGTCCGGCGGAGCTCCGGCGCGTGCGGCTCACGTTCTGGGGCTTCGACGGGCAGGCTCACACGGGCGCGCTGATCGTCAGCCAGCGCGTCGTCCCCGACGTCGTCGCGATCTTCCGGCGTCTCTACGCGGCGCGGTTTCCGCTGCGGCGGATGCGGCCGGTCGACGCCTACGGCGGCGACGACGAACGCTCGCTCGCAGCCGACAACACGGCCGGTTTCAACTGCCGCTACGCCGTCGCGCCCGGGCCGCGGCGCTGGTCGGTCCACGCCTACGGCGAGGCGATCGACGTCGACCCGGTCGAGAACCCGTACCTCGAAGGCGGCCGCGTGCATCCGAGCAGCGGGCGGCGCTACCTCGACCGCGCCGCGGTCCGCCCGGGCATGGCCGTCAGGGGCGGCGTGCTCGTGAGCGCGTTCGCGAGCCGCGGGTGGCAGTGGGGCGGACGCTGGACGGCGTCGCCCGACTACCAGCACTTCTCGAAGACCGGCGGTTGATTTTCATTCCGTTTTCAGAAAAACCAGGCAGACTGCGTCAGTGACTTGGGGTCGAGTAATGGCCGTCGCTGCGACAGTGACGGCGCTCGCAGGTCCTGCGTCCGCGCGTGCGAACGTCTGGGGCGCGGCGAGCGGCGCGCGCAACGGCGGCGAGGTCAGCACCAACTGGGCCGGCTACGCGACCGCGTCCGCGCGTCCGTTCGCGAGCGTGACTGGACGGTGGGTCCAGCCGGCGGCGAGCTGCGTCGGCGGCCCGACGTATTCGGCCTTCTGGGTCGGGCTGGGCGGCTTCTCGAGCGGCTCGTTCGCCGTCGAGCAGACGGGCACGCAGGCGAACTGCAGCTTCGCCGCGGTCGATTCGTACGTCGCCTGGTACGAGCTCTACCCGGCTCCGCCCGTCAACCTGAAGCTCCGCATCCGGCCCGGCGACCTCGTCTCCGCGACCGTCGCGGTCGTCAAGCCGGCCGTCTGGATCAGGCTCAAGGACGTCTCGACCGGGAAGCTGTTCACGAAGAAGCTGAAGATGCGGCGGCCCGACCTGACCTCGGCGGAGTGGATCGCCGAGGCGCCGACCGGCTGCGACTACACCGGCAACTGCTCGACGCTGCCGCTGACGAACTTCGGCACGGTCGACTTCTCGCACGGCTCGGCCTCGGCCAGGGGGCACCGCGGCCGGATCTCGGATCCGAAGTGGGCCTCGACGTCGATCGAGCTCCACGGCGACCTGAACGACCCCGCGCACCCGTCCCAGGCCGGCGCCAACGCCATCCCCGGCGTGCTCGGCCCCGACGGCGGGTCGTTCACGGTGAGCTGGCAGCAGCTCGCGCCGCCGACGGGCTGACTGGCCGGGTTTAGACGGCGGCACGGGCAAAGCCCGCGCCGCCTTTGAGACGGCATCGCAAGCGATGCCTTACGGTGAGCTGGCAGCAGCTCGCGCCGCCGCCGCCGACCGGCTGATCCGCTCCGCCTTCTCGGCCGCCGCCTTTACGCCTTCCCCGATCGTCGGGAACGTGTGGTGCGCCGCCGCGAGCTCGTCGACGGTGACGCCGAGCCGCACCGCCACCGACAGCCCCTGGACGACCTCGCTCGCCTCCGGCGCGACGACGTGCAGGCCGAGAACTCGGCGCGAGTCGCGGTCGAAGACGATCTTGAACAGCCCGAATCGCGCGCCCACGAGCGCGGCGCGCTTGACCGCCGTCAGCGGATGGACGACGGACTCCGCGCCCCGGCCGAGCTCCTCCGCCTCCATCTCGGTCATGCCCACAGCGGCGAGCTCCGGATCCGTGAAGATCGCAGTCGGCAGCACGGAGTAGTCGGCCTCGCGGGCATCCTCCGCGCCGAACATGTCGTCGACCGCGATCCGCGCCTGGTACTGCGCGACGGGCGTGAACTGCGCCTGGCCGTTGACGTCGCCGACCGCCCAGATCCCCTCGACGTTCGTCCGCATCCGGCCGTCGGCCGCGATCCCGAGCTCGTAGGTCTCGACCCCCGCCGCTTCGAGGCCGAGCTCTTCGACGTTGGGCCGCCGGCCCGACGCGAGCAGGAGCCGGTCGAGCTCGACCTCCTGCTCGATGCCGCCGTTCCGCGGCACGACCGTGGCGACCTGCCGTCCGTCGCGCTCCTCGATCCCCGTGACGTAGCTCGCGAGGTGGAAGGAGATCCCCTCCGCTTCGAGCGCCCGCCGGAGCTCCAGCGCCGCGTGCTCGTCAGAGCGCGGCGCGATCTCGTCGAGGGCGTCGACGACGGTCACCTGAGAGCCGAAGCGCGAGAACACCTGCGCGAGCTCCAGCCCGACCGCGCCCGCGCCGACGACGAGCAGCGACGGCGGCACCTCCTCCAGCTCGAGCGCGCTGACGTGGTCGAGCCAGTCGACCGACTCGACTCCGTCGATCGGCGCCACGGCGGTTCGCGAGCCCGTCGCGATCAGCACGCGCGGCGCCCTCAGCTCCCTCTCACAGACGCGAACGGTCTGCCGGTCGACGAACGAGGCCGTCCCGTCGTAGGTGTCGAAGCCCGCCGCGCGCAGGTCGGCGACCCACTGCGTCTGCGGCTTCTTCAGTGACTCCTTCCACGCTCGGACCTGCGCGAGGTCGACGGTCGCCGGGCCGGCCTCGATCCCGACCGCCGGCGCCAGCTCGTCGATCGCGTGCGCGAGGCCGGCGGCGACGAGGTACGCCTTCGTCGGGCTGCAGGCGACGTTCGGGCAGCTCCCGCCCCAGCGCTCGCGCTCGATCAAGGCGACGCGCGCCCCGTACCTGCTCGCGGCGCGGTTCGCGCCGTCGCGCGCCGCCGAGCCGGAGCCGATCACGATCAGGTCGTAGTCGTAGCCCGCGTCCATCGCACCTCCTCGTCGTCCTGCCCAGTCTCCGCCTTTTCCGCGGCCGTTACAGTCGCAGCGTGGCCCAGGCGCTCTCCGCCGAGGACATGCGGCTCGTCGACGGGCTCCGCGCCGGCGACGAGAACACCTTCCTCGAGCTGATGCGCTCCTACCACTCGTCGCTGCTGCGCGTCGCGCTGATCTACGTGCCGAATCGGGCCGTGGCCGAAGAGGTCGTGCAGGAGACCTGGCTCGCCGTTCTCAACGGGATCGACCGCTTCGAGGCGCGCTCGTCGCTGAAGACGTGGATCTTCCGGATCCTGACGAACATCGCCAAGACCCGCGGCGTGCGCGAGGGGCGGACGATTCCGTTCTCGGCGCTGGAGCGTCCCGGCTCGGTCCCGGAGCCCTCGGTCGAGCCGGAGCGGTTCCTCCCGGCCGACCACGAGCGTGCGCCCGGCCACTGGGCTTCGAAGCCGACGCCGTGGCCCGAGGAGCGGCTGCTCGCCGGCGAGACGCGCGACGTGATCGCGCGCGCGATCGAGGCGCTGCCGCCCTCTCAGCGCGCCGTGATCAGCCTGCGCGACGTCGAGGGCTGGAGCGCGGAGGAGGCGCGTAACGCTCTGGACATCAGCGAGACCAATCAAAGGGTGCTCCTCCACCGCGCGCGCTCGAAGGTGCGCCGGGCGCTGGAGGACTACCTCGCGGAGGACGCATGACGACGGCAAGCGCCACAAGTCTGAGTTGCCAGGAGCTCGTCGAGCTGGTGACCGACTACGTCGAAGGCGCCTTGTCGGACGAGGCGCGTGCCGAGTTCGATGCCCATATCGCGCGCTGCACCGGCTGCCACGAGTACGTCGAGCAGATGCGCCGCACGATCGAGCTGACCGGCTCGCTGACGCCCGACGACGTTCCGCCCGAGGCCGAGGCGCGGCTGCTCGAGGTCTTCCGCGGCTGGAACGGCGGATAGCCGCGCTACGATTCCGCGGCCGTGTGGCTCTTCTTCATCCCGCTCTTCATCCTCGCCGCGCTCGTGCTGCTGCTCGGCATCCTCTCGCTGCTGGCGCGGTTCCGCGGCGGCAAGTACGCGCGGCCGATCATGCGCGGGCTGGCGAGGATCCCGGGCGTGCGCGGGCTGATGATGAAGGCCTCGCGCGCTGCGCTCGCCCGTCAGAACCCGGACGCCGCGAGCGCTCTCGAGAAGCTCGAGCGTGCGGGCGCGACGAAGGATCCGCAGCGCGCCCAGGCGGCGCTGTCACGGCTGAGCGCGGCGGAGCGGCGCGCCTACCTCGAGGCCGCCGGCGAGCAGGGCGCGATGCCGGAGCCCGTCAACCGCCAGCAACGGCGCGCGATGGAGAAGATGCAGCGGCAGCAGCGCCGCGGCCGCTAGTACGGCCGGACGGCGCCGACGTAGCGGTTCGCGTACGACGCGAGCGGCGAGATCCTGACGACGTCGCCGGTGTGGGGGGCCTGGATGAACATGCCGCCGCCGACGTACATCCCCTCGTGGCCGGGGACGCCGAACGCGTTCCCGTCGAAGAAGACCAGGTCGCCGGGCGCCAGCTGCGCGGGCGGGACCGGAGTCCCCTCGTGGATCTGGTCGCCGGTGTAGTGGTCGAGGTGGATGCCCAGCCGCCCGTAGACGTACATCGTCAGGCCGCTGCAGTCGAAGCCGGTCATCGGGCTCGCGCCGCCCCAGAGATAGGGCGTGCCGAGGAACTGCGCCGCGAGCGCGACGGCGCGGCCGCCGATCCCGCTCGCGGGCGGGAGGAAGTCGTAGCCGAGCGGCTCGCTCACGACGGGGAGGCCGGCGATCGACGGCGCCGCGTCGAAGCCGAGCGCGGCCCACGGCCCGGCCTGCGCCGTCACCCGGCTCGCGAGCTGCGCGGAGCCGCCGCTGTGACCGCGTTCGCGCAGACCGACGAGGATCTCGGCGCCGTACGGCAGCCCGGGGTAGCCGCGTGAGACGGTCAGGCGCAGCCCGACGAAGCCGTGCTTCTTGCCGATCACGGCCTTCTGGCTGACGACGAGGTAGGTCGAGGAGTCGAGCGCGTAGAGCGCGTTCGGCCGGGCGTCGCGGAGCAGGCCGTCGACGACGAGCCCTTCGATCCGGGCGGCGTGGTTGTGCAGGAGTAGGACCCGGTCGGCGTGGACGCGGTCGCCGAGCATCGAGACGCCGACGAGCTCGACCTTCTTCGGCGTCGTCACGACCTTTCGGATCGAGACGATCGAGCCGTCCTGCGGATAGCTGAACGAGCCGGGCCTCGCCGCGGCGAGGAGCCCGCCCGCAGGCGTGCGCACCTGCGCGGTGCCGAGGACGTCCGCGGCCGCCGCAGGGACGAGCACGAGCGAGAGGATCGCGAGCGCGAACGCCGAGCGCAGCATCCTCGGCAGGATAGGCAGATGCGCGCGATGGTGCTGGACCGGACGGGCGCCGAGCTCAGTGCCGCCGAGCTTCCGGAGCCGCGCCCGGGGCCCGGCCAGCTGCTCGTCGAGGTGCACGCATGCGGCGTCTGCCGCACCGACCTGCACATCGTCGACGGCGAGCTGCCGAGGCCCAAGCTGCCCTTGGTGCCCGGCCATCAGATCGTGGGGACGGTCGTCGGCGACGGCCGTCGGGTCGGGATCCCGTGGCTCGGCTGGACGGACGGCGACTGCCGCTACTGCCGCAGCGGCCGCGAGAACCTCTGCGACCGCGCGCGCTTCACCGGCTACGACCTCGACGGCGGCTACGCCGAGCTCGTCGTCGCCGACGAGCGCTTCTGCCTGCCGCTGCCGGACGGCTACGGCGACGTCGAGGCGGCGCCGCTTCTCTGCGCCGGGCTGATCGGCTTTCGCTCGCTGCGCCTCGCCGGCGACGCGGAGCGGCTCGGCCTCTACGGGTTCGGCGCCTCGGCGCACATCGTCGCGCAGGTCGCCCGGCACGAGGGCCGCCGCGTCTTCGCCTTCACACGCCCGGGCGACGACGAGGGGCAGGCGTTCGCGCGCGAGCTCGGCGCCGAGTGGGCCGGGGACTCGGACGCGACGCCGCCGGAGGAACTCGACGCGGCCATCGTCTTCGCTCCGGTCGGCGCGCTGGTTCCCGTCGCGCTGCGCGCGCTCGCCAAGGGCGGCGTCGTCGTCTGCGCGGGCATCCACATGAGCGAGATCCCGTCCTTTCCGTACGAGCTCCTGTGGGAGGAGCGGTCGGTCCGCTCGGTCGCGAACCTGACGCGCCGCGACGGCGAGGAGTTCCTCGCGCTGGCGCCGCAGGTGCCGGTGCGGACGCATGTGACCGTGTTTCCGCTCGAGCAGGCGAACGCGGCGCTCGAGCAGCTGCGGCGCGGCCTCGAGGGCGCCGCGGTCCTTCAGGTGCGCGCAGCTGTGGGCAGCGCCGCGCGCAGCGACGAGACGTAGTCGCGCAGGGCAGCAGGGCCTTCCTCCGCGACCGCGACCGCACGCGAGCCGACGACGACGCCGTCTGCGAGCTCGGCCGCGGCGCGCGCCTGCTCCGGCGTCGAGATCCCGAAGCCCGCATAAAGCGGGACCTCGGTCCCCGCTCTCGCACGCGCGACGAGCCCGGCCAGCGCGGGGGAGAGGTCGCCGCGCGCTCCGGTCGTCCCGGTCAGCGTGACGAGGTAGAGCCAGCCGTCCGTCCGCTCGGCCGCTAGGGCGATCCGCTCGTCGGTCGACGTCGGCGCCACGAGCTGCACGCGCCGGAGTTCGGGCCGAGCGTCCACGGGCAGGTCGGCGACGATCATGCTCGTCCCGCCGGCCGAGCGGAGGTCGCGGTCGAAGCGCTCGTAGCCGTACGCCTCGAGCAACGAGGCGTAGGTCATCGGGATCAGCGGCACATCGACGCGCGCGCGGGTCGCCTCCAGGCAGGCGAGGCACTCCCGCGTCCGCATCCCTTGCGCGAGTGCGCGCTCGGCCGCGCGCCTGATCACCGGCCCGTCCGCGAGCGGATCCGAGAACGGGAACCCGAGCTCGACCGCGTCGGCTCCGCCTTCGACGGCCG
>JBPYFE010000104.1:0-23580 GCA_051986525.1 Gaiellaceae bacterium
GTGCTGATCTATCTGGTGCTGCGGGCCTTCTGGCCGAGGGTCGTCAAGTGGTGGGGCGAGGCGAAGGAGGGCGGCGGCATCCTCGCGGAGCCGCGGAAGTACTTCCTCTGGGTCTTCACCCCGTCGCTGCTCGGCTGGATCGCGAGCCTCGCCGTGATGGCGGTCTTCCTCGCCGCCTACGACATCCCGGTCACCTTCGACACGCTGATGCGGCTCTGCGGCGGGAACTCGATCGCGAACGTGACCTCGGTCACGCCGGGCGGCGCGGGCGTCAACCAGGCGTTCAACGTCGCCTCGTTGAACGGCGTCACCGACGCGACGACCGCGACCGCCTACTCCGTCGCGCAGCAGCTGGTGACGACGGCGTGGAACATCATCTACGCGATCATCCTCATGGTCTGGGTGTTCGGCTGGACCGGCGGGAAGGAGCTCGTGCAGACCTCCTACGCCGGCGCGAAGGAGAAGGCCGCAGAGCAGAAAGCCGCGCGCGAGGCGAGGAAGGCGGCGAAGCGGGCCGGCGCCGACGCCCCGGCGAACTAGGCTCGTTTGGGCTGGATCGACACCGAGCTGGCGCTGACCGCGCTCGCGGCGATGGTCTCGCCGACGACGCTCACCTTCTCGGTGCTCGTGCTCGTGCTCGGCGACCGGCCGCTGCGGACCGGTCTCTGGTTCTACTTCGGCGCCCTCGGCGCGACGCTCGGGATCGGCGTCCTCGCCGCGTTCGTGCTCGGGAACGCCGCAGCCGATCCGAGTCCCGGGACGCCGAAGACATGGGTGTCGATCGTCGACGTCGTCGCCGGCGTGCTGCTGATCGCGTTCGTCGTCGTCCGCCTCCGGAAGCCGCCGAACCCGAAGCGGACCGCGGACGCGATCTCCCAGATGCAGAAGGTCGCCTCCTCGCCCGCGATCGCGATCGTCGGCGCCGGCGCGGCGCTCGCCAACCCCGGCGCCTTCATCCCGATCGCGCTCAAGAACATCTCGGAGCTCAATCCGAGCGCGGCGCAGTACGTCGTCGACTGGGTCTTCTTCGCGGTCGTGTCGCTGCTGCCGCTGCTCGTCTTCCTCGTGCTCCTGCTCGTCGCGCGCGAGTGGGCGGAGCGGCTGCTCAACCGAGTCCGCGGCTGGCTCGAACGGAACGCACGGACGGTCGCGGCCGTGATCGTCGTCCTGCTCGCGGCCGCGCTGATCCGCAA
This sequence comes from Gaiellaceae bacterium, assembly GCA_051986525.1. GTDB lineage: Bacteria > Actinomycetota > Thermoleophilia > Gaiellales > Gaiellaceae > 13-2-20CM-68-14. Next base: position 1,194 of record JBPYFE010000104.1, read on the forward strand.
CGGGATCGCCGGGCTGACCGCCTGAGCGTCAGTCGCCGAGCTTCGCCTCGATCGCGCTCAGCCGCTCCTCGATCCGCCGCAAAGCCGCGAGCGAATCCGCCACCTCGCGCGCGCGCAGCTCCTGCTCCTCCGCCGAGGCCTCCGCCTCCTCGGCGGCGACGAAGTACGAGGTCACGGTCGCGATCAGGAACGAGAGGAACGTCACCCCGACAACGATCACCAGGCTTCCGACGACTCGACCCCAGGCCGTGTGCGGGACGACGTCCCCGTAGCCGACCGTGCCGAGGGTGACGATCGCCCACCAGACGCCGACCCCGAAGGTCGGGAAGTCCTTGTGGTCGACCAGCGTGACGACGAAGCCGGAAAGCGCCCCGAGCCCGGCGGTCGTCAGCATCAGGAACGGAAAGACGCGGCGGTTCGCGACCGCCCGCTGCGTGCGCTCGCGCCAGTTGAACCCGCGGCGGCGCCGGCGTGGCTCGTTCATCCCCGGCTACGCTCGCAGAGTCGCCGGATGCCAACGTCGGGCGCGAACGCGATGATGCGCGCGTGACCGACGGCGTTCACCGGCGCATCGGGCGCGTCGCCATGGGCGAGCGGCTCGGCGGCTACATCTACGGGACGATCGTCGTCCTCGCAGTGATCGTCGCCGGCGCCCGCGCCTACCCGGACGGCGCGGGCCACATCGCGGCGCTGGTCGTCGCGACGACGTTCGCGTTCTGGCTCGCCCACGTCTACGCACACGCGCTCGCGCACGGCGTCGCGCAGGACCAGCATCTCTCCTTCGCCGAGCTGCGCCGGATCGCCCGCCGCGAGGCCTCGATCATCGAGGCCGCCGTGCCGCCGGTCGCGGCCCTCGTGCTCGGCGCGCTGGGAGTCCTCTCGACGCGAACGGCGGTGTGGGTCGCCTTCGTCCTCGGCCTGATCGTGCTCGCGGCGGAGGGAATCATCGTCGCGCGCGTGGAGCGGCTCGGCCTGCTCGGCACGATCGCGGTCGTCGCCGGGAACGTCAGCCTGGGAATCGTGCTCGTCGGGCTGAAGCTGGCCGTCAGCCACTGAGCTCAGTGCGCGCGGGTCGCGATCGCGACCGCCTCGAGCCTCGAGTGCGCCCCGAGCGCGCGCAGCAGGTGGCGCACGTGGTTGCGAACCGTCTCCGTGCTGAGGCTCAGCTCGCTCGCGATCTGGGTCGTCGAACGGCCCTCCTCGAGCAGCTTGAGCACCTCCGACTGGCGCGGCGTCAGGTGGAGGTCGGGATGCGGGTGCGGCTCCTCGACGAGATCGGAGACCTGGCCGAAGACGCCGACCACGTGATCTCCGTGCGACACGGGGACGGAGCTCACCTCGACCGCGACGCGGTTCCCGCCCGTGTCGATCACAGTGAAGGCGGCGTCGGTGACCTCCGCCGAGCCGACGACCTTGCGCGCGAACACCTCGCGGGCACGACGCGTGTCCTCCGGCGCGACGACCGACGTGAACTGTCGGCCCCGGACGTCGCCGACCACCAGCCGCGCGGCCGGATTGAGCCAGCGGACGACCCCCGCCGTGTCGATCAGGTAGCTCGGGATGTTGATGTGCTCGAGCGCCTCTTCGACTCCGAGCGACTCCAGCGGAGACCCGTTCACGCGAGCTCGATCTCCGCCGGCAGGACGGGGCCGATCTGCTCGGCGGCCAGCTCGGTCCGGGCTCGCGCGTCGAAGTACACGTAGGCGGTCGTGAGGGCGACGAACGGCATCGTGACCGCATAGACGATCCCGGCGATCACGTTGACCAGCCAGAACGGCGCGTTCGTTCCCAGGATCAGCAGCATGCCGATGATCGGCCCCGCCAGGAGCACGATGGCAGCGCCGGCGACGATGATCGTCGCCACCTTGAGCCAGCGGCCCCGCACGAGGCGTCCGCTGCGGCGAAGCGCCCCGAGCGCGGAGGCGGATTCGAGCTCGATCACCGGCGCGATCAGCGCCCAGCGGCCGGCGAGCCAGATGCCGATCGGGAGCAGGTAGATCGAGCTCGCGGCCAGCGACACGACCAGGGTCGCGAGCAGGAGCGCGCCGAAGAGCGGGGCGACGCTGTCGAGCGCCAGCCGGTAGGCGCGGAGCGGGCCGACCGCTCTTCCGGCGTCGAGCTCCACCAGCGCGCGGGCCGCGGCCGCCTGGACGAGCCCGAGCCCGAGCAGCGTCAGCGCCGTCCCGATCGTGAGCACGACGAGCGCGAGCACGCCGTTCGTCTCGCCACCGGTCTGGACGCCGAGCACGCTCGTCGCGTGGAGGACGAGCGCCTGCAGCAGCGCCACGAGCAGGGAGATCGGCACGAAGAGGACGCCCATCCCGACGAAGAGCCCGATCCGCTTCACGTACATGCGGCCGGACGCCGCGAGGATCTGCCCCCACGCCCGTCGGCGACCGACATGGAGCGGAGCAGACGGCCGCCACGTCGTGCGCGAGAGCAGGAAGATCAGCGCCAGCGCCAGCACACCGAGCACGACGGTGAACTCGAACGGATGGTCGACGAGCTGGACGACCGCGACCGAGCCGCCGCCGACGGCGCGGCAGAAGAAGCTCGTCGCGGCAGGGCCGAACGCGCTGCCGCCGGGCACTGTGTAGCTCCGGGTGCGCCAGCCCTCCGACCAGGCGATCGGCGCCGTCCACTGGCTCTTCAGGTTCGGGCCCGTCGGCCCGTTGAAGAACGCCGGTCGCAACTCGCCCCAACGCCCCTCGAAGGCGATCCACGGGAAGCGCTGGTCGGCCTTCGCCGTGTCGCTCGGGATCGAGCGCACGACCGGGTGGACGTCGAAGGTCGGGCCGCGGGTGTCGTCGCAGCCGACGCCTTCCTGGGCGGAGCTGCCGAGGTAGAGCGCCTCGCCGAAGAAGTTCGCGTGCGAGCCGGCGGCCGGGTGGACGACGGGATGGGTGCCGCCGAGACGCTCCAGCTTGTCGTCGGTCCACGCAGCCCGCTCGGCTCCCTCGTGCTGGCTGTAGCCGATCTCGGCCGGCGCCTGCTTCAGCGCCCCGGCGACCGAGCCGGTATCGAAGACGAGCTGGATCATCTCCCAGTCGCCCTCGTGGAGGTTGTTCCAGTCGTTGAAGACGTAGAAGAACCAGTACTGCAGCGCCAGCTTGTCGGGATGCTCCGGGTCGCGCGCGACGTGGGCGTATACCGCCGGCTCCGTGCTCCCGGTGATCCGGCGCTCCCAGCGCAGGTATTCGCAACCCGGGTCGAGCGGGTTCCCCGGAAAGTCGAGGTGGTACTCCCAGAGGCCCTTGGCGAGGTCGTCGGCGCTGGGCGCGATCTTGACGAGGTCGCCTCCGCCCCACGGCCCGCGCAAGGCGACCGTCGGCTCGTCGAAGAGCACGTCGACGTCGATCGGAAGGTAGGGCTCGCCGGGGGGGCACGAGGTGTGGGAGACGACCCGCACCACCGGCGCGTAGCGCTCGGCGAGCTGCTGCTCCTGGGCGCTGTCGGCGCGGGCGATCGCCGGCAGCCCGACCGCGGCGGCGCCGACCAGAGCGAGGACGGCTAGGCGCACGGCTTTACCCTCTCCCGGCCCGGCGCGAAGGCGAGCCGCTACGCCGCCTCGGCCGCCTTGGCTCCGCGGCCGCCCGGGAGCAGGATCGCCGCCAAGAGGCCGATCGCCCCGGCGATCGCGACCGCGACCATCGCCCACGCATAGGACCTGTTCCCGAGCGCCACCGCCGAGATGAGGATCGTCCCCGCGATCGCCGTCCCGAGCGAGGAGCCGAGGTTCGAGACGCTGCGCGAGAGCCCGGAGATCTCGCCCTGCTGGTCCTCCGGGAACGCCGACTGCACGACGTTGACCGACGGCGTCAGCATCAGCCCCGTCCCGACGCCGAACAGGAAGAGGCCCGGGAAGAAGGCGGCGACGTTCTTCCAGAGGACGACCAGCGGGATCAGGAGCACGATTCCGGCGAGGGCGATCACGAAGCCCCCCACGATCAGCGTCTTCTGAGTCCGCCGCCGCGCGAAGCGTCCCGCGCCGAGCGACGAGAGCAGCAGCCCCACGGTCGCCGCCGTGAACACGAGGCCGGTCTTGATCGGGTTGTAGCCGCGGACTTCCTGCAGGTAGACGGAGACGACGAACGCCGTCCCCATCAGGAGCAGCCACTGGACGTTCTGGGTCACGAGCGCGAGATTCGCGGTCCGGTTCCTGAACAGGGCGGTCGAGAGCAGCGGCTCCTTGCCCTGCCGCTCCTCGCGCCGGATGAAGAGGAAGAACGCGAGCAGGAAGATCGCGCCGATCACGCCGAACGCGATCGCGAGCGCGTTGCGCGTCCCGATCTGCAGGATCCCGAAGACGAGGAAGAACAGTCCGGCCCCGGAGAGGACGGCGCCGACGACGTCGAACGGGCGGCTCGGGTCGGGGGCCAGCGGATCGACGATCCGCCGTCCGAGGAGGATGATCACCACGATCACGAGCGCCTGGAACACGAACGCGCCGCGCCAGCTGATGTAAGTCGCGATCAGCCCGCCGATCAGCGGACCCGTCGCGGCGCCGATCCCGGCGGCGCCGTTGATCGCGCCGAACGCCTTCGCGCGCGAGGTCGTGTCCTCGAAGGCGATCGTCGTCAGGATGTAGACGGGCGGGATCAGCAGCGCCGTCCCGACTCCTTCGAAGACCGAGTTCCCGAGGATCAGGACGCCGAGCCCGGGCGCGACAGCGCTCAGGATCGCGCCGACGCCGTAGAGCGCGAGCCCGAGGTTGAAGCAGCGCTTCCGCCCCCAGCGGTCGGTCAGCTTGCTGCCCGGGATCATCAGGATCGCCATGATCAGCAGGAACAACGTGATCGCGGTCTGGACGCCCTTGACCGTCGTGTTCAGGTCGTTGCTGATGTCGTTGATCATCACGTTCATGTTCGAGCCGGCGAAACTGCAGATGAACTGAGCGAGCGCGAGCGGGATCAACATCCGCCGCGGGGACATCCCCACGGCCGCGGCCGGCGCTCGACCCGGGAGCGCGACGTTCTCGGTCACGTCTCGGCCGCTCCGGGCTGCGTGGACGGGATGCGCTGGGCGTAGAACAGCCCGGCGAGGACGAGCACCGCGAGGATCGAGAGCGCCGACTTCAGCCCGTCGATCCGTGCGCCCTTGTACGCGTCGAGCGCCTGCTCGGTCGTCTGGTCGTTCGCGCCGGCCTTGTCCAGCGCCTTCTTGACGTCGGCGTCCGAGACGAAGGGGACGCCGCCGGCGAGCTTCACGTGCGCCTGTGACTTGACCGAGTCGGGGATCGACGGATTGTGCTGGATGTTCGTCAGGAACGCCGACGAGGTCGCGGCGATCAGGATCGAGCCGGCGACGGCGGTCCCGAGCGAGGCGCCGAGGTTCGTCATCGTGTTCTGGACGCCGCCGACCTCCGGGCTCTGGTCGTCCGGGACGGCCGAGACCGTGACGGCGCCGAGCTGCGAGGCGAGCGCGCCGATCCCGAGCCCGACGAGCAGCATCGGCACGAAGACCGCTTCCGGCCCCGAGTCGCGGTCCAGGGTCGCGAGGAGCACGACCGTCCCCGCCAGGAGCGCGAGCAGGCCGACGCGGACGATCAGCCGGGGCGAGACCTTCGGGAACACGCGCGGGATCCCGATGGCCGCCAGCAGCAGGGTGACCGAGAGCGGCAGCAGCCGCGCACCCGTCGCCAGCGCCGAGAGCCCGAGGCAGACGGAGAGGTAGAGCGGGACCACGAAGAAGAGGCCGGCCTGCGCCAGGTACTGGAAGAAGAACATGATCAGCCCGCCAGTCAGCTGCCGGTTCCGCAGCATCTCCGGCCGGACGAGCGGCTCCTCGCCCTGGGCCACGCGCCGCCCCTCCCAGCGGAAGAACAGCCAGATGACGAAGAGGCCGATCAATACCAGCCACACCGTCGGCGAGATCCCGCCCCAGGAAGGTCCGTCCGGCTTCGGGTGGATCCAGCCCCACTCGCTCGAGCGGAGGACCCCGTAGACGAGGACGCCGAGACCGAACGCCGAGAGCACCGCCCCGACCAGGTCGAGGTGCGGCCGCGTCTCCGGCGGCGCGTCCGAGATCCGGCGCGCGAGGATCAGGATCGCGAGCACGAGCACGACCTCGCCGGCGAAGACCCAGCGCCAGGAGAAGTACGTCGTGCAGAACCCGCCGACGAGCGGGCCGACGGCGACCGCGATCGCGCCCGCTGCGGCGACGAGCCCGTAGGCGGCGGGTCGGCGCGCGACCGGGAAGTTCCCGGCGACGAGCGCGACGATCGAGGGCAGGATCAGGACGGCGCCTACTCCTTCGAGGAAGGACCACCCGAACAGGAGCACCGGCAGGTTCGGCGCGAGCGAGGTCGTCAGCGAGCCGCAGCCGTAGATCACGCACCCGATCGCGAAGGCGCGCTTGCGGCCGATCATCGCGCCGATCTTGGCGCCGGTGATCATCAGCGCCGCCATCACGAGCGTGTAGGCCGTGATCGCGCCCTGGATCCCGGTCACCGTCGTCCCGACGTCCTTCGCGACGGTCGCGATCGACACGTTCATCACCGACGTGTCCAGGGTCATCAGGAACTGGCCCGTCGCCAGCGTGATCAGGACTAGCGTCGCCGCGCCGGTCTTCGCGGACGGCGCGGCGGCGGCGGAGGACGACGTCACGGCGCCGTCGCCTCGAGCGGTCGATGGTTCTCGGCCAACGGCTTCGGCGGAGTCTGGCGCAGCGCCCGCGAGTTAAGGAGCCGGCGCCAGCCGATGAGGACGTCGTGCACGGCCGCGGCGCCGACGATCGGCGTCTCCGGGACGGAGAGGTGGGCCGGGTAGAGCAGGAACGGCCGCGTCTGCGGGCCCCCGATGCCGCCGTGGAACGAGATCAGCTCCTCGAACGCGCAGCCCTCGTCGAGGTCGGGGTCGTAGAAGCTGCCGACCATGATGTCGGCGACGTTCTCGAAGCCGTCCGTGCGCAGGAGGTGCCGGGCGGCGTTCGCGGAGAAGCCGGCGAGCGGGTCGTCGCCCTCGACGCGCCCGCTCTCGAGGTAGCGGACCCCGTCGGAGCCGAGCACCACGGCGCCGTCGCGCTCGGAGCGGACGAGCAGCCAGCCGACGTGCGGATGCGCGCGGAGCGCCGGCAGCAGGCGCGGATGGCGCTCCTCGATCTCCTCGAGCGTCAGCCGGCGCCGCTCCTCCATCAGGTACACGAGCCCGAGGTTGCCCGAGCCGAGGACGACGACCTCGCGGTCGGAGACGTCGTTCTTCGGCCGCTTCCGCTTCTGACCCACGGCCTCGGCGGCGGCATTGCCGACCATCGCGTTCTGCTCGTCGCCGCCCTCGATCGCGGTGACGCTCCCGCGCGAGAGCGACCGCGCGACCAGCTCGTCGAGCCCGTAGCCGTTGCGCTGCTTGAACGTCGCGCCCTGCGTCTGGCCGTGGTCGGAGAGCACGACGAGCTCGTACGGCCGGGCCGCGTACGGACGCGCCTGCTCGATCCGCCCGAACTGCTGGTCGAGCTTGCGCAGCGCCTCGAGCGTGTCCGCGCGCTCGAGCCCGGAGTGGTGGGCGACCTCGTCGTAGCTCGAGAACGTCGCGTAGATCGCGGGCCGGCCTTTCATCATGTCCGTGAGGACGCCGTAGACGATCAGGTCGCGGACGACGACGCACAGCGCGGCGCGCATGAACGGATAGAGGCCACCGCGGTGGCCACGCGGCCGCACGTCTCGCCGCTTCGCCCGGCCCGCTGCGAGCCACTCGAGCACGACCTCCCACGAGAAGAGGACGAGCACGCGGACGACGTTGAACCCGTTCGCGAAGAAGGCGCGGTAGCCGGGGTTCGCCCGCTTCTCGGCGTCGATGCGGCTCACGGTCAGGATCACGTGGTCGGCGCCGCCGGAGAGGAGGTTCCCGCGGCTCGCGCCGTCGTCGGCGAGCAGCCCCGGCCGGTCGGAATGGCGGCGCTCGATCTCGGCGCAGTCCGCCGGCCCGGAGCAGGCGACGAGCTTCGCCGACTCCTTCTCGACCCAGCGGAAGGCTGGAATGCCCTCGTTCGAGCCGAGCAGGATCCCCGCCTGGCTCGCGCCGGTCTGCGACGAGAGGTCCGTCTCCCATTCGCGGAACCGGTGGCTCCCGTCGGCGAGCCAGCGCGCCATCGTGGGAGCGTTGCCGTCGCGCATCGCCCGCTGCAGCACCGGGAGCGCCAACCCGTCGATCTCGAGGAAGACGATCCCCGGCGCGCTCGTCACCGTCCGCTCGCCGGAGCGGCGCGCGATCCGCTGGATGACGCGGAAGGTGTAGTCGTCGTCGTCGTTCGACCCGAGCACGACGTCGAACGCGACCCCGATCGCGGAGGCGACGAAGGCGACCCCCAGCGCCGACCAGAAGGAGTCCACGGTGAGGTCGCCCCCGGTGATCCGGTCGGCCGCCAGCAGGATCAGCGCGTCGACGACGAGCACGAGGACGAGCCCGAGCAGGAGCATGAACGGCAGCCGCAGCGCCGCCACGAGCGGCGGCAGGATCGCGTTCAGGACCGCGATCGCCGCAGTGGCGGACAGGGCGCCGAGGTAGTCGTTCACGTGCGCGCCGGGGACGATCAGCGCTGCGACGAAGAGCGCCGCCGCGGCGCCGAGCCACGCGATCGTGAGCCGGAGCGGCTTCAGCTTCGGACGGGCCGGACGCCATGCGGCCGCGCGCGCGTAGTCGGGTTGCTCGGTCGCCGTCATCGGGAGCCTGCTCGCCGCGATTGTCCGCAGCGCACACGACGGCAGCCTCATCCGAACAGGATGATGATCCGAGCTGGACCGGCTTGTTCCATCTCGTGGAGGACCGTTGAGCGGGCTCACCTGGCTCGGGCACAGCACCGTGGTCGCCGACTTCGACGGCACGCGCGTCGTCACCGACCCCGTGCTCCGGCGCCGTGTCTTCCACCTGCGCCGGGACGGCCCGGTCGAGCACGAGCTGCTCGACCGCGTGGACGGGATCCTCGTCTCGCACCTCCACTTCGACCACCTCGACCTGCCGTCGCTGCGCCGGTTTGACCGCGCGACCACGATCGCGGTGCCGCGCGGCGCCGGCCGGCTCGTGCGCTCGCGCGGCTTCCGCAACGTCGTCGAGCTCGACGCCGGCGGCGAGCTCGAGCTCGGCGCGATCCGCGTCCGGGCGACGTACGCCGACCACGATTCGAGCCGCGGCCCGTTCTCGACGAAGACCGACGCACTCGGCTACGTGCTCGAGGGCACGTCGCGCGTCTACTTCGCGGGAGACACCGACATCTTCGACGGGATGCGCGAGCTCGGCCCTCTCGACGTCGCGCTGCTGCCGATCTGGGGCTGGGGGCCGAAGCTCGGGCCGCGCCACCTCGATCCGGCCCGGGCCGCCGAGGCCCTGACGCTGCTGCGACCACGGATCGTCGTCCCGATCCACTGGGGGACGTTCTGGACGCCCTTCGCCGACCATCCCGACGACTCGCGGGCGAACGAGTTCGTCGCCCGGGCGCGCGAGCTGGCGCCCGAGGTCGACGTTCGCGTGCTCGCGCACGGCGAGACGCTGGCGCTGAAGGCGGTCCCGTGAACGAGCAGGTTTCGCAGTCCGCGCCGCCGCGGAGCCGGAGCCGCTGGATCCGACGCGGGATCACGATCGCGATCGGCCTCGCGGTCGTCGTCGGCACGTTCGCGTTCGTGCTGCCGCGCTTCGCGAACTACGGCGCGGTCTGGGCCGAGGTCCGCGAGCTGTCGTGGGGCTGGATCGGCGTCCTGCTCGCGACGGTCGTGTTCAACGTCGCGACCTTCGCGCCCCAGTGGATGGCGGCCTTGCCGGGGCTGCGCTTCCTTCCGGCCATCGCCGTCACGCAGGCCTCCACGGCGTCGACCTACATCGCCCCCGGAGGCCCCGCGGTCGGCGTCGGGCTCTCGGCCGTGATCCTGATCGGCTGGGGCTTCAGCGCGAGCGCGGTCACGCTCGCGATCACGCTGACCGGGATCTGGAACCAGCTTGCGATCCTCGGCTTCCCGGCGACCGCGTTCGCGGTGCTCACGCTCACCGGCCAGAACGCGGCCGCGCTGCAGACCGTCGCGACGATCGGCCTCGCCCTGTTCGTCTTCGTCGTCGGCGCGTTCGTGGGCGCGTTCGCGAGCGCGGGGATGGCGCTCAGGGTCGGGAACCTCGCCGCGCGGGTGGCGAACCGCCTGCTCGCGCTCGTCCGACGCGGCCCGGTCCACTGGGACGGGACGAACTTCGTCGCCTTCCGGGCGCGGGCGATCGGGCTCTTGCACCGCCGCTGGCACGTGTTGACGCTCGCGACTCTCGCGGGCCAGCTGTCCGTCTTCCTCGTCCTGCTCGCCTGCCTGCGGGCGCTCGGCGTCGACGCCGACCAGGTGAGCGTGATCGAGGCCTTCGCCGCCTGGTCGCTCGGGCGCGTGATCGGCTCGCTGCCGATCACCCCGGGCGGGCTCGGGCTCGTCGAGGTCGGGCTGACCTCGGTGCTCGTCGGCTTCGGCGGCAACCGCGCCGGCGTCGTCGCCGCCGTTCTGCTCTACCGGTTCCTGACGATCGTGCCGACGCTGATCCTCGGCGCGATCTCGGGCGCGACCTGGAAGCGGTTCCGCCTGAAGCCGAGAACCGGCGAGCCCGCGCTAGAGCCGGCGGCGGGCGTGGCTGCGCATCCGCCGGTGGGCACCGGCGACGGAGACCGGTGAAAGGGGCCGGCCGAAGACGTCGATGAAGAGCGCGCACGGGCCGGACTCCTCCGGCAGCGTCCCCTCGAGAACCTCGATGCGGTAGGCGAGGTTCGCGCCCTTGAGCTTCGGCTCGCGCAGGACGACGACCGTGTCCTCGGGCGCGCCCTCGCCGTCGTCCAGGAAGGAGATGACGGCGTTCGGCGGATCGACGGCGAAGCTGTTCACGCCTGCCTGCCAGAGCTCGACGAACCGCGCCGAGGGGATGTGCCCGATCTCCCGCCGCGGCCGGTCGGCGAAGTAGACGGTCGAGTCGGCGAGCCCGACGAGCGTCATCGTCCCCCGCGCGCTCGTGAATCCGGTCGCGCTCTGGACGAAGATCGCATCGATCCGTTCCAGCTGCTGTTGCGGAATCTCGCTCACCTGCTCCCAACGAGTTTGGTGGCGTCGAGCACGCGCGGCGTCGTCCCCGGCGGGTGAAATCCATCCTGCGTCCGCCGCCGGACCGGCACATCACCCCGTACGGGTGATGCCCGGCATCGGCTTCCGAACGGGGGGAGACACGGGCGCCGGCACGAACTCCTCTTGACGATGAAGCTCAGCGACCTCTGGAAGCGCGACGCCGCGGTCGCCCCGGCCGCGCGCCCGTCCGTCGAGCTCAGCCCGGCCGAGGTCGGCCAGCTCGCGACGGTCTTCGCGCCGCCGCGCTGGTTGCGCGACCTCGGGCGCGCGTCCTGGCTGCTCGTCGGACTCTTCGCCCTGCTGGCCGGGCTCGTCTGGCTGCTCGGGACGACGCAGACGATCGTCGCGCCCCTGATCGCGGCGACGATCGTCGCAACCGTGACGGCGCCGATCGTGCGCACGCTCGCGCCGCATCGGCTCGGCCGCGCCGGCGGCGCGGCGATCGTCGTCCTCGGCGTCGTCGCCCTGGCCGTGCTCGTGCTCGTGATCGTGATCGCCGGGATCACGTCCCAGGAGGGCGCGATCTCGAAGAACGCAGCCGAGGCCGCGGACAAGGCGGCCGGCTGGCTGAAGAGCCTCGGCGTCGACCAGTCGGGCGCCTCGAGCGCGGAGGCGAGCGTCTCGCACGACGTCCCGGCGACCATCTCGGCGCTCGTGAAGGGCGTGATCCACGGCATCCAGGGGATCACCTCGCTCGTCTTCGGGCTCTCGTTGGCGATGCTGAGCCTCTTCTTCCTGCTCAAGGACGGCCCGACGATGAGACGCTGGATCGACGGCCATCTCGGCGTGCCGCTCCCCGCCGCGCGGACGATCACCGGCGGCGTCATCACCTCGCTCCGCGGCTACTTCCGCGGCGTGACGCTGGTGGCGCTGTTCAACGGCGTCGTCGTCAGCCTCGCGGCGCTGATCCTCGGCGTGCCGCTCGCGGGGACGATCGGCGTCGTCACCTTCGTGACCGCGTACGTGCCGTTCATCGGCGCCTTCGTCGCGGGCGCGTTCGCCGTCGTGATCGCGCTCGGCGCGAAGGGAACCACGATCGCGGTCGTGATGCTGATCGTCGTCATCCTCGCGAACGGGCTCTTGCAGAACCTCGTTCAGCCGTTCGCGATGGGCTCCGCGCTCGACCTCAACCCGCTCGTCGTGCTCGTGGTGACGATCGCCTCGGGCTGCGTCTTCGGCATGGTCGGGCTGATCCTCGCCGCCCCGCTCACGTCGGCCGCCGTGCACATCACGCGCGACCTCGCGCGTGCCCGCGCCGCCGCGACCGCGGAGACCGCGCCGGCGGAAGAGGCGCCGGCCGGAATGCCTCCGGACAGCCCGCCCGTCGGTGCCTGAGCGGAAGCACGCGCTTCACCTGATTCGGATGATGCGGCGCCACGAGGCGCTGCGACGATCGAGGCCGAATCCGACGAAAGGACGAGCATGGACGAGGGCGGCCATTTCTGGCTGAAGCTGTTCGGCGCGATCATCCTCTTCGGGGTCGCCGGAATGGTGATCATGGCGATCATCGGCGCAGCCTGGTACGCCTGGGGCGGCATCGGCGCGTTCCTCTTCATCGCGGCGGTCGGCCTCCTCGTCGCCTGGGTCTACGACCGGCGGCAGGCGAAGGACTACGAAGAAGACCTGGGCGTCTAGGAGGTTTTGGCGGAACGGCGCTCGTCGCCGGGGCGGCGATGGTCGTTCGCTGGCAAGGACGCAAGGAGCGTCAATAGCGAGTAGCTATTGGCGCGACTGAGGACGCAGCCCAGCGGGCGAGCAGCGCGGCCGGGCGACACAGACTCTGTTTCGCCAAAGCCTCCTAAGACGCGATCGCGCTGACGCCGTTCGGCGGGCGCCTCCGCGCGAGCTGGTCCTCGGCCTCGACCAGGCCGAGCTCGACCGCGCGCTCGATCGCCTCGCTCCGGCTCGAGACGCCGAGCTTGCGGTAGACCGAGATCGCCTGCGTCTTGATCGTGTTGCGCGAGACGAAGAGCCGCTCGCCGATCTCTCGGAACGAGAGATGCGTCGCGAGCAGGGGCAGGAGCCGTAGCTCGGCGGAGGTCAGGCCCGAGCTCCGGCCGTTCACCGGTGCCGGCATGGTCGCGATCTCGTCCGCCAGTCCGTCGACGTCCGCGGCGACGACGCCGAGCTTCGGCTTCACGGCCAGGATCTCGCGCGCTTCGACGAGCATCCGCTGCGCGGCGTCGCGGTCGCGCAGCGTCACGTAGGCGAGCCCGAGCTCCACGCGCACCTGGACGGCGAGCCACGGCAGCACGTACGTGAGCCCCGGCAGCACCCGCTCGGCCAGGTCGAGCTGGTGCCGAGCCTTGTCCCAGAGCCCGTGGCGGAGCAGCGCGCGGCCGGAGGCGACGATCGCGAGCGAGCTCGTGGCGTAGTCGTCGAGCTGGTTCTGCTCGACGACCCCGCAGGCCTGGAGCGCGAGCGTCTCCGCGCTCTCATGGTCCTCGCGCGCGGCCGCGAGCAGCGACCGTTCCGCGAGCGCGACCACGAGCGACTCCGTCGAGCCGGCGCGTTCGGAGCTGAGGGCCGCTTCCGCGAGGAGCTCGTCAGCCTTCTCGTCCTCGCCGAGCAGGATCGCGGCCGCGCCTTCGAACAGGAGCGCCGACGGCCGCCAGGTCGATCCACGCGGGAGCTTCACGCGCGCCGCCTCGGCGTCGAGCCGCATCCGCTTCGGCCCATCCGCGCACATGCCGGACCGCATCGCCGCGATCCACGGACGGACAGCGCCGACCCCCTTGCGGTGCGCCGAGACGCCGCGCTCGGCGGCGACGAGCCACCGCTCCGCCTCTTCCGGCCTGCCTTGAACCGCGTGGATCCGGCAGCCGTGAATCGCGACGGCGGGATAGTTCTCGAGGCGCTCGTCCTCGTCGAACCGGCGCAGCCACGCCTCCACCGTCGTGGCTCGGCCGTTGTCGTGCGCCTCGAGCGCGATCGAGCTGAGGATTCGCGCGGCGCGTTCTCCGTCGCCGGCCGCGTGAGCGTGGCCGAGCGCCGACTCCTGGTCGCCGTTCGCCTCGAACCACTTCGCGGCTCGGGCGTTGAGCTCCGGGACGAGCTCCGGCTCCTCCGTTTTCAGCTGCCGCTGCAAGAGGTCGCGGAACAGCTGGTGGTAGCGGTACCACTCCCGGTGCCGGTCGAGCGGGACGAGGAACAGGTTCAGCTTCTCGAGCTCGTCGAGTGCAGCCGCCGATCCCGTCTCCGCCAAGACGGCGTCGCAGAGCGAAACCGACAGCTTGTTCAGGACGGACGTGCGCAGGAGGAACCGGCGCAGCTCGGGCTCGATCCCGGCGAGGTACTCGGATTCGAGGTAGTCCGCCACGTAGCGGTCATCGCCCGAGAACTCCGCGGGGTCCGGCGAGGTTCCACCCCGTCCGCCGCGGTCGCCGACTGCGAAGGCGGCGAGGTAGAGGCCCGTGGCCCAGCCTTCCGTCCGCTCGACCAGCTCGCCGATCGCGTCGTCCGCCAATTCGACCGCGCACGCCCGCAGCAGGAGCTCCGCCTCGCGGCGGCTGAGCGCGAGCTCGTAGGCGCCGATCTCGAGCAGCGGCGCGTCGACGCGCAGCGCGGCGACCGGGAGGGCCGGCTGCGCGCGCCCCGCGAGCGCGATCATCGAGCCGGGCGGGATGTTCTGGATCACGACCGTCAGCGCGCGGATCGCCTCCTCGGACTCGAGCAGGTCGACGTCGTCGAGCACGAGCACGAATGGTGCGCTGCGAGAGGCGAGGTGCTTCGTCAGGCGGGGGACGACGGCGTCCCAGACCGAGATGCCCGGCGTCGCCAGGACCTCCGCGATCCCCGGATCGACCGGCTCGATTCGGTCGAATGCCGCGACGAGGTGCCGCATCAGCACGACCGGGTCGTTGTCGCGCTCGTCGACGGAGAGCCAGGCGAACGACCGCGTGTCCTTCGCCGCCCACTGCGCGAGCAGCGTCGTCTTCCCGTAGCCGGCCGGCGCGACGACGAGCACGACCGGGAACGCGCCTGCGGCGCGGAGCCGGTTGACGAGCGCGGTGCGCGAGACGGTGTCGGCGCGGACCTCGGGGACGAGGAGCTTCGACTCGATCACGTCGAAGGCGTTCGCCGCCGCGCGGTCGACGAGCACGGCCTTGCCGCCGAAGGCGCTGCCCGTGGTCGGGCTCGAACGATGCGGCGGCGGCATGCGAACTCCCTCCCGGTCCGCGGGTCTCTGCGAGGCCCGTAGTACGGCTCCAGTATCGCTGTTCCACGCGCGCGTGAAAACGGTGCAAAACACCACAATTTGTGCGGGAGGCGCACACCACCGATCGCGACCTGGAAGACGGGACTCCACCTGCTTGTTGGCACCACCTCGGCGCCGTCGCTAACGTCGTTCAGGCGTGTCGACCCACACCGCGTCGGTCCGCGCGCTCGGCGCGCGGGAGGCGAATGGCTACGCAGTCGGCGGACTCGCCGTCGCGGGCCTCGCCGTCGTCGGGCTGAGCGTCTGGGCGGTCGCGAGGAGCTCGGTGCTCGAGCACCCGCAGAGCTCGGCGATCCTGCGCGGGGCGTTCACCGCAGCCTGGATCGCGGTCGGGACGTACATGTGGGCGACGCGTCCGCGACACCGGCTCGGCCTGCTCGTCGCCGGAGTCGGGTTCCTCTACGCGGTGACCGGGCTGATGGCCTCGAGCGATCCGCTCGTCCACACGCTCGGCCGCGTGTCGCTGGCCGCGTTCATCGTCTACTACGGGTACGTCGTCGTCTGCTTCCCCGGCGACTCGCTCTCGTCCGAGCGCGACCGCCGCTTCCTCTGGCTGGTCGTCGCGGCGACGGCGATCGTCTGGCCGCTCGTGCTCCTCTTCAGCCGCGAGCTGCCGCCGGGCGGCGCCCTCACGAGCTGCGGGAGCCACTGCCCCGAGAACCCGCTGCGCATCGCGACCGTGACGGACGGCCCGAGCGACGTCGTCAACGGCATCGCCACCGGCGTTACGGCCGTCACCTTGATCGCGGTCGGCTTCCTGCTCGTCGCCAAGGCGCGGTCGCCGCTGCGGCTGCGACGGCGCGCCGTCGAGCCGGTTCTCTATGCCCTGCTCGTCCAGATCGCCGCGTACGTCGTGAACTCGGTCGCGACCCCGACTGGCCGAACGTTCGAGTCGCTCCGGATCGCGACCGCGGCGGCCGGCATCCTGATCCCGGCCGGGATGCTCGTCGGCCAGGAGCGCGCCCGCTCGTACGCGGCCGGGTCGCTCGCCCAGCTCGTGACGCGCGTGCGCGGCGGGCGGGTGACGCCGGCACGGATGCAGGAGCTCCTGCGCGACGCGCTCGGCGACCCCACGCTCGAGCTCGCGCTCTGGCACCGGCAGCGGTCACGGTTCGTGAGCGTCGACGGCGAGCTCGTCGACCCGTCGCTGCCTGGGCGCGGTCGCCGGGTGACTCGCGTCCTGCACGGCGGCCGCCCGGTCGCGGCGCTGAACCACAGCGCCGCGCTCGACGAAGCGGACGACGTCGTCGAGGGCCTGGCCGAGACCGCGCTGATGCTGCTCGAGAACACCCAGCTGGTGGACGAGCTGCGGGAGTCGCGGGCGAGGCTCGTCGCGAGCGCCGACCAGGAACGCCACCGCCTCGAGCGCGACCTGCACGACGGCGCGCAGCAGCGGCTGTTCCTGCTCCAGGTCAAGCTCGCGCGGCTTCGGCGCAGCATCGACGACGAGACGACGGCCGCCCGGCTCTCCGAGCTCGAGGACGACGCGATCGCGGCGCTCGAGGAGCTGCGGGTGCTCGCGCACGGCATCTACCCCACCGTCCTGGTCGACCGGGGTGTCCCGGAAGCGCTCCGGGCGGTCGCGCTCGACACGCCGATTCCCGTCCGCGTCGTAGACCGCGGCTTCGGCCGCTGCTCGGCGACGATCGAGGCCGCGCTCTACTTCTGCACGCTGGAAGCGCTCCAGAACGTCGCCAAGCACGCCGGGCCCGACGCGCGGGCGACCGTGGAGCTCAGCCGCAGCGGCGAGCGGATCGACCTCGTCGTCGCCGACGACGGGCTCGGATTCCGCGAGGCGACGGGATCGGACGGGATCGGGGTCATGGCCATGCGCGACCGGATCGGCGCCGTCGGCGGCGAGCTCGACATCGCCTCGGAGCCCGGCGCCGGGGTGACCGTCCATGTGACGATCGCCGAGGCGCCCGAGCGGCTCGCCGCGGTCGACGACGAAGCCGGCCGATGGCGATCCGCGTAGTCGTCGGCGAGGACAGCTTCCTCGTCCGCGAGGGAATCGCGAGCGTCCTCGCCGGGATCGAGGACGTGGAGCTGGTCGAGATGGCGCCCGACCTGAACGAGCTCCGCTCGGTCGTCGACCGTACGCGGCCGGACGTCGTCATCACCGACATCCGGATGCCGCCGACACACACCGACGAGGGAATCCAGTACGCCGACGAGCTGCGCACGTCGCACCCCGAGATCGGCGTCGTGATCCTGAGCCAGCACGCGGAGCCGCGCTACGCGATGGCGCTGCTCAGCGAAGGCTCTGACCGCCGGGCCTACCTGCTCAAGGAACGGCTGACCGACGAGGCCGAGCTCAGCCGGGCGCTGCACAACGTCGTCAACGGCGGCTCGCTGATCGACTCGCGAGTGGTCGAGAAGCTCGTCGCCGCGCGGGAGCGCCGCGACGGCGAGCTCGGAACGCTGACCCCGCGCGAGCTCGAGATCCTCGGCCTGATCGCGCGCGGCCACAGCAACAGCCGGATCGCCTCCGAGCTCACGATCACGAAGCGCGCGGTCGAGCGGCACATCAACTCGATCTTCCTCAAGCTCGACCTCGGCGAGCCCGCGGACGTGAACCGCCGCGTCCAGGCCGCGCTGCTCTACCTGAGCGGCGACGCGGCCTGAGCGAGACCGCTCGCGCTTCACCCGCTTC
This sequence comes from Gaiellaceae bacterium, assembly GCA_051986525.1. GTDB lineage: Bacteria > Actinomycetota > Thermoleophilia > Gaiellales > Gaiellaceae > 13-2-20CM-68-14. The sequence continues at coordinate 19,134 of JBPYFE010000104.1, forward strand.
GGACGATGGAACTTTCTCCTGGGTGCGATGTGATCCGCGCAGGATGCATGCGATGGCAGGAGATGCCGGCGCCGTTCTCGGCGTCACCATCGCCGCCGGGCTGGTGATGCTCCGGCTCGCGCTTCTCGACGGACGGCTCCATCTGCGGTGGGAGCGCCGCTGCGTTTCCTGCGGGACGATCGTCCGGTCGCGCGTCTGCCCGAGCTGCGGCTCGGCGCGGCGGTAGTAGCCCGCATCACCCGCTCTGGATGATGCGCCGCCCGGGCACCGGCGCGACCGTAGTCGCGTGGCCGACGTAGCGCACGCCGCTCCAGAGGAAAAGGCTGCGAAGCACAGCAGGCTCGCGTGGCGGACCTGGTCGCCCTGGGCGCTGGTCGCGCTCGCGACGATCATCGCGCTCGTCTCGGCGCTGAACATCTGGGTCAAGCGGCAGGCGCTCGACAGCACGAACTGGTCGAACGCGAGCGCGCGCCTGCTCTCGAACGACCAGGTGCGCGGCGCGCTCTCCGTCTACGTGGTCAACCAGCTCTACGACAACGTGAACGTCGCGCAGCGGCTCGAGCAACGGCTCCCGCCGCGCGCGAAACCGCTGGCCGCACCGCTCGCGGCGGCCCTGCAGTCGGCCTCGGTCACGGTCGTGAACGACCTGCTCCAGCGCCCGAGGGTGCAGGAGCTCTGGAAGCAGGCGAACTACCGCGCGCACAAGCTGTTCATGGACGTCCTGAACGGAAAGCACGATCTGCTCAAGTCGACGAACGGGAACGTCGTCCTGGACGTCCGCTCGCTGATCGACCAGCTGGCCGCGCGGACCGGACTGGGCGCCAGGATCGACCAGCACTTACCCAAGGACGCCGGCCAGATCGTGATCCTGAAGGGCAACCAGCTGGGGGCGGCGCGGACGACCGTCAAGGTGATCCGCGTGCTCAGCTTCTTCCTCTTCTTCCTCGTGATCGCGCTCTACGCGGCGGCGATCTACATCGCGCGAGGGCGCCGGCGGGGGATCCTGTTCGGAGCCGGCGCCGGGCTCTTCGTCGTCGGCCTGATCGTCCTCGTCGTCCGGCGGCTCGGAGGGTCGTACCTGGTCGACGCGCTCACGTCAGACACGACCGGCAAGCGCGCCGGCACCGCGGCCTGGGCGATCGGAACCGAGCTGCTCCGGAACGTCGGCATCAACGCGATCATCTACGGCGTCGTGATCATGTTCGCCGCCTGGGTCGCGGGGCCGTCGCGCCCGGCGACCTGGATCCGCCGCTCGCTGGCGCCGACGATGGCGAACCACCCGGTCGTCCTCTACTCGATCGTCGCCGTGATCTTGCTGATCATCCTCCTGATCGGTCCGACCGACGCCCAGCGGATCTATCCGCTGCTGATCCTGTTCGCGGCGGCGTTCGTCGGAACGGAAGTGCTGCGCAGACAGACGCTCCGGGAGTTCCCACAGCCTCAGCGCGCATGAGGATCGCGCTCGGCGGCAAGGCGCGCTCGACCGACGGCGTCGACTGCGAGATCGCGGACGTCGTGCTCGAGGCGAACGGCCTTCGCGTGACGCATCTCGTCGTCCAGCCGCCCGAGCCGGCGCCCGCGCGGCTCGTCCCGGTCGACCGTGCCGCGGACGGCGGGGACGGCCTCGCGCTCGAGGTGACGCAGTCGGAGCTCGACCAGCTCGAGTCCGTCCACGAGTTCGCCTATCTGCGGCCCGGAGAGCAGCCCGACACGGGGCCGGAGTGGAGCATCGGCGTCGAGGACACGTACGCGACCCCGAGCTACGGGCCGGCTGGGATCGGTGACTCGATGGGCGATCTGACCGACGGCGTCGGCGTCGCCTTCGACAAGATCCCGCGCGGCGAGGTCGAGCTGCGGCACGCAAGCGCCGTCTACACGGACGACGGCCATCACGTCGGCCGCATCGAGGCTGTCGAGCTCGGCGGCGACCGCCGAATCGCGGAGCTCCTGCTCGAGCGAGGGCACCTGTGGTGGAAGCGCGAGATCGCGATCCCCGCCGCAAGCGTCGCCAAGATCGAGAACGACACGGTCACGCTGAGCTCGACGAAGAACGAGGTCGACAGCCTGCCGTCGAAGCGTCTGTAGGGCCCGCGCAGCACTCACCGAATTCTCATCTGGCGGCGCGAACATGCCGTGGCATGCGTGTTCTCATCGTCGAGGACGAGCCGAAGATGGCGGCGCTCGTCTCGCGTGGCCTGCGCGAGGACGGCCACACCGCAGACGTCGCCGACCGGGGCGAAGAGGCGCTCTGGATGGCGGACGCGGTCGACTACGACGCGATCGTGCTCGACGTGATGCTGCCTGGTCTCGACGGGTTCGAGACGTGCCGGCGGCTTCGCGCGCGCGGGAACTGGGCGCCCGTGCTGATGCTCACCGCGCGGGACGCCGTCGGCGACCGCGTCAACGGCCTCGACGCCGGCGCCGACGACTACCTCGTCAAGCCCTTCTCGTTCGCGGAGCTGTCCGCCCGCCTACGGGCGCTCGCGCGCCGAGTCCCGGCCGAGCGGCCCACCCGGCTCGAGGTGGGCGACCTCCGGCTCGATCCCGCCTCCCGCCGTGCGTGGCGCGGCGAGGCCGAGCTCGAGCTCTCCCAGAAGGAGTTCGCGCTGCTCGAGGCGCTGATGCGGCGGCCGGGCGTGGTCCTCTCGCGGCTGCAGCTGCTCGAGTCCGCCTGGGACATCGCCTTCGAGCCGCAGTCGAACCTCGTCACGGTCTACATGCGGTACCTCCGCGACAAAGTCGATCGGCCGTTCGGACGCCGGTCGATCGAGACCGTGAGGGGCGTCGGCTACCGGCTGCGGGAGGACGGCGCGTGAGCAGGATCCCGATCCGCGCCCGGCTGACGCTCTCGTTCGCCCTCCTGATGGCCGTCGTGCTCGCCGCGACCGGCTATTTCATCTACGCACGCGTCGGCTCGGCCTTGCTCGACTCGGTCGACCAGAGCCTGCGGACGCAGGCTGCGGAGATCGCCGGTCACGCGGATCGCAGCCGCGGGCTCGACCGCGACCGCGCTGACGCGCCGCAGGTCGCGCAGGAGCTGACCGCGGCAGGTACGACCGCGAGCTCGACGCCGGTCGGACTCCCGCCGATCCTCCGAGGGCAGCGCCTCGCGAGCGTCGTCGCCGGCGGGCGCCTCTGGTGGAGCGGCTCGATCGCCGGGCTCGACAACGACTGGCGTGTCCTCGCCGTGCCCGGCCGCGTCGACGGCCGGCCGGGCGCGATCGTGCTCGCGCGCTCGCTCGAGCCGCGCGACGAGGCGCTGAGCCGCCTCGTTCGCGAGCTTCTGCTCGGTGGGGCCGCGGCGCTGCTGCTCGCGACGATTGCGGGCTACGCGCTGACCGCGTCGGCGCTTCGCCCGGTCGAGGCGATGCGGCGCCGAGCGGCGGCGGTCACGGCCGAGACGCCCGGGCAGCGCCTGCCGGTGCCGCCGGCCCGCGACGAGCTCGCCCGCCTCGCCGTGACGCTCAACGACATGCTCGGCCGCCTCGAAGCCGCGTTCGAGCACGAACGGCGCTTCGTCGACGACGCGAGCCACGAGCTGCGCACACCGCTCGCGTTGCTGAAGACCGAGCTCGAGCTCGCTCTGCGGCATCCACGCTCTCGCGACGAGCTCGAACGGGCACTCGGCGCGGCGGCGGCCGAGACGGACGACCTGATCCGCCTCGCCGAGGACCTGCTGCTCGTCGCGCGCGCGGACCAAGGCGAGCTTCCGCTGCGCACCGAGCGGCTGTCGGTGCGGAGCCTCTTCGAGGACGTCGCCGAGCGCTTCTCGGCCGACGCGGCGACGCGCGGCCGTTCGATCGCGGTCGCCGGCTCGGACGCGTTCGTCGACGGCGACCGCGACCGGCTGGCACAGGCGCTCGGGAACCTCGTCGAGAACGCGCTCCTGCACGGCGGCGGCTCGGTCGTCCTCACGGCGGAGCCGCATGCCGACGAGCTCGAGCTCCATGTTCTCGACGCCGGCCTCGGGGTTCCGTCGGACTTCCGGCCGCGCGCCTTCGACCGCTTCAGCCGCGCCGATCCGGCCAGAACTTCGAGCGGCGCCGGTCTCGGCCTCGCGATCGTCGAGCTGATCGCCCGCCGACATGGCGGGCACGCCGAGCTACGCGACCGCCCCGGCGGCGGGACGGATGCCGTTCTCGTCCTTCCGCACGCGGCCGAAAACGCTCCGCAGCAGCGGCAACCACGTGCCGCCGTCCCGCAAATTTAGGCGCGTTTCAGCCGCAACTCACGGTTTTCTCATCTTCGTCTGCTGACCTTCGGACAAGAATGAGCCGAGCTCCAAGCGACCTCTCGACGGCGCCGAGCGGGCGCCGCGTGGACGCCAAGCGAGAAGCGGCGAGGGCACGCGTCCGCCGGGCGAGCCGAATCGCCTTCGCGGGCGCCGCGGCGCTCGTCGCGGCCTTCGCCGGAATCGCCGCGACCTCGACGCACGCCAAGAAACGGA
>JBPYFE010000105.1:0-5224 GCA_051986525.1 Gaiellaceae bacterium
ACCGGTCGTCGTGACACCCGACGAGCTGGGCGAGCTGCGCCTCGAGATGGTCGCGCGCGTGAACGGAGAGGAGCGCTCGCGCGGGAATCTCGGGGACATGTACCACTCGTGGGACGCGATCCTCGCCCGGGCGCGGGAGAACACGACCCTGCTGCCGGGCGACGTGATCGGCTCCGGCACGGTCGGGACAGGCTGCATCCTCGAGCACGGCGACAACCGCTGGCTGCAGCCCGGCGACGAGGTCGAACTCGAAGTCGAGGGCCTCGGCGTGCTGCGCAACGTCGTTGGACAGCGGCCGCCCGCCCGCTAACCTCGGACGTGGCGATGCGGCGACGACTTTCCTGCAGCAACCGGCGGCTCGCGGTGATCGCGCTCCTCGGCGGCCTCACGGCCTTCGTGCTCGGCCTGGTCGTCTTCCGGGTCGCGTACACCCACACGATCGACAACACGAACCTCGTCTGGAACCTGTTCCTGGCCTGGATCCCGCTCGGGATCGCGCTGGTCCTCTACGACCGCCATGCCCACCGAAGCCGGGTTCCGACGCTGCTCAGCCTCGGCTGCCTCTGGCTCCTGTTCTTCCCGAACGCGCCGTACATCGTCACCGACCTCCGCTACCTCCAGTGGAGCACGGGCAGGGCGTTCTGGTTCGACGGCCTCCTGATCGGGACGGCGGCGACGACCGGGCTGCTGCTCGGGTTCGTGTCGCTCTACCTGCTCCAGAACGTCGTCCGCCGCGGGCTCGGATCGAGGCTGGCCTGGACGTTCGCGCTTTCCGCGCTCGGGCTCAGCTCGCTCGGGGTCTACCTCGGCCGCGTGCTGCGCTGGAACTCGTGGGACGTCTTCACCCGGCCCGCGTCGCTGGCGGTGCCGCTTTGGCACGCGCTCGTCGACCCGCTCGCGCATCCGCGGCCGATCGCGATCTCGCTCCTGTTCGCGTCGTTCCTGGTCGGCGGCTACGTCGTCTTCTACTCGCTCGCGAACGCCGGCTCGCTGCTCGCTGACTGACGGCCGCCGTCGCGGCGGCACCTGCGCTCGTCCACAGCCGTTTCGGGTATGCGTACCGCCGTGGCAGGGAAGGTCGCGGTCATCGGGGCGGGAGTCATGGGGCTCGCGACGGGGTGGGCACTCAGGCGCCGCGGCGTCGACGTCACCGTCTACGAGCAATACCGGATCGGACACGAGCGCGGCTCGAGCCACGGCCGCTCGCGGATCTTCCGGCTCGCCTACGCCGAGCCGGAGTACGTCCGCCTCGCGCAGGAGGCACTCGGCCTCTGGCGCGAACTCGAGGCCGAGAGCGGCGAGACCGTGCTCGAGCTGCACGGGCTCGTCGAGGTCGTCCGCACGCTGGAAGAGAGCACGGCGGAGACGCTCGAAGCCTGCGGCGTCGCCTGGGAGCGGCTCGACCGCGAGGAGGCCGAGCGGCGCTACCCGATCCATGTCTCCGAGGGCTCGTTCGTCGTCGTGCAGCCCGAGGCCGGCGTGGCGCTCGCGGACAAGGCCCTCGCGGCCTTCGCGCGCGGCCTCGACGTGCGCGAGGAGACGAAGGTGCGACCCGACGAGCTCGACGCGGACGTCGTAGTCGTCACGGCCGGAAGCTGGGTCAACGAGCTGCTCGAGCAGCCGCTCGACGTCAAGGTCACGCGCGAGACGCTCTGCTACTTCCGCCCGGACGCCGGCGGCCGGCCGGTTCCGTCCGTCGTCTCTTTCAAGCCGGACCGGCACACCCACGACATGTACTCGCTCTACGACCCGAAGTACGGCCTCAAGGTCGGCGCGCACCACGCCGGCCCCGAGGCCGATCCCGACGTTCCGGGCGACCCGGAGCCCGAGCTCGTCGAGCGGATCACGCGCTGGACACGCGAGACCTACCGGCTCGCCGACCCGAATCCGGTCGCCGCGCAGACGTGCATGTACACGACGACGCCGGACGAGACGTTCGTGCTCGAGCGGTGCGGGCGGATCGTCGTCGGCTCCCCCTGCTCGGGCCACGGCTTCAAGTTCGCGCCGGCGATCGGCGAGCGGCTGGCAGACCTCGCGTTGGGCTAGCAGGACGACGGCCGCGAACGGCGAAGTCTCGGCTTCCGTGAGCGGAACGAAGCCCGACTGGAACGCAGCCGTCCTGCTCGACCGGATTCCCGAGCAGCGCGACCGAAACCGGATTGCCGCCGGCGTCGGCCTCGCCGTGCTGATCGCAGGCCTGCTCGTCGCCGTCGGCCTGGGGATCATCGTGCTCGCAGTAGCTGTTCTCGCGGGCGGCTTCTTCGGCATCCGGGCGGCGATCCGCGCGATCCGCGCGCACGTCGACGCCCGCCGCGCGGCCCAAGCCTTCCGCACCCTCGGCGAACGCGCCCGTCCGCTCGCGCGGGAAGCGCACGCCGCCGGCGCTCGACTCGCCGCGCGGCGGCCTCAGCTCGCGCGCGAGCGCACTCGGCTGCAGAAGGAAGCGCTCCGCCTCAACACCGCCGGCAGCGACGCACGCCGGAACGGCGACTCCGAGAGCGCCGTCGCGCTCCACCAGCAGGCGCTGGAGGCGGTCCGCGAGCTCGGAGACCGGACGGCGGAGGCGCTGACGTTGAACAACCTCGCACTCGCGCTCGGCTCGACCGGCGACACCGACGCGGCGATCGCGCGCTTCACCGAAGCCCACGCCGTCGCGGTCGACCTCGACGACCCGAAGTACGAGGGGCTGATCGCCGCCAACCTCGCGACCGCGTATCGCCGCCAGGGCTACGAGCAGCAGGCCGTTCGCTTCCTCCACGTCGCGCTCGAGAAGCTCCCGCCGAGCTCCGGCGCCTACCACCAGGTCGAAAAAGAGCTCCGGCGCGCGAGCTAGAGCTCGCGCACGACCTTTGCAGGCACGCCGAGCGCGAGCACGCCCGCCGGCAGGTCCTTCGCCACGACCGCGCCCGCGCCGACGACCGTTCCCGCGCCGATCGTGACGCCCGGGCCGACGATGACGCCGCCGCCGAGCCAGACGTTCTCGCCGAGGACGATCGGCTCGCCGCCCTCCCACTTCGAGCGGCGCTCCTCCGGATCGAGCGGATGCGTCGGCGTCAGCAGCTGGACGTAGGGCCCGAGCTGGGCGTCGTCGCCGATCCGGATCTCCGCCACGTCGAGGGCGACGAGTCCGAAGTTGACGAAGACGTTCGCGCCGACGTGCGTCTGATAGCCGTAGTCGCAGTAGAACGGCGGACGCAGCTCGCTCCCGTCGCCGAACGAGCCGAGCAGCTCGTCCAGCAGGCGGGCCCGCTCGGGCTCGTCGGCCGGAGAGGACGCGTTGTACGTCCTCGTCAGCTCGGCCGCGCGCAGCCGGTCGGCGGTGAGCTCCGGATCGCCCGCCAGGTAGAGCTCGCCGGCGAGCATCCGCTCGCGCTGAGTCCGTTCCATCGCGCGACGATAACGCCGCCGTCGTGGCGCTAAGGTTCGCCCGTGCCCTTCTACCAGCGCCTAGGCGACGTTCCGCGCAAGCGCCACATCCAGTTCCGCGAGAACGGGACGCTCCTGACCGAAGAGGTCATGGGCCTCGAGGGGTTCACCGGTAACGAGTCGATCCTGTACCACCTCCAGTCGCCGTGCCGCGTGATGGAGCTCGGCGAGTTCGAGCCGATCGAGCGCGAGGAGTGGGTGCCGGAGAAGCACGCGCACCGTCTCTTCAACACGAAGGACGTCGATCCCGGAGGCGACGAGATCACCGGCCGCCGGCTGCTGATGTGGAACAACGACGTCGAGATCTCGCTCTGCCGCCCGAGCGACGGGATGGACTACTTCTTCCGCAACGGCGAGGGCGACGAGGTCATCTTCGTCCACGAAGGGTCGGGCACGCTCGAGACGATCTTCGGCGAGCTGCCGTACAAGGACGGCGACTACCTCGTCGTCCCGCGCGGAACGACCTACCGCTTCCGGCCGGAGGGCGAGCAGCGCTACCTGATCTTCGAGACGCCGGGCCTGATCCAGGTCCCGCGCCGCTACCGGAACGAGCACGGCCAGATCGTCGAGGGCGCCCCGTACTACCACCGCGACATCCACCCGCCGACGGAGCTGAACACGCACCGGGAGAAGGGCGAGTTCCCCGTCAAGGTCCGGGTTCGCGACGGGTACCAGACGTACATCCTCGACTACCACCCGTTCGACGTCGTCGGCTGGGACGGCTACCTCTACCCGTGGACGTTCTCGATCCACGACTTCGAGCCGATCACCGGCCGGATCCACCAGCCGCCGCCGTCGCACCAGACGTTCGCCGGCCCGAACTTCGTCATCTGCTCGTTCTGCCCGCGCAAGCTCGACTTCGACCCGCTCGCGGTGCCGATCCCCTACCACCACTCGAACCTGCAGTCCGAGGAGATGATCTATTACGTCTCCGGCAAGTTCGGCTCACGGCGCGGCGTCGACGTCGGCTCGATCACGCTGCACCCGTCGGGCCTGCCGCACGGCCCTCAGCCGGGTCTCGCGGAGAAGTCGATCGGCATGCACGAGACGCACGAGCTCGCGGTCATGTGCGACACCTTCTATCCCCTGAAGCTGTCCGCCTTCGCGAGGGATCTGGACGACGGCAAGTACGCGTACTCGTGGTACGAAGCCTCGCAGGACGGCGCCGGCGAGCCCGGAGCCGTCGACGGCGAGGGCGACACCAGCGGCGCCGGCCTGACCTCGCACTTCTAGCGAAGACGCCCCGACCTTGAGATCGGCTTGGCGGCTCGTCAAGCTTGTTACGAGCGATGCGGCTGCCTGTTGGAACCGGGACCGTCCTCGCCGATTTTCGCGTTCGATCGCTGATCGGCGAGGGGGCGATGGGCGCCGTCTACCTCGCCGAGGATCTCTCACGGAGGCGACGCGTCGCGCTGAAGGTTCTCAACCAGGAGCTGGCAGGTGACGAGCGTTTCCGGCAGCGGTTCCTGCGCGAGTCCACGCTCGCCGCCAGCCTCGACGATCCCAACGTCGTCCCCGTCGTGGCGTCGGGTGAGCACGAAGGCGTCCTCTATCTCGCGATGGAGTACATCGATGGGCTCGACCTCCGCGAGCTTCTGCGAGGCGAGGGAAGGCTCGAGCCGGATCGCGCACTCGCCCTTCTGGCTCAGGTCGCATCCGCGCTCGACGCAGCGCACGCCGCCGGGCTCGTCCACCGCGACGTCAAGCCGGGCAACATCCTGGTCGCGAACGGGCCGGACGGTGAACGGGCTTACGTGTGCGACTTCGGGCTTGCGCGCCACGTGTCGTCGGTCAGCAG
>JBPYFE010000106.1:0-12336 GCA_051986525.1 Gaiellaceae bacterium
CCAGGGAGCGCCGATTGAGGGGGACCAATTGACCACGGTCGAAATCGAGTCGATCCTCGCGAGCGAGGAGCTCACGACGCTGCTCGAGGCGGCGGAGTCCAGCGGACAGCTTCGGCAGCTGGAGCTCGTGGAGGTACTGGAACCGCTCGAGCTCGACCCGCTCGAGACGGACGCCGTCTACCAGGAGCTCGACCGGCGCGGGATCGAGCTGGTCGCCGAGCCGGAGCGCGAGCCCGAGCCTGAGAAGTCGCCGCCGCCACCTCCACCGGTGGCGCAGACGTTCGAGACGACGACCGACGCGCTCCAGCTTTTCCTGCGCGAGGCGGGCCGGCACCAGCTGCTCACGGCCGCGCAGGAGGTCGAGCTCGCGAAACGGATCGAGCGAGGCGACATGCAGGCGAAGCAGCACATGATCCAGTCGAATCTGCGCCTGGTCGTCTCGATCGCGAAGAACTACCGCAACCAGGGGCTGCCGTTCCTCGACCTGATCCAGGAGGGCACGCTCGGCCTGATCCGCGCTGTCGAGAAGTTCGACTGGCGGCGCGGGTACAAGTTCTCGACGTACGCGACGTGGTGGATCCGCCAGGCAGTCGCGAGAGCGCTGGCCGACAAGGCCCGGACGATCCGGATGCCGGTCCACATCGTCGAGCGGCTTCAGAAGATGAACCGCGCGGAGCGGATCCTCTGGACGCAGCTCGGCCGCGAGCCCACGCTCGAGGAGATCGCCGAGGAGGCGAACCTGACGCTCCAGCAGGCGAAGGAGGTCAAGGCCGCGGCACGCGCGTCGACGAGCCTCGACCAGCCGGTCGGCGACCAGGACGATGCCGTCTTCGGCGACTTCGTCGCCAACGACGACCCGCTACCCGACGAGAAGGTCGAGGACTCGCTGCGCAGCGAGGCCCTCGCGCAGGCGCTGGCGGCGCTCTCGGAGCGCGAGCGGCACGTGATCATCCTTCGCTACGGCCTCGCCGACTCGGAGCCGAAGACGCTCGAGGAGATCGGCCGGCGGCTCGGCCTGACGCGCGAGCGCGTCCGTCAGATCGAGACGGAGGCTCTCAAGCGCCTCGCGCGACTGCGCGAGATGGAAGCCGTGACGCTGTAGACGGCTCGCCTTCGCGTCGTCGTTGCAAACCGGGTTGAGACGGCTGGACGGGCAAAGCCCGCACAGCCTCTAAGTCGGCGTCGCAAGCGAACGCCTCGGCCGTGACGCTGTAAGGGCGATTCCGAGCGCGGAGCCGTCGAACAACCGAAGAGCCCGCTCCTCCCCCACGCGGGCGCGAGCGAGCTCGTAGGCGCCGTCCAGGAGCATCGGGCGCGTCGCCCGGTGTCCGTCCGACGCGACGAGCGACGCGAGCCCCTCGTCGACGATCCGCCAGCCCTGCTGCTCCATCTCCGGCGTGTGGCGTCCGAGCAGGCTCGAGGCGTTGACCTGGAGCAGCCAGCCGCGGGCCGCGAGCTCGTCGGCGAGGCCGGGCCGCGTCAGCACCGCCTCCGTGCGCTCCGGGTGCGCGACGATCGGCGTCAGCCCGGCCGCGGCGATCCACTCGCCGACTTCGAGGAACAACTCGGCCGAGCCGACGAACGGGATCTCGACGAGCACGTGCTCGAGGCCTTCGAGCACGTAGCGCCACGGATCCTCGTTCAAGAGCGACGGCATCGGCGTCAGCTCGTAGCCGAGGCGCAGCTCCAGGCCTGCGCGGTCGCGAACCTCGCGGAAGGCCGCGCGTACGGAGCGCTCGCGGTCGTCCGTCAGCGGCACGTGCGGCGCGACGTGCGGCGTGCCGTAGAGGATCCGCGTGCCGTGCGCGAACGCGTCACGCGCGAGCTCGCCGCCCTCGGCGACGGACTTGACGCCGTCGTCGCCGGACGGCACGACGTGCGAGTGGACGTCGACGAAGCGGGGCCGCATAGCCCCAAAGCTAGCTACTCGGCGCGGAGATACAGCTGGAGCCCGGGCGCGACGCTCCGCAGCTCGCGGAGGGCGCGCGACTCGAGCTGGCGAACGCGCTCGCGCGTGATGCCGAGCGAGTGGCCGACCTCCTCGAGCGTCTGGGGCGGCTCGCCGTCGAGGCCGAACCGGCGGGCGAGCACGTGCCGCATGCGCGGGTTGAGCGCGTCGAGCGCGGCGGAGAGCTCCACGGCCCGGAGGTTGTTGGCCGTGGTCGTGTCGGGCCGGTCGGACTTCGTGTCCTCGATCAGGTCGCCGTAGAGGCTCTCGCCGTCGCCGACGGGCGTCTCCAGGCTGACCGGGTCCTCGATCAGCTCGAGCAGCTCGCGGACGCGCTCCGGCGTGAAGCCGCTCTCCTTCGCGACCTCGTCCAGCAGCGGCTCGCGGTTCAGCTTCTGCGCGAGCACGCGGCGGGCGCGCATGACCTTGCGCACCTGCTCGGCGACGTGGACGGGCAGGCGGATCGTCCGGCCCTGGTCGGCGAGCGCGCGCGTGATCGCCTGGCGGATCCACCAGGTCGCGTACGTCGAAAGCTTGTAGCCCAGCTTGTAGTCGAACTTCTCGACCGCGCGGATCAGGCCGAGATTGCCTTCCTGGATCAGGTCGAGCAGCGGGACACCGGCCTTCGTGTAGTTCCGCGTGATCGACATGACGAGCCGGAGGTTGCACTCGATCAGCCGGCGCTTCGCGGCCTCGTCGCCCTCGTCCTTCAGGCGTGCGAGCTCGCGCTCCTCGGCCGCGGTCAACAGCCGGCCGTCGCCGATCTGGCGGACGTAGAGCTTGAGCGGATCCTGGGTCGGCGCCGCCTCTTCCTTGGCGTCGTCCTCGTCGACCTCGGGCGCGTCGACGGCGTGAACGAGCTCCAGCCGCGGCTCGGCGGCTGTCTCTTCAGGGGCGGTTTCCGGAAGCGGCCGCTGCTCCATCGCACGGCGTGTATCGGCGGCGAGAGAAACCCGCTTGATCCTGTCAACCCCCTGAACGAGGGAGCGAGGTTTCGGTTCTGTAACCGACGCGCAAAGTTGTGACTAACTCGTCCGTCCGAACCGCGTCAGAAACTACGAGGACGACCCCCACGGGTCACTAAGTCTTATGTGCGGTATTGCGGGATATAGCCTTGCGGGCGCCAGCCGGATCGATCGGACGCTGGCGGCGCAGGCCCTGCTCGCAGGAATCGCCGAGCGCGGCGCCGACGCCGTCGGGTACGCGCACCGCGACGAGGGCAAGAAGATCGTCGTCCACAAGCAGCGCTCCGGCGCGAGCGCGCTGCTCGACCAGATCTCGATCCCGCAGGCCGCGACCGAGGTCCTCGTCCACGTCCGCGACTACACCAAGGGCCACCCGACGATCGCAGCCAACAACCACCCGATCCGCCACGGCGCCGTGGTCGGGATCCACAACGGGATCATCCTCAACGACGACGAGCTGCTCGCCGAGCACGACTGCGCCCGCCAGGAGCCGGGAATGACGGTCGACTCCGAGGCGATCTTCGCGCTCGCCGCGCACACGGACGGCGACCCGCGCGCGCTCGAGGCGCTGCGGGGCTCGATGGCGACCGCCTGGCTGGACGAGCGCCATCCCTCGACGCTCTACCTCGCCCGTGGCGTCGGCCGGCCGCTCTGGGTCGGACGCGGCCGCGAGGGGACGTTCTTCGCCTCGACGCGGCTCGCGCTCGAGGTCGTCGAGCGCTTCGTCGGGCTGAAGCTCGACAAGCGCGAGGTCGACGAGGGGACGTTCGTCGAGCTCGAGCACGGCGCGATCGCCGAGAAGGAGTACTTCCGGCCCGACACGCGCTTCGAAGAGGAGCCGCTGCCGGCCGTGCGCGCGCCGAAGGAAGGCGCGTTCTGCCTCTCGCGGCTGGCGACGCTCGTCGCGGCGGCCAGCTAGCCGGGTCGAGCCGGTCGCGCGCGTAAATCGCGCGACCTCTGATGCGGCATCGCAAGCGACGCCGCCGTGTCTCTCCCGACTCGCGACTCTGGTCGCAGCCGCGGCTAGCTGAGCCGGCCGTCGGGCGTCACCTCGACGCCCTCTTCGTGCAGTCGCTCGCGGACGAGGAACTGGAACATCGACCACGCTCCGCGCTGCGCGTCGAACATCCGGTAGATCTGCCATTCCGTCAGGAGCGAGTCGTCGTCCTTGCGCGCCTCGGCCCAGTCGGCGAACTTCGGCAGCCGCTGCAGGCGTTTCGACAGCTCCACGGCCTGCTCGAGCGCGCGCTCGAGCCTCTCCTCCCCCACCGGCACGTCGAAGCCGGCCTCGCGCAGCGCGTTCGTGAGCGAGCCGAACGTGTGCCAGTAGAGCGACTTCGACGGCATCCGCCCACGCTGCTCGTCGATGTCGCGCGCAGTCGGGACGCGCCCGAGTTCGTCGCCGAGCTCCTTCAGCAGCGCCAGTAGCTCCTCCCGGGTGGCGAAGCGCCGCGGAACGAGGCCGGCGAGCCGCTTGGCGCGGTTCCAGCTGCCGAAGTGCTCGATCACCGTCTGGGGATGCACGCTCGTCTTCGGATCCGCGGCGAACTCACGCATCGTCGGGGAGCGCCCGAGCCGCTTCGCGCAGGTCTTCAGCTCGGCCAGGATCTGGTCGTCCGTGTAGCGCTTGCGGATTCCAGCCTGGAACTCTGCGAGCGCCTGCGGGTCGATGTTCGCGACCGCGCGGTAGACGCGTTTGCGGGGCACTTCTCTGCAATTCAGGATAGAGCATTTGCGCGGTTCTGCAAAACCGCGCTCAGCTTCCTGAACTTTGTCAGCGTGTGGCGGTTACCGTACGAACCGCGCCTCAGGCCGAAGCGGCGGCCGCTTCGCGGCGTTCCTGCGCCTCGCGGTCGATCCCGTCGACCGGGAGGATCCGCTCGAGCGCGGAGACGCAGCGCGGGCAGAACTGCGTGCCGGCCGCCTTGCGGAGCTCGGCGAGCGCCTCGGCGGCGGGACGGGCCGCGCGGTAGATCCGTGTCGTCAGCATCGAGTCGAGCGCGTCGGCGACGTGGATGATCCGGGCGCCGAGCGGGATCTCCTCCCCCTTGAGCCGGTCCGGATAGCCCGTGCCGTCGAAGCGCTCGTGATGGTGGCGGATCGCCGGGACGGCGTCGTTCAGGAAGCCGAGACGGTCGATGATGCGCGCGCCCTCGTCGGCGTGCTTCTGCATCAGCGCCCACTCCTCGTCGGTCAGCGTCGCCGGCTTCAGCAGCACCGAGTCCGGAATCGCGAGCTTCCCGATGTCGTGGAACAGGGCCGCGTGGCCGAGCAGGTCGAGCTCCGCCTGCGAGAGCCCGAGCTCCCGGCCGATCGCGAGCGCGAGCTGCTGCACACGCCGCGAGTGGCCGGCCGTGTAGGCGTCGCGGGCGTCGACCGTCGCCGAGAGCGACTCCATCGCTGCCGTCGAGCGCTCCTTGAGGAGACGGTTCGCCTGCTCGAGCGAGACGTTCTGCGTCTGAATCGTGTCGGCCGCCTCGCGCAGCTTCTGCGCGCTCTTCTGCGTGTGCCGCAGGTAGGCCTCCTGCGTCTTGCGCATCAGGAACAGCGGCACCGCGAAGACGGCGAGCGCCCAGAGGTGGGCCGTCTGGTAGCCGAGATAGATCACCGCGGCGATGAAGCCGTAGACGAGGTAGTGCGGCGCCAGCCACGCGAAGCGTTCCTGGAACGCACGCCACCACCGTTCGTGGCCTTCGACCGCCGTCGCGAGGCTGACGAGGCCCATGTTGACCGCGAAGTAGCCGAACCCGGCTGCGACGCCGGCGACGATCGTGACGACGCGCCCGGTGTCGCCGCCCATGTGGAGCGAGAAGGCGGCCGCCGCGGTCAGCGACGCGAGCGAGAGCGTGCCGATGTTGAAGAGAACGTGGTGCAGCGACTGCCGGCGCGCGCTCCACTCGACGGCGGCAGTCGTGAGCGCGAGGGCGAGCGCCGCGCGCGGACCGAACAGGGCCGCGCCCGCGAGCGCGCCGACGGCGCTGACGGAGATCGAGCCCAGGTCGAGCTCGAGCGCGAGAGCCTGTCCCGCGCCGACGAGCGCGATGATCGCGAGCATGCCGCCGAGGTCGTGGCTGGAGCCGAGCACGAGGCCCAGCGCGCCGGCGGCGGTGCCGATCAGCGCGACGGTGCCGACGACGAACGCAAGGCGCTTCGAGAGCGAGAAGAAGGTCGGTCCGTGGACCGCGTGCGGGCGCGGGTGACGGCGGTCGTGCGCAGGCACGGACTCGATCGGCGCCGGCGTCGGCAGCGGGACGACGTGCTCGCCGTCGTCCGGGACGGCGACGAGCGGCGTCGTGCGCGTCTCCGGCATCACGAGCGGCTCGGAGCTCGCGTCGAGGACTCGGTT
Source organism: Gaiellaceae bacterium (assembly GCA_051986525.1). GTDB lineage: Bacteria > Actinomycetota > Thermoleophilia > Gaiellales > Gaiellaceae > 13-2-20CM-68-14. The sequence goes on from JBPYFE010000106.1 coordinate 6,260, forward strand.
CCGGCCCTGCAGCTTCGCGCGGTAGACGGCGAGGTCGGCCTGGTGGATCAGCTCGTTCGCGTCGGCCGCGTCACGCGGGTAGCCGGAGACGCCGATCGAGACGGTCGCCTTGATCGGCTCGCTCGAGGTCTCGACGTCGAAGGCGCGCGCCGCGACCGAGCGCCGGATCCGCTCGGCGATCTCGAACGCCTGCTCCGGGGGCGTCTCCGGCAGCAGGATCGCGAACTCCTCGCCGCCGAAGCGGGCCGGGACGTCGTAGTGGCGGAGCTGGGCGCGGAACGTCTCCGCGATGCCCTTGAGAACTGCGTCGCCCGCGAGGTGGCCGTACGTGTTGTTGATGTCGCGCAGCAGGTCGAGGTCGGCCATGATCAACGTCAGCGGCCGCTCGAAACGCTGAGCCCGGCTGAGCTCCTCGGCCAGGGCGGTCGCGAAGTAGCGCGCGTTGAAGAGCCCCGTCTTCGGATCGACCCGCGCCTCCTCCTGGAGCTGCGGGACGCTCAGCGAACGGTGGATCAGCAGCAGCGGTGCGATCGCAAACGGGATCAGCCACGGGTTCGTGTCCCAGAAGACCGCGATCCCGACGCCGAGCGCTGCGAGCACGAGGTCGGTCGAGAGGCTCTCGAAGCCGAGGATGCCGAGCTCGCGGATCGAGTGGCTGTAGAAGAAGTGCAGCATCGGCGCGAGCAGGATGTGGTTGACCGCGACGAGAACGGCCGCGGCCGCCGTGCCGCCGAGCGCGAGCCGGAGGTCGGCGCTCTGGATCAGCCCGTTCGCGTTGAGGACGCTGTGGAAGCTCAGCCACGCCGCGAGGTTCGCGAGCGTGTAGTTGCAGATGTTGAAGGACTGGCTGTACCAGGCGTTCCGGTTCTTCAGCCACTCGGGCACGTGTTGGACGAGGCCCATCAGCGCGACGAGCTCCGGCGGAAGGAGCATCACCGCCGGGATCAGGAAGACGATCGTCGTGTGGTACGACTGGTTCCTCGGCGTCCGGACGACGAACAGCTGCGCGAACGCGGCCGCCGAGCCGAGGATCAGGAACGTGAGCCAGCCCTCGGTGCTGACGCGCAGGTGCGTCAGCAGCGGGAGCGCCACGATCGCGGCAGCGGCGGCGATGACGAAGAAGTAGATCGTCGCGCGGACAGGAAGCTTCGTGTCCCCGCGCGGCTCGTGCACCGGCCCCGGTACCTCGGCGCCGAGCGAGATCTCTGTCGGGACGGCGCTCAACGGCCACCTCCGAGCAGGCTGCGCGGGACTCTCGCGAAAAGCGTCCCGGTTTGCCGCTCAGCCGTCATCTCGCAGCTCTCCTTTCCGCCGCCCTCCCGAGGCGGTACCGCAGTGGCAACGTCGAGCGGCGTGCAAATCCACGCCGTCTTGGTTGCTACACGTGAAGCTACGGCGCTCAAAAGGGTGGGACATCCCCCTTTTTCGGGACGACCCGAAAATCCCCCGAAAGGGTGACCGCCGGGGCCGGCCTCGAAGCCGGCCCCGGCTGGTCGCGTCGACTACGGACTTGTGATCGCCGGCGGGAGCAGATCGGCCGCGACCGCGAGGTCGGGATCGGACTGCAGGTCGGCGATGTCCGCGGCGTCGAGCGTGTACGCGCTCGGGTCGGCCGCCGAGTCGCCCTCGGCCGCGTCCTCGTAGGAGACGTCCTGCCAGGAGACGTCGCTCCAGGCGACATCGCCGTAGGAGACGTCTTCCCAGGAGACGTCGTCCCAGGCCACGTCGCTCCAGGCGACGTCACCCCAGGCGACGTCGCTCCAGGCAACGGCATCCCAGGAGACGTCGGCCTTGGCCGCGTCGCCCCAGCCGACCGAGTCGAAGACCGGAACGTTGCCGCCCGTCGGGTCCGGCCCGACGAACTTGTCCAGGTTCACGTTCGGATTCGGCGGATTGCTCAGCTTCGACGCTGCGAAGGCGTCGAGCTCGCCCATGCCGACCGAGCCCGGCGCGGCGTTGGGCGTCTTCTTCGCCGTCACCATCAACGCGCCCTTGACCTGGTCGGGCGTCCACGACGGGTGCTGCGCGAGCAGCTGCGCCGCTGCGCCGGCCACGGCCGGAGCCGCGAACGACGTGCCCGACAGCTGGATGTAGCCGGGCGCCGTGATGTTCGCCGCCTTCTGGACCGCGAGCGTCGACGTCGCCGGGATCGGCCCGATCATGTAGCGCCCCGGAGCCGCGAGCTCGGGCTTCCAGAAGCCGTCGTACGTGTAGCCGTAGGCCGACCACGGCGCGGCGTCGTCGTTGCCGACGCCCATGTTCCCGTGCAGGTCGGCCGCGCCGACCGTGATCACGAACGGATCGTTGCCGGGCGCGTACGGAACGCGGCTCGGGCCGGTCGGGATGCCGTAGTTGCCGGCTGCCGCGACGACCGTGACGCCGGAGAACCAGAGCTTCTCGACGGCCCGATCGAGCGGATCCTTCGAGAAGTTGCTCGGAGTCCCCGAGTGCATCGAGAAGTTCGCGACCTTGATGTTGTACGTGCTCTTGTTCGTCAGGATCCACTGGCAGGCGGCGATGACGTCGCTCGTCTTCGCCACGCCGCTGTCGTCCATGACGTCGAGCGCGGCGATCTTCGCCTTCGGCGCAGCCCCTGCGTAGCCGGACGCGGCGCCTGCCGCGATTCCGGCCACGAAGGTGCCGTGACCCCGTCCGTCGCCGTTCAACGTGTTGTTCGGGAGCGTGCTCAGGTTGACGTTCGCGACAATGCGGCCCGCAAAGTCGGCGCGATCCGCCTGGATACCCGAGTCGACGATCGCGATCGTGGGGGCGTTCGCCTGATCCCACAGCTTCGCGAGCCCGCTCTCGTACGGCCAGACCTGATTCGAATTGAAGCCGTCGAGCTGCATCGGCGCGTCCGACGTGATCGTCAGCCCCGGCAGCTTCGAGAACTCCTTCAGGCGCGCAGCTGGAATCGTGACCGCGTCCGCGCCGACGAGCTTCAGCTGGCGCGAGACCGAGCTTCCCTTCGCGGCCTTGTCGACCGCGGCGCCGGCGCCAGAGACGCCGCCGGTGCTCTGGATGATCACCGGGATCTTCGTCCCCGGGTGCTCATTCGCGAGCTTCAGCAGGCTCGGGTCGATGAACGTGGGCGCCGCAGAACTGCCGCCGCTGCTCGCGACCGCCACGAGGGGGATCGCCAGCAGGAAGACGGCCGCGACGCTCACCACGAGCCCGCGTCCGCCCCTTCCCCACAACGCATTCGAACGCGACTCACCGCCGCGACTGCCCGTCCCCCAGAGTGCGCTGGAGCGCGTCGCGCCCCGAGTGCCTCCCTTGTTCCTGAACATGTAGTTGCCTCCTCCACCGCGCACCTGGGCGCGGGCCGCATAGCCACAGGAGCACGACCCCTTTGCCTGCTCCTCTCGAAACCTGGCGGAACCTAAGCGCGCCTCAGGCCTCTCTCATCCCCCGACGGGGGGAGCCGCGTCGCCCCTGGGCGCGAAGTTCACCCCATCGGGTGAGAAACCACGAGCGGCCGGCCTCCCTCGAGAGGAGACCGGCCGCTCGTGACAGCTCCGGCGAGCTAGCCCGTAGGAGCGAGATCCGGCGGCAGCGAGGCCGTCGGCACGCTCAGGTTCGGGTCGCTCTCGATCGCCGAGACGTCGGCCGGGCTGAGCGCGTACGCGTTGTCCGTCGAGGCCGCGTCACCTTCGGCAGCGTCCTCGTAGGACGTGTCATTCCAGGACACGTCGCCCCAGGCGACATCGCCCCAGGCGACGTCCTGCCAGGAAACGTCGCTCCAAGCCACGTCCTCCCAGGACACGTCATCCCAGGCGACGTCGCTCCAGGCCACGTCGCTCCAGGCGACGGAGTCCCAAGAGACGTCCGACTTGGCCGCGTCGCCCCAGCCGACCGAGTCGAAGACCGGGACGTTGCCGCCCGTCGGGTCGGGCCCGACGAACTTGTCGAGCGCCGCGTTTGGGTTCGGCGGGTTCCGGACGAGAGCCGCGCCGAGCGCGTTCAGCTCGCCGACTCCGAGGGAGTGGTTCGTCACCAGCGGCGCCGGGCGGGCCGAGAGCATCAGTGCGCCCTTGACCTGATCAGGCGTGAAGCTCGGGTGCCGGGCCAGGATCTGCGCCGCGGTACCGGCCACGACCGGCGCCGAGAACGAGGTTCCCGACAGCTGGATGTAGCCGGGCGCCGTGATGTTCGCCGCCTTCTGCGCGGCGAGCGTCGAGCCGGGCGGGATCGGACCGACCACGTAGCGGCCCGGAGCGCCGATGTCCGGCTTCCAGAAGCCGTCGTACGTGTAGCCGTAGGCCGACCACGGAGCCGTCGTGTCGTCGCCGAGCGAGAACGTCCCGCCCATGTCGACTGCGCCGACCGTGATCACGAACGGATCGTTGCCGGGCGCGTACGGAACGCGGCTCGGCGTCGAGCCGGTGCCGTAGTTGCCGGCCGCCGCGACGACCGTCACGCCGCCGAACCAGAGCTTCTCGACGGCCCGGTCGAGCGGGTCCTTCGAGAAGTTGCTCGGCGTCGCGGAGTGCATCGAGAAGTTCGCGACGCGGATGTTGTACTTGTCCTTGTTCGCCAGGATCCACTGGCACGCGGCGATGACGTCGCTCGTCTTCGCCACGCCGTTGTCGTCCATGACGTCGAGCGACACGAGGTTGGCGTTGGGCGCAGCGCCCGCGTAGCCGGCGGCCCCGCCGAGGGCCATGCCCGCGACGAAGGTGCCGTGACCCCGTCCGTCGCCGGGCGTCGTGTTGCTCGAAAGGGTGCTCAGGTTGACGTCTGCCAGAACGCGGCCCGCGAAGTCGGCACGGCCAGCCTGAATACCGGAGTCGACGACTGCGATCGTCGGCGCAGCAGGCGCCGGCGTGAACGGCGTGCCCCAGAGGGCTGCCACGCCGGTCTCGTACGGCCAGAGCTGCGTCGAGTACGTGATCGTGCCGTCGGTCTTCATCGGGACGTCCGGCGTCACCGTCAGCCCCGGGATGCTCGACAGCTTGGCGATCACGCTCGCAGGCAGCGTCGCGGAGACGCCGTCGACGAGGTTCAGCTTCCGGTTCAGCTTGCCGAGGCCGGCAAACGAGTTCTCGGCCCCGCTGACCCCGCCGGTGCTCTGGATGATCACCGGGATCTTCGAATTCGGGTGGTCCTTCGCGTTCTTGAGCAGGCCGGGTGCGATGAACGTTCCGGCGGTCTTGCTCGCGCCGCCGTTGCTCGCCGTCGCGACGAGCGGCAGACCGAGCAGGAACACGGCCGCAACGGTCAGGACGATCCCACGCCCACCCCTGCCCCAGAGGGCATTGGAGCGCGACTCGCCGCCGCGGCTGCCTGTTCCCCAGAGTGCGCTCGAACGGATCTCTCCGCGAGTGCCTCCCTTGTTCCTCACCATTGTCGTTCCTCCAAGTTTCCGCGCTCCTGGGCGCGGGCCGCAGTACCCAAAGGAGCACGGCCCCTTGCCGCAACTCCGGTCGAACTGGGCCGAAACGTATGACCCTGCGCGCGCGGTCTCATCCCCCTCAAGGGGGACGGGTGGGCCTAGGAGGGGCCGAAAATCCCCCGTCCGGGGGAGCAAATCGGGGCGCTCCGATAGCGTCTCCGCGGTGTCGACGCGGTTTCCGTTGCGTCTCGAAGTCCTGGCCGCGCGCACGGCCGGGCGGCTGTCGCGGCTGACGCGCGCCGGCGGCGGGACGACCGTTCCCGGAAAGCTCCTCTGGAAGCTGGATCCGGACGCCATCGACGAGCTCGGACGCCGGCTGCCGCTCGGCTCCGCGCTCGTCTCGGCCACGAACGGCAAGACGACGACGGCGACGATGGTCGCCGAGATACTGCGCCCGAGGCTGCGGGTCGCGCACAACAGCTCGGGCGCGAACCTCGTCTCCGGCGTCGCCTCCACCCTCCTCCGCGCCGGCGACGCGCAGCTCGGGCTGTTCGAGGTGGACGAGGGCGCGCTTCCCGAGGTCGCACGGCGGGTGAAGCCGAAGGCGCTGCTCCTCTCCAATCTCTTCCGCGACCAGCTCGACCGCTACGGCGAGCTCGAGATCGTCGCGTCCCGCTGGCGCACCGCCGTCGGGCAGCTCGGCGACACGACGCTCGTCGTCAACGGAGACGATCCGCAGGTC
>JBPYFE010000107.1:0-7432 GCA_051986525.1 Gaiellaceae bacterium
ATCGGCACACCTTGTGACGCTTTCCAGGCTGCTTACGCGACGTCCGCGGCCCAGTCGCCGTAGAGCGACGTGTAGAGCCCGCGGCGGCGGAGCAGAGCGTCGTGCGTGCCCTGCTCGACGATGAGCCCGTGCTCGAGGACGACGATCCGGTCGGCGTCGCGGATGGTCGAGAGGCGGTGGGCGATCACGAACGCGGTCCGCCCCGAGAGCAGCGTCCGGAGCGCCTCCTCGATCCTGCGCTCGGTCCCGATGTCGACCGACGACGTCGCCTCGTCGAGGATCAGGATCCGCGGGTCGGCGAGCAGGGCGCGGGAGAAGGCGACGAGCTGCCGCTGGCCGAGCGACAGGCGGAACCCGCGCTCGCCGAGCTGCGTGTTGTAGCCCTCCTCGAGCCGCTCGATGAAGTCGTCGGCGCCGACCGTGCGCGCGGCCGCGACGATCTCCTCGCGGCTCGCATCCGGGCGACCGAACGCGATGTTCTCGGCGACGGTGCCGGCGAAGAGGAACCCCTCCTGCGGCACGATCCCGAGCTGGCGCCGCAGCGATTCCTGCGTCACGTCGCGGAGGTCGGTCCCGTCGATCCTGATCGCGCCGTCGCGTGGGTCGTAGAAGCGCGCCAGGAGCTTCGCGATCGTCGACTTGCCCGCGCCCGTGTGGCCGACGAGGGCGACCGTCGTTCCGGCCGGGACGTCGAGATCGAGGTCGTGGAGCACCTCCGGTCCGTTGCCGTAGCCGAAGCGGACGTGGTCGAAGCGGACGTTCCCTTCGACGGGCGGCAGCTCCCGTGCGCCCCTGGCGTCGAGCACCTGGGGCTCCTCGTCGAGCACGTCCATGATCTTGTCGAGCGCCGCGGTCGCGGACAGGAAGGTGTTGTAGAGCTGCGACAGCTGCTGCACCGGGTCGAAGAAGTTCTGCACGTAGAGGAGGAACGCGAAGAGCGTCCCGAGCGTCAGCGCGTTTCCGAAGTAGAGGTGTCCGCCGTAGCCGAGCACGACGGCGAGCGCGATCGACGAGACGAGGTCGACGTACGGGAAGTACAGGGCGTTGAGGACGACCGTGCGCATGTTCGCCTCGCGGTAGTGCTCGGCGACCTCGCGGAACTGCTGCACGTTCTTCTGCTCGCGCGTGAACGCCTGGACGATTCGCATTCCCGCGATGTCCTCCGCCAGCGTCGCGGTGACGAGTGCGAGGCGCTCGCGGACGGCCGCGTAGGCACGCGTCGAGTAGATGCGGAAGAGGACCGTCCCGACGCTCATGATCGGGATCACGGTCAACGTCGCGAGCGCGAGTCGCCAGTCGAGGACGAAGAGCAGGATCGCGGTGCCGAGCAGCGTGAGCGTGCTCTGGACGAGCGTCGTCACCCCGTCGGTGACGAGCTGGTCGAGCGCCTCGACGTCGTTCGTGAGTCGGCTGATGATCACGCCGGCGCGGTTCCGCTCGTAGAAGCCGAGCGAGAGCCGCTGGAGGTGGTGGAAGAGCGTGTTGCGCAGGTCGGCCAGGATCCGCTCGCCGACCCAGCCGGTCAGGTAGGTCTGCAGGTAGCTCATGCCCCAGTTCGCGAGCCCGGCCAGCAGGAACGCGGAGACGATCAGGACGAGCTCGCGCTGGTCGTGTCCCTGGATCGCGTAGTCGAGCGCGTACTTGGCGAGGAACGGCGGCGCGAGGGCCGTAGCGGTCGCCGCCAGGAGGGAGAGCAGGCTCAGCGCCGTGCGTCCGCGGTACGGCGCGGTCAACCGCGCGAGCGTCGCCAGCCGGCGCCGCGTCCGGCGCCACGACCAGTCGTCGACCGCAGCCCCGCGCTGCATGCTCAGGTGGCTCCCGGGCTGCCAGACCCTCATGCGCGCACCTCGAGGCCGCCTCCCAGCCCAGAGCCCCCCACCCTGGGCGGGGTGGAAGACCACCCGCCACCCGCGGCGAGCGTAGCCAGGAAAGATGCGTGGGTCTGTGACGCCGCCGTGACGATTCGGGAACTTCGCGCCGCGACGCTCACGCGACCTCCGCTTCCTCGACTGCGGCACGCGCCTCGACCGCGTCCGCGAACTGCCGCTCGAGCAGGCCATGCTCGTAGATGTCGCGGTAGACCGGCGAGCTCTCGAGCAGCTCGTCGTGCACGCCCCGCGCGGCGATCCGGCCGGCGTCGACGACGACGATCTCGTCCGCCAGCGAGATCGTCGAGAGCCGGTGGGCGATGATCAGCGTCGTCCGCCCGCGCATCGCCTCGCGCAGGCCGAGCCGGATCCGCGCCTCGGTCGACGCGTCGACGGACGCAGTGGCGTCGTCGAGGATCAGGATCCGCGGATCGACTGCGATCGCGCGCGCGATCGCCAGGCGCTGGCGCTGGCCGCCCGAGAGCGTGATCCCGCGCTCGCCGATCACCGTCTCGTAGCGCTCGGGCAGCCGGTCGATGAACTCGTGCGCCTGCGCCAGCCGTGCGACGTGCTCGACCTCCTCGTCGCTCAGATCCGGTGCGCCGAAGGTGATGTTCTCGCGAACGGTCGCGGAGAACAGGAACGTGTCCTGCGCGATCAGCCCGATGGCCCCGCGCAGCTCCCGCAGCTTCACGTCGCGCACGTCGGCGCCGTCCACGAGCACGCGCCCGTCGGTCACGTCGTAGAAGCGCGGCACGAGCGAGGTCAGAGTCGTCTTGCCCGAGCCGGTGTGGCCGATCAGCGCGATCGTCTTCCCGGGCTCGATCTCGAGGTCGACGTGCTCGAGCACCGGGTGGCCGTCGAGGTACTCGAAGGAGACGTCCTCGAACCGGATCGCTCCGCCGCCCGACGGGAGCTCGATCGCGCCGGGCCGGTCGGCGACCTCCTCCGGCTCGTCCATCACCTGGAAGATCCGCTCGCCCGAGGCGGTCGCCCGCTGCGCCTGCCCGATCCACATCCCGAGCGAGCGCAGCGGCATCACCAGCATGCCGAGGTAGAGGTTGAAGGCGACGAAGCCGCCGACGCTGAGCTCGCCGCTCGAGACCATCCGTGCGCCGACGAGCAGCACTGCCGCCTGGGCGACGAGCGGCACCCACGAGATCAGCGGCACGTAGAGGGCGCGCTGGCGGTTCGCCTTGATCGTCTGGTCGAAGACGGACTCAGAGCGGGCCCGAAACTTCTGCTCCTCCTGAGCCTCCTGCGCGAACGACTTGACGACGTGGACGCCGACGATGTTCTCCTCGGCGACGGTCGCCACGTCCGCGAGCTTTTGCTGCACCTCGCGCAGCGTCGGGTGCGAGATGTGGCTGTAGCGGTAGGCGAGGACGACGAGGACGGGCGTGATCGCCAGCGCGATCAGCGCCAGCTTCCACTGGACGAAGAAGAGGACGACGGTGACGAAGAAGACCGTCAGGAAGTTCTGGAAGAAGAAGATCAGGCCGTAGCCGAGGAAGAACCGGACGCCCTGGAGGTCGACCGTCGCGCGCGACATCAACTGGCCCGTCTGATGCCGGTCGTAGAAGCCGAACGAGAGCCGGACCAGGTGGGCGTAGAGGCCCTGGCGCAGGTCCATCTCGACCGACAGCGCCTGCCGGCCGGAGATCATCCGGCGCCCGTACATGAGGAGCGCCCGCGCGACGCCGAGGCCGACGATCGCGGCGACGAAGATCCAGAGCGTCCGCGAGTCGTGCGGCTGCAGCGCCTTGTCGATCACGTTCTTCGTCACCCAGACGACCGCGATCTGGGCCGCCTGGTAGGCGACCGCGAGCACGATCGAGACGGCGAGCGACCACTTGTACGGCTTCAGGAAGCCGAGCAGGCGGAAGAACGTTTGCCGATATCTAGGCGTGTCGACCACCGTTGGAATCTAGCCGCGCGGGCCGTCGTCGAATCGCGCCAGCTCCGCGCGGACGAGCTCCGCCGCCCGCGCGACGAGCTCTCGGTTCGCCGGCGAGTTCAGCCAGCCGCTCGCCCCGGAGGGGTGCGGGAGCGGGATCGCGACCGCGCCGCCGTGCTCGAAGACGCGGCCGACGGACTCGGTCACGCTCGTCAGCCCGAGCAGTCGCCGTGCCGCGAGGCCGCCGACCGTGACGATCAGCCTGGGGCGAAGGAGGCGGAGCTCCCACTCGCGCCAGAAGGCGCAGAGCTCCTGCTCGCGCGGCCTCGGCGTCCGGTCGCCTCTTCCGGACGCGGCTCGTCCCGGGTAGCAGCGCGTGACCGAGGCGCAGTAGAAGCTCGCGTAGAACTCGTCTTCGTCCAGCTCGAGCCACCGTCGCAGCGTCCGTCCGGCCCGCCCGCGCCAGGGCCGGCGCTCCTCGCCTTCGACGATCCCGGGGGCTTGTCCGAGGATGTATGCGAGCTGCCCTTGCCGGCCTTCGAAGACCGGCCGGGACTCAAGTGGGAAGCCGGCTTCCGCACACGCGCGGCAGACGCGATTGTCGCGCTGGAGAGACTGCAGCGACCGGTAGCTCGACCGGCGGCGCGTCACGCGTGCGGCGTGCAGATCCGCAGCTGCACCACCACGAACCAGTCGCCCGCGAAGACGGTCCTGCCGCCGCCGAGCTCGTCGGCGAGCTGCTCGGGATCGAAGTAGCGCTTGTAGACGCGCCAGCGCGAGCCGTCCTTCAACAGCCGCTCCTGCCACTCCTCGCGCGCGATGCCGTCGCGCCAGGCCGAGTCGAGGACGACGAGCTCGCGCCCGACCCGGCGCGCCTCGGCGAGGAACCGCTCGCGGTCCGGGTCCGACAGATGGCCGTAGAAATGGCCGCTGAAGACGCGTTCGAAGGTGCCGTCCTCGAACGGGAGCGCGAGCGCGTCGCCCGAGACGTACTCGTCCGCGGTCTCGCGCTCCCGCGCGACGGCGAGCATGTTCTCGCTTTGGTCGAAGGCGACCACGTGACCCGGCAGGAAGCGCGTGAAGTAGCCGCTGCCCGAGGCGACGTCGAGCGTCCGCGCCGGCGGCAGGGCTCCGAGCGTGCGCTCGAGCGCGGCCAGCTCGTCGTGCCAGCCCGGACGGTCGCGCTCCGCGTAGAGGCCGACGCCGTGGATCCAGTCGTCGTACTCGCGCGCGCGCGCGTCGTAGTAGGCCTTCATCCGCTCGTACAGTAGTCCCGTGCTGCCGCTCGAATCGGTCCCGAACTTTTCCGAAGGACGCGACCGCGGGACGATCGACGCGATCGGCTCGGCGCTCGCGCAGCACGCACGTCTGCTCGACGTCCACGCCGACGCGGATCACAACCGGTCGGTCTTCACGATCGTCGGCTCGGAGGCCGAGATCGCCTCGGCTCTCCTCGACGCGATCGCCGTCGCGAAGGAGCGGATCGACCTGCGCGAGCACGAGGGAGTGCACCCGCGGATCGGCGTGGCGGACGTCGTCCCCGTCGTCCCGATCCGCCGCGAGGACATGCCGCGGGCGCAGACGGTCGCGCGCGAGGTGGGCGAGCGGATCGGCGCCGAGCTCGGGCTGCCGGTCTTCTTCTACGGCGCGCTCGCGCCGGCGCACGGGCCGGCGTTCTTCCGGCGCGGGGGCACGGACGAGCTGCAGCGGCGCCTCGACGCCGGCGACGTTCGTCCTGCGGCTGGGCCGGCGCGTCTCGATCCGAAGGCGGGCGGAGTCATCGTCGGCGCGCGCTTTCCGCTGATCGCGTTCAACGTCGACATCGAAGGCGAGCTCGCGACAGCGAAGGCGATCGCCGCCGCGGTGCGCGAGTCGGGCGGCGGCTTCCCCGGCGTCCGCGCGCTCGGGCTAGACCTTCCCCGCTCGGGACGCGTCCAGGTGAGCATGAACGTCGAGGACTGGGAAGCCGCGGCGCTGCACGAGATCGTCTCGCGCGTCGAGTCGGAGGCGACGGCGCGCGGCGCGTCCGTCCTCGGCTCCGAGCTCGTGGGCCTGATCCCGGCCGGCGCGGCGGTCGGCGCGGCCGGCGCGGCGCTCCGCCTGTCGGCGCTCGACGCGACGCGGGTGCTCGAGCTGCGGCTGCTCGACGCCTGAGGCCGCCGTCCGCGACAGGGCTAGACTGGCCGCGCAATGGCGCTCCGCACGGCCGTCCAGCTGACGGGCGACGACCTCACCATCGACGACGTCTGGGCGGTCGGGATCGAGCGCGTGCCGGCGGTGCTCGCCGACGAGGGACGGGCGAAGGTCGAGCGCGCGCGAGATGTCCTCGAGCGCGTCGCGCACGTCCGCGGCGCCCACACGTACGGCGTGAACACGGGCTTCGGCCGCTTCGTCTCGCGCGAGATCCCGGACGAGCTGACGCGGGAGCTCCAGCTGCGGCTGCTCCGCAGCCACGCCTGCGGCGTCGGCGAGCCGTACCCGGACGAGGTCGTACGCGCGGCGATGCTCCTGCGCGCGAACGCGCTCGCCAAGGGCTACTCCGGCGCGCGCGTCGCGACGGTCGAGCTGCTGCTCGAGTGCCTGAACCGCGGCGTCCTGCCCCGCGTCCCGAGCCGCGGCTCCGTCGGCGCCAGCGGCGATCTCGCGCCGCTCGCGCACCTGGCTCTCCCGCTCGTCGGCGAGGGCGAGGCATTCTTCGAAGGCAGCCTCGTCACCGGCGCCGACGCACTCGCCGCCGCCGGGCTCGAGCCGATCTCGCTCGAGGCGAAGGAGGGGCTCTCGCTGATCAACGGAACCCAGTTCATGACCGCGATCGGCGCGCTCGGGGTCGTCCGCGCGAAGCGGCTCGCGAAGGCGGCCGACATCGCCTGCGCGCTCTCGCTCGAGGCCCTCCAGGGGTCGCGGACGAGCTTCCTTCCGCAGATCCACGCCGCGCGGCCGCTCACCGGGCAGATCGACTCCGCCGCGAACGTGCTCGCCCTGCTGGAGGAGTCCGCGGTGATGGAGTCGCACCGCTGGTGCGACAAGGTGCAGGACGCGTATTCGCTTCGCTGCGCGCCGCAGGTTCACGGCGCCTCTCGCGACCTCCTCGCCTACGTCGAGACGACCGTCGCGGTCGAGCTCAACGCCGCGACCGACAACCCGCTCGTGCTCGCGGACGACGGGATGCTGATCTCGAACGGGAACTTCCACGGGCAGCCGCTCGCCTTCGCCCTCGACGCCCTGGCGATGGCGGTCTCCGAGCTGGCGAACATCTCCGAACGGCGCCTGGAACGGCTCGTGAACCCGACCCTCTCGGACGGGCTGCCCGCGTTCCTCACCGTCGACGGCGGGCTCAACTCCGGCTTCATGATCCCGCAGTACGTCGCCGCGTCGCTCGTGAGCGAGAACAAGTCGCTCTGTCACCCGGCGAGCGTCGACTCGATTCCGACCAGCGCAGGCCAGGAAGATCACGTCTCGATGGGCAATGCCGCCGGTCTCAAGGCCTGGCAGGTGCTCGCGAACGCCGAGCGCGTGCTCGCGATCGAGCTGCTCGCGGGCGCGCAGGCGATCGAGTTCCTCGCGCCGCTCGAGCCGGGCGTCGGACCGCGCGCCGCCCGCGACGCCGTGCGAGGGATCTCGCCGCGGCTGACGGACGACCGCCCGCTGTCGGCCGACATCGAACGGG
>JBPYFE010000108.1:0-42831 GCA_051986525.1 Gaiellaceae bacterium
CTCGTCCTCGGCTTCGCGGCCATCCCCTTGGTGAGCCTGACGCTCTTCTCGCTCGAGGTGATGCGCGTCCACCACCGCCCGACCGCGTACGCCGTGGTCGCGGTCGTCACCGGCGTGACCGGCGTCGCCACGGGGCTCGTCCTGGCCGGGATCTTCGACTACGGGCTGACCGGCTACTACGCCGGGCTACTCGCCGGCGCGGCTGTCTCGCTCTGCCTGGGCTACGCGCTCGTGCGCGGCGACGTGGGCTTCGATTTCTCTCGGCGAGAGCTCGACACGATGCTCCGCTATGGCGTCCCCTTGATCCCGGTCTCGCTCTCGATGTGGGTCCTTCAGCTCGCCGACCGCTTCTTCGTGCTCCACTACCGCTCGTTGTCCGAGGTCGGCGTCTACGCCGCCGGGGTCAAGCTCGCCAACGTCCTCTTCCTCGCCGTCACCGGGCTCGCCCTCGCCTGGTCGCCGCTGATCTTCGAGCTGCACAACCGCGACCCGGAGGCGGAGCGGGCCTTCCGCGGACGCGTTCTGACGTACGTCACCTTCGGGCTCTGCCTCGGCGCCGTCGTCATCTCGATCTTCGCCCGCGAGTTCTTCCTGACCGTGACGGCGTCGACCTTCGCGCAGGCGTACGAGGTGGTGGCGCTCTCGTCGGCGGCGGTCGTCGTGCTCGGGATCAACTCGGTCACCGGCACCGGGATCAGCCTCGCCCGCCGCACGATCTACTTCGCCCGCTACGCAGGCCTCGCGGCCGCCCTGAACATCGTCCTCAACTTCGCGCTGATCCCGTGGCTGGGGATGATCGGCGCCGCGCTCGCCACCGCCCTCAGCTACGGCGTCCTCGGCGTCCTCTACTACGTCCGGGCGCAGGCGCTCGACCCGGCGCCGTTCGACCTGCGCCGCGTCCTGCTCACGCTCGCGGCCGCGGCCGGCGTGATCGCCGTCGGCACGTTCGTGAACCTCGACCCGCTCTGGCTGAGCGTGCTCGTGAAGCTGCCGCTGATCGGCGTCTTCCTGCTCGTGCTCCGCCTGCTCGGCGTGATCGACATGCACGGCGTCCGGATGCTCGTCGCCTCGTTCCGGCGCGGCGAGGTCGTCACCGCGTAGAGGCCTCGAGCTCCCGGTAGACCGCGTCGTGTTCGACCGCGCAGCGGTCCCAGCTGAACTCGGCCGCGCGCCGAAGGCCCCGCTCCGCGTACTCGTCGGCCCGGGCGAGAACTGCCTCCACCGCCTCCGCGATCGCCTCCGGCATCGAGGGGTCGAACAGCCGCGCCGCCTCGCCGCAGACGTCTGGCAGCGCCCCCGTCCAGGCGGTCGCGACCGGGCAGCCGCACGCCATCGCCTCGAGCGGAGGCTGGCCGAAGCCCTCGTAGAGGCTCGGGAAGACGAGCGCCGACGCCGTCCGGTAGAGCTCGACGAGCTCGTCGGGAGACACGCGCCCACGCGCCTCGACACCGTCAGCTGGAGGCGCTTTCTCGTGCCCGCTGCCGGTGAGGACGAGGCGGAGGTCTGGGTTGTCGCGGCGGAGAAGCGCGAGCGCTGCGATCAGCGGCTCGTGGTTCTTGTGCGGCCACCTGTTCGCCGGGTAGAGGAGGAACGGCTCGCGCTCGCGCTCGGCCGGCTTGAAGCGCTCGTGGTCGATCCCGAGCGGAATGACGCGGATCCGCTCCTTCGGGACGCCGAGGCGCGCGACGATCGTCGTCTTCACGTGCTCGGACGGGACGATCACGATCGTGCTCTCGGTCGCGGCAGGGCGATACGCGATCCGGCGGTAGGCCCGCTCGGCCCTGGAGAAGAACTGCGGAAAGAGCTCGTGGGCGAGGTCGTGCACCGTCGAGGCGGTCGGCACGGGCGCCGGAGGGATCCTGGTGGTCAGGGGAAAGTGGATCCCGTCGAGCTCGTCGAGGCCGAGCTCGCGCCGCACCCCGGGCGAGATCGTGGCGCGGGCCATCGCGGCCGCGCGCCCGAGAGTGCTGCGACTCGAGCCGTAGCGTCTGGAGACGACGGTCGGCAGCCCGTCGCCGACGTCGGCCGCTGGCGGTGCGACGAAGACGCGGTACTCGAGCGTCCCGACACGCGCGAGCGCGGCGACGAGCTCGCGAGCGTAGTTCTCGGTGCCGCCGACGACGCCCGGGACTAGTGTCAGCAGACCGATCCCGATCATCTGGGCCCGGCGATGCTATCTGGCTCCGGGCGGGCGATCGGGCCGCTTCCGCGATTGCAAGCGTTCTGCAAACAGGGAGCGGGTTCGGACGATCGCGACGATAACCTCCAGAGGTCTTGAGCCAACCGTTGACAACGGCGCCGCCGGAACGATCGGAGCGTCCGCACGCCGCGCTGCGCTGCCTCGCCGTCGTCCCCGCGCACAACGAGGAGGCGACCGTCGCGGGCGTGATCGGGGAGATCCGGCGCTTCGACCGGGACTTCGAGGTGCTCGTGATCGACGACGGCTCGACCGACGAGACGGCGAAGGCCGCCCGCCTCGCCGGGGCCGAGGTGATCAGCCTGCCGTTCAACCTCGGTATCGGCGGTGCCGTGCAGACGGGCCTGCAGTACGCGCACGAGAACGGGTTCGACATCGCCGTCCAGGTCGACGGAGACGCCCAGCACGATCCGCTGGAGATCCCGAAGATCCTCGGGCCCATCCTCGAGGGCCGCGCCGACCTCGTCGTCGGCAGCAGGTTCCTCGGCGAGGGCGAGTACGAGCCGCCGGTGTCGAGGCTGCTCGGGATCAAGCTCCTCGCACGGCTCGTCTCGTTCCTGGTGCGCGAGCGCGTCACCGACACGACCTCGGGGTTCCGGGCCGTGAACAGCCGGGCGATCGCGCTGTTCGCCGCCGACTATCCGCACGACTACCCCGAGGTCGAGGCGACGGTGCTCGTGTTCCGGCATCGGCTCCGCCTCGTAGAGGTCCCGGTGCGGATGCGCCTCCGCGGGGCCGGTGTCTCGTCGATCACCTTCCGGCGCTCCGCGTACTACATGGTCAAGGTTCTCTTGGCGCTGTTCGTCGGCCTCTTTCGCCGTTACCCGACTCCACAGGAGGGACCCGAATGAATTCGTTCCGCGTCTCGACCGTCGCCGGGGTCGCCGCACTCGTCCTGCTGATCGTGATCTTCGAGCTGATCAGGAGCCGAAGGCTTCAGGAGCGTTACGCGATGCTGTGGCTGCTCACGGGAGTCGTGATCCTCGTCCTCGCGCTCTGGCGGGGCCTGCTGTCGAGCATCTCGGACCTCGTCGGGATCGCGTACCCGCCGTCGGCGCTGTTCGTGCTCGCCGCGCTGTTCATCCTGCTGCTCCTGCTGCACTACTCGACGGTGATCTCGAAGCTCTCCGACCAGAACCGGATCCTGGCCCAGCGGCTCGCGCTGCTCGAGAACCGGCTCCGGACGAACGAGCTGAACCGCGTCGAGTGAGCGAGGCGCGCTGAACGCGACGCGCCGCGACGACGCCGCCGCCTCGGCGGCCGTCGCACACGACCACGGTCGCCCGAGCGTCGTCGAACGACTCGCGTCGATTCCTGCTGGGATCTTCGTCGGCGCGCTCGTCCTCGTCTCGGCCGCCCTGCGGTTCCCGTTCGCCCAGAACAAGCCCGCGCCCTGGATCTGGACCGATTCGCTGGTCTACAGCGAGCTCGCGAAGAGCTTCGCCGAGACCGGCCACTTCGCCGTCCGCGGTATCCCGGGGCGGGCGGGCTTCGGGATCGTCTATCCGATCCTGCTCGCGCCGTCGTACGCGCTGGCCACCGACGTGACGCAGGCGTTCACGCTGATGAAGGCGACGAACTGTCTCGTCGTCTCGCTCGTAGTCGTCCCGACCTATCTGCTCGCCCGGGGGCTGGTCGGCCGTTGGTGGGCCCTGCTCGCGGCCATGCTCGCCGTCGCCGTTTCCGACGTCGCCTACAGCGGCACGATCATGACCGAGAACGCGTTCTACCCCGTCTTCGCGTTCTGGTGCTGGGCGACCGTCCGAGCGTTTCGGACGCCGACGATCTGGTCGCAGCTGCTCAGCCTCGGCCTGCTCGTGCTCGCGTACCTGACGCGTCCGCAGGCGGTCTTCCTCGTTCCCGCCCTGCTGACGGCGCTCGCACTCGTGATCGGGCTCGATGCCTGGTCGGCCGGCGGTCGTCCTCTCTTGCGCTCGTTGCTGCGGGCCGCCGCGCCGTATCTCACATTCGCGATCGCCCTCGTCGTCGGAGCGGCCGGATTCCTCGTCGTCGAGGTCGGCATCCGGGGGAAGGGGTGGGGCGACCTGCTCGGCGCCTACTCGTCGGTGGCGACGGTGCACTACTCGGTGCACGCCGTCCTGCGCTGGTTCGTCTACCACGTCGGCGAGATCGACTTCGCCGTCGTCCTGCTTCCGTTCGCGGGCTTCCTGCTCGCGCTGTTCGTCGGCCTCCGGCCGCGCGCCGCTCGCGAGCTGCGCGTCTTCGCAGCGGTCGCGGCGGCGGCTTCGTTCTGGCTGATTCTCGGCGTCGCGGCGTTCGCGTCCACGCCCTACGCGAACCGCCTGCTCGAGCGGAGCACCTTCTACGTCGCGCCGCTGTTCATGGTCGCACTGGTCGCGGCTGCCGGCCGGGGCTTCTTCTGGACGCATCGACTGGCGGCTGCCGTCGCTGCCGTGTCGGCCGTGGGGCTGATCGGCGTGCTCCAGTACTCGACCCTGCTCGGCCCCAACGAGGCCAACGACACGTTCTCGCTCTTCGTCGCCAACAGCATCCTCGAGCGAGGCTGGGTTGCCGTGCCCCAGCTCCAGTCGGCGATCATGGTCGGAGCCACGGTGCTGGCGCTGATCTTCATCCTGACGCCGCGCCGGCTCGCTGCACTCGTCCCGTTGCTCGCGCTGCTCGCGCTCGCGCTCGCGAACGGCCCGGTCGAGCGGCGCATCCGCATCGCCTCGCAGCAATCTCGAGACGGCGCGGTCAGCATCAGGCGCGATTGGATCGACCACGCGGTCGGTCCCGGCGCGCGGGTGGCCGCTCTGTGGACCGGCCGCGACGCGTACGTGACGCTATGGGACAACGAGTTCTTCAACCGGAGCGTCAAGGCGGTCTACACGCTCGGCCCGCCTCCCGACGGGCTTGCCGAGACGCCGGTGACCTTCGACGACAAGACCGGGAAGCTGCTCGCGGCGGGAGCGCCGATCGCGAACGAGAAATACCTTCTGGCCGACCCGACCGTGTCCGTGATGGGCTCGGCCGTCGCGCACGATCCGCGAACCGGCATGACGGTCTACCGGATCAGCCGGCCGCTTCGCTACCGGTACGACGTCCAGGGCCTCTACCCGGACTTCTGGTCCGGGGCGACGCTGATCTACACCGAGTACGGCTGCCGCGGCGGCCGCCTGGCGCCCACGATCTTCAGCGACAAGAACCTCCACCCGCGGCCGATGACGATTGTCGCTCGGAGCGGCTCGAAGCCGCCCGTCCGCTTCACGTACCACGCCGGCCGTCTCGCGCGGTTCAGCGTTCCGCTCGAGCGCACGGGCAGCTTCTGCCGGGTGACGTTCACGATGCCGACGGCCGTGCCGCAGCTCGTCACGGGCACTGCCGACACCCGGCCGCTCGGCGTCCGTTTCTACACATTCGCGTACAAGCCGCCGGGGACGTCCGCCGGCTAGCGCGAGGCGACCAGGGCGTACTCCGTCTCCCGGCGCCGGTCGGCGTCGTCGTCGCCGCTGCCGCGAGGGTAGATCGCCCGCACGTCGCTGAAGCCCTGGATCCTCGCGAGTGCCTCCGCGACCTCGGGGAAGATCGGCGCACGGTGCGTCAGGTCGGTGTAGAAGGTCTTGAAGGCCTGCAGCGAGTGCGGGTTCACCGTCTCCGCGACGAGCACGCCGCCGTCGGCCAGCCGCAGCCTCGCGAGCTCGAGGAACCGGAGCAGCGACTCGTACGGGAGGTGCTCGATCACGTGGATCGCCGTGATCGCCCCGAACCGCCCTTCGTGGCTTTCGAGGTACTCGACCGCGTCCGCGAGCTCGACCCGGTGGCCCTTCTCGCGGGCGCGTTCGACCATTCCGGCGTCGGCGTCGATCCCCGTCGCGTCGATGCCGGCGTCGCGGAGCAGGTCGAGCAGCTCACCGCGTCCGCAGCCGACGTCGAGCACGGGCTCGTGTCCGCGCAGGAGCTCGACGTACGGGACGAGCAGCTCGCGGATCCGCTCCTCAGGGCCCCGGAAGACGTCCTCGAAGCTGCGGTACTCGGCCGCCGACGCAGTCGCGGCGTCTTCCGCCGCGTACGGCCGGGCGTAGAGCTCGGCCTCCTGCTGGTCGAAACGGTCGCGGAGCCGCTCCAGCTCCACGAGTTCGAGCTGGAGCTCGGCGAGTCGACCTTCCAGCCTCTCCGCGCGCTGCCGCTCCTCTTCTGCGATCCGCTCGGTCTGCAGGAGCGCGTCGACGACGTTCGACTCCCACTCGCGCTGCCGGAGCAGGTACGGGCGGAGGACGCGCAGGAGGAACGACCGCGCCCAGACGCCGAAGGCGCCCAGCCTCGCCGAGGGAACGTCCCACGGCACGGACGGCCCCTGGATCAGGAACCGCTCCGCGAGCTGCGCCGGCGTGTCGCCGCTCCCGCGCTCGGTGCCGCGGCCGGCGACGTCGCGCAGCCGCCCGCCGACGAACGCCGCGGTCTCGTCGAGCGAGTGGCGCTCGGCGATCGTCGCGCGGCCGCGTTCGCCCCGCCCTCGCGCCGCCGCCGGGTCGTCGACGACGCGGCGCATCAACTCGGCCGCCTGGTCGAGGCTCGGCTCCGCCCAGACGCTTCCGGCCGGGTAGTTCGGGATCCCGGCCGGCACGGTCGCGAGACCGGCGTCGACGAGGTAGCTGTTCTCGTCGTCCATGAAGGTCAGGTTTCCGGAGTAGCGGGTCGCGACGGCGGGCTTCGCGTAGGCCATCGCGTCGGCGATCGTGAGCCCGAAGCCTTCGCTGCGGTGGAGCGAGACGTAGCAGTCGGCCAACGCGGTCAGCCCGTGCACGTGGTCGACGGGAACGAATCCGTCGACGACGACGATGTCGGGCCGTCCGGCCGCCGCCTGGCGGACCCGCTCGAGGTCGTTCGGCCACTTGTCCCCGTTGATGCTCTTGAGGACGAGCACCGGCCCCTCGTCGGGCGCGAACGCCCGCGTGAACGCCTCGATCAGGCCGAGCGGGTTCTTCCGGGCGAGCGTGCTGAAGAAGTCGTAGACGAACAGGAACACGAACCGGCCCTCGGGCAGCCCGACCTCCGCGCGCGAGAGCGCCGGCGGCTCGCGGAGCTCGACGGGCATCGGGAACCGGAGCACCGGCTTCTCCGTCTCGCCGGCGATCAGGCCCTGGACGAACTCGCTCGCGACCCAGATCTCGTCGACGAGGCGAAAGGCGCCGTGCAGCGACGGCGGGAAGCGGCTTCCCTCCCAGCACCAGGCCGCGATCGTGTACCGGTTCGCGAGCAGATCTCGGCCGCCCGACTCGGCGAACTCGAGCACGTGCTCGGCGTTGAGCGCGAGCAGGTTCGTCCCGTAGAGCTCGCCGCCCGTGCGCTCGACGAACGCGTGGCTCTCGCGATGGTGCGGCGCGCGCATCGTGATCGTCGAGAACGGGATCCCCGCCCGCTCGACGGCCGCGACCAGCCGCCGCGCCGCCTCCCCGTGGCCGAACTCGGCCCGGAAGAAGCCGACGACGTTGACTCCGGCTGCGGCCTGCTCGTTCACGCAGCAAGCCTAGTGGCGCGATCACGGAAAATGCCGAGCGTGGCAACGCTCTCCATCTGCCTGCTGACGAACGACCCGCCGGAGCGGCTCTCGGCCGTGCTCGCGCCCCTTCGCGGCCTGGCGGACGAGATCGTCATCGGCGCCGACTCGCGGCTGCCCCCGGAGACCCTCGCCGCCTACGCCGAGCTCGCCGACCGCGTGCCCGTGTTCGAGTTCCGGCAGAACATCGAACGGCATCTCGCCTGGCTGCACGAGCAGTGCGCCGGCGACTGGATCCTCCGCCTCGACGGGGACGAGTCCGTCAGCGCGCCGCTGCTCGACGCGCTGCCGCGACTCGTCGCCTCGGCGGAGATCCGCCAGTACTGGCTGCCGCGGCGCTGGCTCTCGGCCGACGGCGGCGGCTGGCACGACGAGCTTCCGTGGGCGCCCGACTACCAGGCGCGGCTCGTCCGGAACGACGCGAGCCTCACCTTTTCCGGGGAGCCGCACAGCGGCGCCGACCACGTCTTCCCGGCCATGTACCTGCGCGAGTCGATCTACCACCTCGTCTGCGCGCTGGAGCCGAAGGAGCTGCGGGTCGTCCGCAGCCTGCGGCACGAGCTGCTCGAGCCGCTGCGCCTCGCGCCGGGCGGGGGCCCGTTCAACGCGACGTACTACGTGCCGGAACGGTTCGCGCGGCGCGCGCCGGCGAGGATCCCGGCTGCAGACAGCGCGCTCGTCGACGCAGTTCTCGAAAGCGGTGGCGATGGTGGTTGACGTCGGTATTCGCGCCGTCGAACGCGACTACAGGATGGCCGCCGGTGAGGTGCGGGCCTTCTACGTCGAGGTCACGAACACGACCGGCGAGACGTGGCCCGGCGGGATGGAAGACGAGCCCCGCGTGCGGGTTTCGTACCACCTGAGCTCCGGCAGCGGCGAGCTTCTGCGGGCCGACGGACCTCGGTCGCCACTTCCGGCACCGCTTGCGCCCGGCGAGACGCAGATCGTTCCCGTCCTCGTCGAAGCCCCGACCGCGCCTGGGCGCTACGTCGTCGCGATCGACCTCGTCCACGAGCACGTCCGCTGGTTCGAGAGCCCGCTCGCGATCGAAGTCGAGGTCGTCGGGCCGGGCCCTCGGGAGCGGAACGTCCCACGCCTCCGGCGGCTGCCGAGACGAATGCGGATCCCTCGCCGCCTCCACCAGGTCTGGGTCGGTTCGGCGCCGATGCCGGACGAGCACCGCCGCTTCGCGGCGGGCTGGCGCGAGCGGCACCCCGGCTGGGACTACCGCCTCTGGACCGACGACGACTTCGGCGAGCTCGGAATCACGCCGGAGCTCGTGCGCCAGGCCGTGACCCCGGCCGAGCTTTCGAACCTGATCCGGTACCAGGTCGTCGCCGAGCACGGCGGCGTCTACGTCGACACCGACGCCGAGTGCCTCCGCCCGATCGACGAGCTCGTGCGCGGCCTCGACGCCTTCGCCGGCTGCTCGATTCCGGGCCGCGTCTCGGCCGGGCTCTTCGGCGCCGTCCCCGGCCATCCGGCGGTCGAGCGCTGCGCGGCTCTGGCGCGCCGCTTCGCAGGCCTGCGCTACCCGGAGTCGACGTGCGGGCCGATCCTCTTCACCGAGGTCCTCTGGGACTTCCCGGAGTTCACTGTCTACCCGCCGGAGTTCTTCTACCCGTACCTGTGGGACGAGCCCGAACGGAGGCACGACCGGTTCGACGGTGCGTACTCCGTGCACCACTGGACGCTGAGCTGGCGGGTCGAGCCGCCGGCGCCGAGCTGATGAGAATCGGCCAGAATCGGCTCCTGCGCTCCCGCCGAAGCAGCTCAGTCGCCGTCTGCACCTTCGCGGCCGACCGTCCCGAACGGCTCGTCGCGACGCTGCGACTCCTTCGCACGAGCGCGGACGAGATCGCCGTCGCCGTCGCGGCGGGCTCCGCGGCCGCGGAGACGCCGGAGCTCGAAGGCGTCGCCGACCGCTGCTACCGCGTGCAGGAGATGCTGCCGCCGGATCGTTATGTCCCCTGGCTCCACTCGCTCTGCTCGACGGATTGGATCCTCTGGCTCGCGCCGGGCGAGGTTCCAGGCGCCGGCTTCCTGGCGGCGCTCCCGGAGCTGATCCGCCGGCGGGACGTGCATCAGTACCGGCAGCCGGTCCACCGCGTCGCGGACGACGGCGGCGGGTGGACGGCCGGCGAGCACGAGGCGATCCGTCTCGTGCGCAACGACCCGGCCACGCTTCGGTTCGCCGGCGCCTCCGCGGCGCCCGTACTCCCTGCGCGCCGGCTCGCCGAGGCGATCTACAGGCTGAACGACAGCCCTGCGGAGTCGACCGAGATCCACCCGACCCCGGCTGAGGATCTCCGGCTGCTCGAGCGCGTCCTGGCCGAGCCCGCCGCGCGCGGGCGGCGCGAGATCTCCGCCGTCGACGTCTCGCTCGGCGAGATCGACCGCTTCTGGCCGCAGCGCGACTTCGACGAGCGTGGGTACGAGATCGAGCTCAGCTGCCTGGACGACGAGCTGGCGCTGACCGTCGGCCGCGAGCGAACCGTCGACGTCGCCGTCCGGAACCTGGGGCCCGAGACGTTTCCGTGGGGCGGCGGGCCGCCGGACATCCGGGCTGCCTACCACTGGCTCGACGCGAACGGCGAGACGGTCGTCTTCGACGGCCAGCGGACTGCGCTGCCGGCGAACGTGGGCCCGGGGGAGGAGGCGGTCGTTCCGGTTCGGGTCGTTCCGCCGCTACGGCCGGGCCGTTACGTGCTCGAGCTCGACCTCGTCCACGAGGGCGTGCGCTGGTTCGAACGGACGACGCGGGTTGCCGCGGAGGTCGTGGCTCCGGCGCGAGCAGTGCGCACACCGGCCGCGGCGCTCGAAACCGAGAACCGCGTCATCTGCGTCACCGGCATGCATCGGAGCGGCACCTCGCTCGTGACGCGGATCCTCAACCTGCTCGGCGTCTACCTGGGCGAGCCGGACGAGCTCCTGCCGGCTGCGGAGGACAACAAGGCCGGGTTCTGGGAGCGGCAGGACATCGTCGCGCTGAACGACGAGCTGCTCGCGCTCGCCGGCGGCGCCGCGATCGCGCCCCCCGCGCTCGCGCCCGGCTGGGCGGAGGCCCCGACGTTCGACCCGCTGCGGCGCCGGGCGGCCGAGCTTTCTTCAGCGTGGATGGACGGGCGCCCGGTGGTCGGCTGGAAGGATCCGCGCAACTCCCTGACGCTGCCGTTCTGGCGGACGGTGGTGCCCGTGGACGCGACGGTGCTGGCGATCCGGCATCCGCTCGAGGTGGCGAGGTCGCTCGAACGGCGGAACGGTCTGGCCGAGCGCGAGGCGGCGCGGCTGTACGTCGCCTACGTCGTCTCGGCCCTCCGCAACGACCCCGACTGCGTCGTCGTCCGCTACGCCGACCTGCTGGACGCGACGGGCCCGACCGTCGAGCGGCTCTGCGGCGAGCTGGGACTCGAGCTGCCGGGGGACGCGGGGCCCGTCCACGCCGTGGTCGAGGGCGCGCTTCGCAGCGAGCGGCTCGAGGATCTGCCGGGCGACGGTCCGTCCGCGGTCGCCGTCCGCGTCTACCAGCGGCTCGTCGGCGACGACCGCGACGGCGTTCTCCGCGTGGCCGACGAGCTGCTCGAGTGGTCGCTCGGGCTCAACGCCTCCGCCTGAGGGGTCACGGCGGCTCCGCGAACGCGGCGGCGCCGCCGCGGGGTTTCGGCCGCGAGCAGGACCAGGCCGGCCGCGATGTACGGGAGGAAGTTCAACGCGTGCAGGACGAGGACGTACGCGAGCGCCTCGGAACGTGGGATCCCGTACGCGTGCGTCGCGGCGAGGCCCGCCGCCTCGAAGACGCCGAGCCCTCCCGGCGCAGCCGGAATGATGAACGACAGCCCGACGGCGACCGCGACGAGGACGCCGGCGAGCAGCGGCAGGTCGAGGTCGAAGCCGATCGTCAGGAACCAGAACGAGAGCCCGAGCACGAGCCACGACGCGATCGTCCAAGAAGTTGCCACGAGTGCCTGCCGCGGTCGCCGCGCCGCCTCGAGGCCGTCCGAGACGCTAGCCGTCAGCCGCTCGACCGTCGCGTGGCTCAGGAGGGGAACGTGGGAGGCGACCCGCACGAAGCGGGACTGGTCACGCGAGAGGTAGAGCGCCAGGCCCACGAGCGCGATTGCGAGGACGACGGCGACGAGCGCCACGATCGCGGCCGCGTGCAGCCAGCTGACGTGTGGGAACCACGGCGACAGCACGAACAGGAGCGCGAGCAGGCAGAGGACGTCCAGGACCCGCTCGACGACGACCGTCGCGGTCGACTCCGCCATCGAGGTGCCGCCCCACGTCTTCAGCGAGACGATGCGGGCGGCCTCGCCGGCGCGGGCGGGCAGGAGGTTGTTGAAGAAGAGCCCGACCAGCGTCGCCCGCGTCACCGGCCCGATCGCCGGACGGCTTTCGCGGCGGAAGAGCGACCGCCAGCGGACGGCGCGCATGAACGTCGCCGCTGCCAGTGCGACGAGAGCCGGAAGCAGCCACCAGTAGTTGCTTTCCTGCAGCGCGGCCCAGGTCGAGCTCCACTTGACGTCACGAACGGCCAGGTAGCCGAACAGGCACGAGATCGCGACGGCTCCGAAAACCACGCCCCAGCGCAGCGCACGCCTGCGGGCCGTCGTCCCCACGATCAGCGCGCCCGCAGGCTCTCGGGGTGCTTGCGGACGAAGCGGGCGATCCCGCGCCAGTGCCACAGGGTTCGCCGCGTCAGCAGCCGACGGTCGATCACGGCGGCATATTCGTGCGTGACGACGGCGTCGGGGACGTACCAGCGCTCCCAGCCGTGCTTCGCGGCTCGGTAGCAGAGCTCGATGTCCTCGCCGTAGAGGCGGAAGCGCTCGTCGAAGCCGCCGAGCTCGTCGAACATCGTCCGCCGGACGAGCCAGAAGGCGGCGAGCATCCAGTCGGCCGGAACCGGCTCGGTCGGGCGCTCGTCCAGCAGGTAGTGGTCCCGCTGGCGCTCGAAGGGGCGGAACGGGTAGCGCAGCGGCGTGCGGCGGACGAGCGTGCCGGCGACGGTCGGAAACCGGCGCCGCGAGGGCTGCCAGCGGCCGTCGGGGTAGCGGAGCCGGGGCCCGGCGATCCCGCACCGCTCGTGCGCGGCCGCGAACGAGCGCAGGCGCTCGACCGCGCCGGGCTCGGCCTCCGTGTCCGGGTTCGCGAGCACGACGAACTCGCCGCTCGTCAGCTCGACGCCGCGGTTCGCGTTCGCGGCGAAGCCGACCGGCTGTTCGTTCTCGACCACGCGCGCCGCGGCGGGCAGCGGGGCCGAGAGCGGGACGTTCGCGATCACGACGAGCTCGTCGACCTGCTCGGCCAGCGCTGCGAGCCCACGCTCGAGCCGCGGGGCGGGGCCGTGGGTGACGACGACCGCGGAGACTTTCACAGGAGCTCGCGGTAGACGGCCAGCGTGCGCCGCGCGGTCTCCGTCCAGCTGAACTGCCGCGCGCGCTCGAGCCCGGCGCGGACGAGCCGTTCGCGGTCGGCGAGCGCGCGTTCGATCCCGCCCGCCAGCGCGACCGGATCTCCCGGCTCGACGAGCACGGCGGCGTCGCCCGCGACCTCCGGGACGGCGCCGGCCGCGGCCGCGACGACGGGCGTTCCCGAAGCCATCGCCTCGACGACGGGGAGACCGAAGCCCTCGTAGCGCGAGGGGAAGACGAGCGCGGAGGCGCCGCGGTAGAGGCGGGCGAGCTCGTCGCGCTCGACGTGGCCGGCGAACTCGACGCGGCCGCCGAGGCCGAGCCGCTCGGCCGCGCGGCGTGCCGCCGACTCGCTGCCCTTGTCCGGGCCGACGAGCACGAGCCGCAGGTCGGCGTTCGTCAGCTCGAGCGCCTCGATCGCGACGAGCGGGTCCTTGCGCGGCTGGAGCGCTCCGACGAAGAGGAGGTAGGGGGCGCCGTTGTGCCGCGTCCCGTCCGGCCGGTAGTGCGAATCGACCCCGTTCGGGATCACGACGACCTTGGCCGGGTCGACGTCGTAGTGGTCGATCACGTCGCGCTTCGTCCGCTCGGAGACGGTGATCACGCGATCGGCGCGCTTCGCGGACCGCGGCACCATCGTCTTGAAGACGAAGCGGTCGCGCGGGCTCATCCACGACGGGTCGCGCTCGAAGGAAAGGTCGTGGACGGTGACGACCGCCCGGCCGCGGAAGCGCGGCGGTACGACGTGCTGGAAGTGGCCGACGTCCGGCGCGACGCGCCGCAGCAGGCGCGGCAGCGACCACGCCATCCGCGGCGGCTGGCTCCGCGCCGGCAGCTCGATCGCCTCGACGCCGTCGGGAACGAGGTCGGGCCGGCGCGTGACGGCGGCGAAGCGGACGTCGGCGGCGAGGGAGGGCAGCTCGCGCAGCAGCGCTGTCACGTACGTCTCGTCGCCGGTTCGTCGCCGGCCGAGAACGTCTGCGTCGAGCACGACGAACGGCCGGCTCATGCGGCCGCCTCGCGATAGACCTCGACCGTCTCGCGGGCGACGCGGCTCCAGTCGTACGCGGCCGCGGCCTCCCGCCCTTCTCGGCCGAGCGCTTCCCGGCGCGCGAGCGCCTCGTTGAGGCCGGCGGCGATCGCGTCCGGGTCGCGCGGGTCGACGGTGACGACGCCGCGGGCGAACTCGCGCACCGCCGGGAGATCCGAGGCCACGACCGCGGTGCCGCACGCCATCGCCTCCAGGACGGGCAGGCCGAAGCCCTCGTACAGCGAGACGTACGCCGCCGCCGCCGCGCCGCGGTACAGCCGCGCGAGCTCGTCGTCGGCCACCTCGCCCAACCAGGTCACGTTCTCGCCCGCGGGAACCTCGACGTCGCCCCAGCCACGTGCCCCGACGACGCGCAGCTCGCAGCCGTTCAGGCTCGCGCGGCGGAAGCCCTCGACGAGCCGGTCGAGATTCTTGCGCGGCTCGAGCGTCGAGACGGCGAGCACGTACTCGCCGGTCGCCGCCTCTCCGTCGGCGACGAACGGCTCGCCGACGGCGTTCGGGATCACCCTGATCTTCTCCTCGTCCGCGCCGAGCAGGTCGACGAGCTCCTGCGCCGTGAACTCGGAGACCGCGATCAGACGTCTCGCCGCACGCGCGATCCGCGGCAGCAGCGCGCGGCCGTAGCGCCGCGACCAGGCGTTGAACGCCTCCGGGTGCCGGAGGACGGCGAGGTCGTGGAAGGTGACGACCAGCGGAACCGGCGCGGCGACCGGCGCGCGGTGGGTCGGGCAGTGCAGGACGTCGGCGCCTCGCGCGGCGAGCGGGAGGGCGCCGAGGTACCAGCCGAGGTCGCGGACCGGCGTCAGCGCGCGGCCGCGGGGCCGGAACGAGTGGCGCTCGACGCGCAGCTCCGGGTCGCGCTCGAGCTCGGCGAGCAGGCTGCGGAGGTAGCGCGCGGTTCCCGCTCGCGTCAGCCCGAGCGGCGTCGTGTCGAGGGCGAGGTCGAGCACCGCGGAAGTGTCTCAGAGCGCCTTCCGAACCGGGCCCGCACGTATCCTCCACCCGTGGCCGCGCATGCCCAGACGACGGGTCGTTCGCTTCCGAGTTTCGGCTGGATTCGCACGTATTCGGAGCTGATCACGACCCTGCTCCGGCGCGAGCTCCGCGTCAAGTACAAGGGCTCGTCGCTCGGGATCCTCTGGTCCTACCTCTACCCGCTGGCGATGGTGGCCGTCTATACGCTCGTCTTCTCCGTCCTCTGGCACGCAGTCAACGGGATCCCGCACTACCCGCTCTTCGTCCTCGTCGGGATCGCGGTCTGGACGTTCTTCCAGGCGGCGGTGCAGCTCTCGGCCGGCTCGATCGTCGCGAACGCGCACCTGATCCGGAACGTCCGCTTCCCGCGCGAGGTGATCCCGGCCGCGACCGTGCTCTCGCAGGCGGTGGCCTCGCTGGTCATGTTCTGCGTCCTCGTCCCGGTCTCGCTGATCGTCGTCCCGCATGCGGCGAAGACGGCGATCCTGGTCGTGCCGATCTTCGTTGCGCTGGTGCTGCTGACGCTCGGGCTGGGCTGGCTGACGGCGACCGCGACCGTCTTCTTCCGTGACGTCGAGCACCTGCTGGCGGTGCTCTTCCTGCCGTGGTTCTTCCTGACGCCCGTCCTCTACAGCCTCGACACGCTTCCGCGTGCGGCCGACCACCCGTTCGTGATCCACGTCCTGCGCTACTGCAACCCGGTCACGCCCTACATCGAGGCCTTCCGCGGCGCGCTCGTCGAGGGGCACGTCGCCGGCGCGGCGCTGCTCGTGTACGTCTTCACGGTCGGTCCCGCCTTCGCGCTCGCCGGCCTTTGGTGCGTCCAGCGCTACGAGGATCGCTTCGCGGTGGAGGTCTGATGGCCGTCCCAGCGGTGGAGTCCGGGCGCATCCGCGCGCGCGACGTCAGCCGCTCGTTCGAGATCCGGCTCGTCAAGGCGCGCTCGCTGAAGGAGACGCTGCTGCGCCGGTCGCTCCCTCCGAAGCGGGAGATCAAGGCGCTCCAGAGCGTCGACCTCGACGTCGCACCCGGCGAGACCTTCGGCGTCGTCGGCCAGAACGGTTCCGGGAAGTCGACGCTGCTGAAGCTGCTCGCGGGCGTCTTCGAGCCGAGCGGCGGCAGCCTCGACGTCGGCGGCCGCGTGGGGTCGCTGATCGAGGTCGGCGCCGGCTTCCACCCCGAGTTCACCGGGACCGAGAACGTCTACTTGAACGCCGCGATCCACGGGATCAGCCGCGCGCACGTCGACGAGCACCTCGACGACATCATCGCCTTCGCCGAGCTCGAGGACTTCGCCGACGTTCCCGTCAAGACCTACTCGACGGGGATGTTCATGCGGCTCGGCTTCTCGGTCGCGATGCACATCGAGCCGGACGTCCTGCTCGTCGACGAGGTGCTGGCGGTGGGCGACGAGGACTTCCAGCAGAAATGCTTCGGCCGGATCTGGGAGTTCAAGCGCGCCGGCGGCACGATCGTCTTCGTCTCGCACGACCCGCGCCAGGTCGAGCAGCTCTGCGACCACGCGATCCTGCTCGAGCACGGCAGCGTCGTGGAGCGCGGGACGGCCGAGGACGTGCTGCGCGCCTACCACCGCCGGCTCGCCGCGCGGCGGCCGGCCGTCCGCGACGAAGGAGCGATCGGACGTTCGTCGCAGGACTGCTCGATCCGCCAGGTGCGGGCGATCGCCGGCGACCAGACCGTGCGCGACCGGTTCCTCGAGGGCGAGCCGTTCGTCGTCGAGGCGTGGCTGAAGTCGGAGACCGGCCTCGAGGCCGCGCGCGTCGTCTTCACCTTCCGGCAGGAGAGCGGCCATCTGCTCGCGGTCCAGTCCGTGCCGGGCGTGAACGTCCGCGCCGGGGAGCTGCGGGGAGTCCGCCTGCACCTGCACGAGCCGCCGATTCGGGACGGCCGCTTCACCGTCGGCGTCAGCGTCGTCACGCACGACCGCGACCGCGAGCTCGCCGCCGCGGACCGCGCGCTCGAGCTGGCGCTGTTCGGCCGCGAGGGCACGGCCGACGGGCCGGTCCGGCTCGGAGCGACGTGGGAGCTGACCAGCCAGTCGCGGGCGGACGAGCCGGCGCAGGAAGCGGTCGGGCGGCCGTGACCGAGCCGCTGCTCGTCCGCGCCTGCAGGCTCGAGCAGGTGGAGCGCACGCCCGTCTGGTTCATGCGCCAGGCCGGGCGCTCGCTTCCCGAGTACCGCGAGCTGCGCACGGACTACGGCCTCTTCGACATCGCCGGGCAGCCGGAGCTCTGCGCGGAGGTGACGCTCCAGCCGGTGCGCCGGCACGGCGTGGACGCCGCCGTGATGTTCGCGGACATCATGCTGCCGGTGCTCGGGATGGGCGTCGGCGTCGAGCTCGTCGAGAACGTCGGGCCCGTCGTTGCGCAGCCGATCGCCGGCGCCGCCGACGTCGAGCGGCTCCGCGTGCCCGAGCCGGAGGAGTCCGTGCCGGCCACGCTCGAGTCGATCCGGCTCGTCCGCGAGGCCCTGCGGCCCGACCAGGCGGTCGTCGGGTTCGCCGGCGGGCCGTTCACCGTCGCGGGCTACCTCGTCGAGGGCAAGCCGACGCGCGATTTCAAGACGACGAAGGCCTGCATGTACGGCTCGCCGGAGGTCTGGCACGCGCTGATGGAGAAGCTGACGGAGACCTTCGGCCTCTACCTCCGCGGCTGCGTCCAGGCAGGCGCCGACGTCGTTCAGGTGTTCGACTCCTGGGTCGGCGCGCTCTCGGTCGACGACTACCGCGAGTTCGTCGCGCCCTATTCGCGGCGGCTGCTCGCCTCGGTCGAGGCGCCTACGATCCACTTCGCGACCGGCGACGCGCACCTGCTGGAGGTGCGGCGGGACGCCCGCGGCGACGTGATCGGCGTCGATTGGCGCCTGCCGCTCGACTCCGCCTGGGAGCGGATCGGCCACGATCGCGGGATCCAGGGGAACCTGGACGGCGTGCTTCTGCTCGGGCTGTGGGAGCGCGTCGAGCGCGAGGCCGAACGGGTGCTGGAGCGCGCGGGGGGCCGTCCGGGCCACATCTTCAACCTCGGCCACGGCGTCGTGCCGGAGACGAACCCGGACGATCTCGGGCGGCTCGTCGAGCTCGTCCACGAGCGGACGGCGAAGGCCGTCGCATGAGCACGGCGGTGATCGCGATGGCGTACGGGAGCCCGCCGACCGAGGAGGACGTGCCCGCCTACCTCGCCGACATCCGCGAGGGCAAGCCGGTCTCGGACCAGGCCGTCGCGGAGCTGAAGGAGCGCTACCGGCGGATCGGCGGCCGCTCGCCGCTCGACGAGATCACGGAGCGCCAGCGAGCCGGGCTAGAGCGGGAGCTCGGCCTCCCGGTCTTCGTCGGCATGAAGCACTGGCAGCCGCGGATCGCAGAGGCGGTCGAGGCGGCGCTCGCCGGAGGCGCCGACACGATCGTCGGCCTCGTGCTGGCGCCGCACTACTCGCGGCTCTCGATCGCGGGCTACCGGCAGCGGCTCGAGGACGCGCTTGGCGGCCGCGCCGAGCTCGTCTTCGTCGAGAGCTGGCACGACCACGAGCCGTTCATCGACGTCCTCGCCTCGCGGGTGCGCGGCTTCGACGGCCACGTCGTCTTCACCGCCCATTCGCTGCCGGAACGGATCCTGCGCGACGGCGACCCGTATCGCGACCAGTTGCTCGAGACGGCGCAGCTCGTCGCGGCCAGGGCCGGTCTCTCGGACTGGTCGTTCGCGTTCCAGAGCGCCAGCGCGACGGGCGAGCCGTGGCTCGGCCCCGACATCTTGGAGGAGCTCGAGCGGCTGGCGGCGAACGGTGTCCGTCGCGTGCTCGTCTGCCCCGTCGGCTTCGTCTCGGACCACCTGGAGATCCTCTGGGACCTCGATGTCGAGGCGCGCGAGAAGGCGGCGGAGCTCGGGCTCGAGCTCGAGCGAATCCAGTCGCTGAACGACGACCCGGCCTTCGTCGCGTCGCTGGCGGAGCTCGTCCGCGACCGGACGGCGGTGAGCGCGTGAGCTCGCGGACGTGTCCGGATTGGCCGAGGCTGATGGAGATCGCCCCCGATCTCCAGTTCATGCATTACACCGTCGCCGAGGCGCAGCTTCCGGCCGAGGCCCTGATGAAGCTGGAGGGCGTTTCGCTCGACGAGGTGGCGATCTGCTGCGACCTCGAGCACCACGTCTTCAACCCGGAGCACACTGACCCGCGCCTTGCAGGCGCCCTGCGCGAGACGCACTGGTTCGACCTGCGCGAGTGGGTGCAGCGCGGGCCGGGATCCGTCTAGCCGCGCAGCGCCAGGATCGCCGCGAGCGGCTGCGTGTTGAGGACGTCGGCGGCGCCCGCCCAGCCGCGGCGTGCGGTTGCGACGGCGTTGCGCATGTTCGCGAGCCCGCGGATCGAGTGTGCGTCCGTGTTGCAGACGATCGGCACGCCGGCCTCGACCGCGAGCCGGACGTGCTCGTCGCGCAGGTCGAGCCGGTCGGGCAGCCCGTTCGTCTCCAGCGCCTTCCCGTGCCGCTTCGCGGTCTCGACCACGGCTTCGAGGTCGACCGCATTCGGCGGCCGGCGGCCGATGTAGCGCCCGGTCGGATGGCTGAGCGCCGAGACGTACGGGTTCTCGAGCGCCGAGACCGACCGCTTCGTCAGCTGCTCGCTGGTCCCGCGCTGGCCGCCGTGGACACTCGCCTGCACCCAGTCGAGCTCGGCGAGGACGTCGTCCGGCAGGTCGAGCTCGCCGCTGGGGAGGATGTCGCACTCGATCCCGGCGAGAACGCGGAACGGCGCGAGCTTCTCGTTCGCGGCAGCGATCTCCTCCGCCTGGCGGCGGACGAGGTCCGGGGTCAGGCCGGGGACGGCGCCGACGGCCGGGGAGTGGTCGCAGATCGCGAGGTACTCGTAGCCGAGCTCCTTCGCGGCCAGGCCCATGTCGTAGACGCTCTCACGGCCGTCCGACCACGTCGTGTGGCAGTGGAGGTCGCCGCGGATCTCGTCGAGCGTGACGAGCGGCGGCGGCTCGTCCCGGAACGGCTGCTCGCGAAGCTCCGGCGGGCAGTACGGGATGCCGAGCTGCGCATAGACGGCGGCCTCGTCGAAGCCGTCGGGCAGCGGCTCGAGCGCGGAGACGTAGGGCTGCGAGCCGGTGGCGCGGATCAGCTCGGTGCCGAACCGCTCCCGCGGCGCGACGATCAGCTCGACCGGGATCCCCTCGACGGTGACGCCGACGGCGCGGTCCTCGCGTCGCTCCAGGACCGTGACGATCGCCGGCAGCCGCTCGAACTCGTCGAGCAGCGGCTTCGGGCCGTCGGCGCACGCGACGACCGCGAGCCGCTCGGACGAGTCCCGGAAACGGCGCGGGTCGCCGGCGACCTCCGCGCCGAACGGTGCGGCGATCGTCTCCGAGAGCGTCCAGGCGCGGTTGATCAGGAGCCCGCGCCGCGGGCGGGGCTGCTCGGAGGCGCGCAGCGCTTCGCGGAGCTTCCGCTCGGTCTGAGGCCCGATTCCCGGCACCTCCTGCAGCCGGCCCGCCTCCGCCGCCGCGCGGAAGTCGTCGAGGGTGGAGATGCCGAGCGCGCGGCCGATCTCGACCCCGCGGCTCGCCCCGATCCCGAGCAGCCGGCCGAGCCCGATCAGCTCGGGCGAGAGCTCGCGCTCGAGCTCGGCGAGCTCCTGGATGTCGCCGGTCTCGACGAGCTCGCGGAGCTTTCCCTCGATTCCCGGGCCGATGCCGCGAAGCTCGCGCGCGCGCCCGGCGCGGACGAGCTCCGCCACCGAGACCGGCGTGGAGCGGATCACCTCGGCCGCGCGGCGATACGCGCGCACCGCGTGGTACTGCGCGTCCGAGAGCTCGAGCAGCGCCGCGAAGGCCTCGAGCCGGTCGGCGAGAGCTGCGTTGTCGGGTACGGCCACCGCGGTAGTGTCCTGGACGTGCCGACGACCGTGATCCCGTTCCGCGGCGACGACGCGAAGCAGCGGCTGCCGGCCGCGATTCGCGCCGAGCTCGCCCGCGCGATGCTCGCCGACGTCGTGGCCGCGGCCGAGGAGATCGGCACGACGCTCGTCGCCGACGCCCCCGGTCAAGGCGTCGCCGTCGAGGCGGCGCTCCGGAACGCGCACGAGCTCCCGGTGCTCGTCGTCAACGCCGATGTGCCGGCGGTGACGCCGCGCGACCTGCTGACGCTGCTCGGCTCGATCCCGCCGGACGGGCTCGCCGTCGCAGCTGCGGCCGACGGGACGACCAACGCGCTCGCGCTCGCGACGCCGGCGCTGTTCGAGCCGCTGTACGGGCCGGGGAGCGCCGCGCGGTTCCTCGAGCTCGCGCCGTCGCGCCTGGTCGAGATCCCGAACCTCGCCGACGACGTCGACACGCTCGACGATCTCCGGCGGCTCGAGGGCCGGCTCGGACGGCACACACGCAGGGCGCTGGATTCGCTCGCCGCCGCCGCGAGATGAGGGTCGTCGTCCTCGCCGGCGGCGTCGGCGGCGCACGATTCGTCCAGACGCTCTCGGAGGTCGTCGACCCGCACGAGATCACGGTCGTCGCGAATGTCGGCGACGACCTCGAGGTGCACGGGCTCCACGTCTCGCCGGACCTGGACACGCTGCTCTACACGCTCGGCGGTCTCGCCGACGAGGAGCGCGGCTGGGGCCGGGCGGACGAGACCTGGAACGCGCTCGCGACGGTGCGCGAGCTCGGCGGCGAGGCGTGGTTCCAGCTCGGCGACCGAGATCTCGGCCTCCACCTCGTGCGCACCGCGGCTCTGCGCCGCGGCGAGCCTCTTTCGGCCGTGACTGCGGCGCTCGCGCGGGCGGTCGGCCTCGAGCCGACGCTGCTCCCGGCCACCGACGACAGGCTGCGCACGAAGCTGCGCACGCCGGCGGGCGAGCTCGAGTTCCAGGAGTGGTTCGTCGCGCGGGGCCACCGCGACCGGGTGGACGAGGTCGTGTACGAGGGCGCGGACCGTGCCGCGCCGGCGCCCGGCGTGCTCGCGGCGCTCGGGGATGCCGAGTTGATCGCGATCGCGCCGAGCAACCCGTTCGTCAGCATCGGCCCGATCCTCGCCGTCGAGCCGATCCGCGAGGCGCTCGCGCGCCGGCGGGAGCACGTCGTCGCGGTCAGCCCACTGATCGACGGCCACGCCGTCAAGGGACCGGCCGAGGCGATGTTCAGGAGCCTCGCGGGCGGGACCGGCCCCCGGCAAGTAACAGACTGTTACAAGGGGCTGATCGGCGCGCTCGTCCTCGACGAGGCGGACGCGGACGGGGCCGCCGAGGTCGAGGCGCGCGGCGTCAAGCCGCTCGTCACGCGGACGCTGATGTCGGACTCCGTGGCGCGCCGGGCGCTCGCCGAGACGGTTCTCGGCCTGGTCGCGGCGTGAAGGTCGCGATCGTCGGCGGCACGGGCGCCTTCGGCCGCGCGCTCGCGGCGCGGCTGCGCGACCTGGAGTTCGACGTCGCCGTCGGCTCGCGCGACCGCGAGCGCGGCTGGGAACGCGGCGTCGAGCTCGGCGTTCGCGGCGGCAGCAACGCCGAGATCGTCGCCGACGCGGATCTCGTCGTCCTCGCAGTCAAGTCGAACGCCGCGATCGACACCGCCCGCGAGCTCGCCGAGGCGATCGGCGAGACGCCGGTTCTCTGCGTCGCCAGCGACCTCGCCTTCACCGACAACGGCGTGCTCCCCGGGCGCGACGAGCGCTCGTTGGCCGAGGAGCTCGCCGAGGCGATCCCCGCGCCCGTCGCCTCGGGCCTGCAGTCGGTGTCCGCCGTCGAGCTCGCGGCGAACAACCTCGCGGAGCAGGACGCGCTCATCTGCGGCGACGACGAGCGGGCGAAGCTGGCGGCGCTCGAGCTCGCCGGCAAGCTCGTCGGCGGCCGCGCGATCGACGTCGGGCCGCTGGCGAACTCGCGCGCGCTCGAGGCGATGACCGCCGTGATCCTCAACGTGAACAAGCGGTACAAGGCGCACGCGGGGGTCCGGCTGACCGGGCTGCCCTGAACGAGCTCCGCGTCATTCCGGTCGAGGGGCTGCCGGAGATCGCCGAGGGCGACGATCTCGCGGCCCTGATCTCGGCCGCGGTCGAGCTCGCGGACGGCGACGTCGTCGTCGTAGCGCAGAAGGCCGTTTCCAAGTCGGAAGGGCGGGTCGTCGCGCTCGCGGAGGTCGAGCCGTCTGCGCAGGCGCGAGACCTCGCCGCTGACGAGGACGCGCGCAGGCTCGAAGTGATCCTGCGCGAGAGCGCCCGCCTCGTCCGGACCCGTCCGCCGCTCGTGATCGCGGAGACTCGCCACGGCTTCGTCTGCGCCTCGGCCGGAGTGGACGCCTCGAACGCTGCCGGGCCGGACACGGTCGTCCTGCTCCCGGTCGATCCGGACGCGTCGGCGGAGCGGCTGCGGGGCGGGCTGCGGCGTCTCGGCGCCGATGTCGCCGTGATCGTCTCCGACTCGTTCGGTCGAGCCTGGCGCCAGGGGACGACGGACGTCGCAATCGGCTGCTCCGGGCTGGCGCCGCTGCTCGACCTGAACGGCGTCCGCGACCGCAACGGCTACGAGCTGCATGCGACCGTGATCGCCGTCGCGGACGAGCTCGCTGGCGCGGCTCAGCTCGTGATGGGGAAGACGGACGGGATCCCCGTCGCGGTCGTCCGCGGGTTTCAGGCGCGCGGCTCGGGCGCCGCGCGTGAGATCGTGATGCCTCCGGAACGCGACCTCTTCCGCTGATGGCCGTCGAGCAGCGATCGAAACAGGACCTGAACCGCGAGCTGATCGAGCTTCTGAACGAGCTGCGCGTCGCCTTGCCCGGCGTTCAGGTGCTGTTCGGGTTCCTGCTCGCGGTGCCGTTCGCGAACGGCTGGCGACGGGTGACGGACTTTCAGCGTGACGTCTACTTCGCGGCCTTTCTCTGCACTGCGGCGGCCACAGCGCTGCTGATCGCACCTTCCGCCTACCACCGCGTCCGCTGGCGCGACCACGACAAGGAGAAGATTCTCGAGGTCGGCAACCGGATGATGATCGCCGGCCTGGCGATGCTCGGGCTCGCGATCTCGGCCTCGGTCTTCCTGATCACGGACATCCTCTTCGGACTCTGGGAAGCGGTGCTCGTGGCGTCGTTGGTCGCCCTCGGCTTCGCGTGGCTCTGGTACGGGTTGCCGCTCTGGCGCGACGCCCGCGACTAGCTCTGTCTTGCGCCGCGGCGGTGGAGGGCCAGCCCGGTCAGGATCTCGCGGACGATCCGGTCGGCGACCAGGGCGGTGATGTCGGAGGAGCCGGGGGCCGTCGGGATCACCTCGACGATGTCGGCGCCGACGATTCGCAGCCGCTGCGCGACGGTGCGACACGCCCAGAGGAGGTCGGCGCTCGTCATCCCGCCGGGCTCCGGGGTCCCGGTGCCGGGCGCAAAGGCTGGATCGAGCACGTCGACGTCGACCGTGAGGAAGGTCGGCCCGTCGCCGAGGATTTCCACCGTTCGCTCGACGACCGCCCGAATGCCCTGCTCGCGCACGTCGTGCATGAAGAAGCTCGTGATCCCGCGCTCGGCCTGCCAGCCGAACTCCGCCGGCCCGGGCCAGTAGCCGCGCAGCCCGATCTGGACATAGCGCCGAGGGTCGACATGTCCCTGCTCGACGAGCCGGTACATCGGCGTCCCGTGCGAGACCTCGACGCCGAAGACCTCCGTTCCCGTATCCGTGTGGGTGTCGAAATGCACCAGGCCGACCGGGCCGTGCGCCGCCGCGACCGCGCGGATGTCCGGCTCCGCGATCGAATGGTCGCCGCCGAGGACGATCGGGATCGCACCCGCCGCCAGGACCTCCCCGACGGTGCGCTCGATCGCCGCGTGCGTTCGCGGGGGATCCGCCGGCAGCACGGGCGCGTCGCCGTAGTCGACGAGCTTCAGCTCGGCCATCGGATCGACTTTCGCCTCGAGATGCGGGCCGGGCGGGCAGGACGCCGCCCGGATCGCCCGCGGCCCGAAGCGGGTGCCGGGCCGGTCCGAGACAAGGTCGTCGGTTGGCGCGCCGACGATCGCCACGTCCACGTCGGCGAGCTCGGCCGGGTCCTGCGTGTAGGGCAGCGTCCCGAACGTCAGCAGCCCCGCGTAGTCGGGCTTCTCGCCGTACTCGCGCCAGCGCTCGAGGGGGTCGATCACGCGCGTAGTGTCTCAAGCCGCTCGCGGACGAGCTCGCCCGCGGCGCCCGCGCTCTGCGGATGGCCGGTCACGGCGGCGAGGAAGGGCGCCTTCGCGAGCGAGTAGAGGCGTGAATCCGTCGCCGCGACGACCGTCGCCGTCCGCGGCACGTCTTCGAGCAGTGCGATCTCACCGAAGACGTCGCCGCGCCGAAGCGTCCGCAGCTGCTCGTCGCGCCTGCTCACGTCGAGCCGGCCGTCGGCGACGGCGTAGAACAGCTCGCCCGGCTCGCCCTCTCGAACGACCGCCTCGCCCGCCGGAGCCTCGACGGGCGCCAGGCTCCGCGCGACCGCTTCGAGCTCCGGTGCGCCGAGCGGCGCGAAGATCGGCATCTGCCGCAGGAGCGACATCTCGACCACCGGCACGTTCGCGTGGCGGTCGACGTCGAGCAGCTGGCGTCCGAACGCGAGCAGCGCGGCCGGCAGCAAGATCGCCAGGCCGAGCAGCGCCGCCTTCGTGCCGGCGATCCCGATCAGCGCCGGCGTCAACAGCGAGCCGACGGCGAGCGCCGCCATCGTCAGCCCTTCGAGGACGCCGAAGACGCGCGCGAGCACGTCCGGCGGCGCCGTCCGCTGCAGGAGCGTCCGGCCGGCGACGTCGACGACGCTGCGCGCCGCGCCGGCGACCGCGAGCAGGAGGAACGCCCCCGACCTCGTCGGCCAGGCACCCAGGATGGCGAGCGCGACGCACCAGACCGCGACGCCGGCGGCGAGCGGCGCCAGCAGCCTGGGGCGGCCGACGAGCAGGACGGTCGCCGCGATCCCGATCACGCCTCCGGCGCCGAAGGCCGCGTTCAGGTAGCCGGCGCCGGACTCGCCCAGGCCGAGCACCGAGATCGCCAGGACGACGTAGAGCACGTCCAGGGCGCCGACGGCGACGAACTGCGCCGACAGCAAGCCGACCAGCAGGCGTGCGCCGGGCTCCGCCTTCAGCGTCGCGAAGCCCGCGGTCACCTCTTCGCGCGCCGACGCCCCTCCGGCGCCCGCCGCCGGCGGGCCGTCGACGGTGGAGACGAGCGCGGCCGAGCCGACTACGACAGCGGCCATGACCGCAAAGACCGCGCCCGGACCGCTGACGGCGAGGATGACGCCGGTGAGCGCGGGCGCGGCGAGGACGCTGACGCCCTCGATCCAGCCGGAGAGGACGTTCGTCGCCGTCAGCTCGTCGGGCGACCGCGCCAGCGCCGGGACGGCGACCGCCTGCGTCGGCCGTGTCACGGTCACGGCCGTCGCCGCACAGGCGGCGAGGACGTATGCGACCACCGGAGCCGCGCCGAGCTCGAGCGCGGTCGCGGTCGCGCCCATCGCGAGCGCCTGCGCGACGTAGCCGAGCGCGAGCACGCGGGTCGGGCGGTAGCGGTCCGCGAGCACGGACGTGAACGGCGCGGCCAGTCCCGCCGGGACGAGCTGCGCGACGGCGACGAAGCCGGCCGTGGTCGCGCCGCCCTGCTGGTAAGCGAAGACGAGCATCGCGATCCAGACGCCCCACTCGGCGCTGTTGAAGCCGACGAACGCGAGCTCGATCCTGCGGAGCTCACGGTTCCGGAGCACCGCGGCGAGCACACGCGCCGTGCGGGCCACTCAGCGCTCCGCGAGCCGCCGGTGCAGGGTCGTGCGGATGACGCGGTCGACCGCCGGCAGCCGCCCCACGAGCTCCTTCAGGCTGCCGTCGGGGAAGACGAGCAGGCGCGCCGCCTCGGTGCAGACGACGCTCGCCAGGCGGGGGTACGCGAAGCCCGCGGCCCACTCCAGCGCCGCCATCTCGCCGAAGAAATCGCCGGGCGCGAGCGCGGCGACGAAGCGGCCCTCGAGGCGAACCTCCGCGGCGCCCTCGAGCAGGACGAAGAAGTCGCGCGAGACGTCCCACGCTTCGATCACGGTCTCCCCGGTCGCGGCCTCCCGCACCGACGCGAGCCCGGCCGCGACCGCGCGCTCCGCCTCGTCGAGCCCGGCGAAGAGCGGGACCTCGTCGAGCAGCCTCGGGTCGACGCCGTCCGCGAGCGCGGCGACCGGCGAGTCACCCGTGCTCAGCCAGCTCTGGCGCACGTCCGGATGGCGCTCGTGGAGCGCGACGCCGGCGAACGCCCCGGGCTCGACCTCCGCCGACTCCAGGAAGTCGAGGACACGGTCGACGTCGGCGGCCGTCGTCGCATGGTTGAGGACGCACAGCCGGATCGCGTAGCGCCCCCGCAAGCGGGTGGAAGAGACGAGCCCGACTCCGCTGGCTTCGAGCGCGACCGCGAGCCGGCCGTTCTGTTCGTCGACCTCCTCGTCGCCGCCGTCGAACCGCCGGCGGAAGCAGACGACGCCGAGCGACGGCGGCGCGAGCGGCTCGAAGGCGTCGCTCGCCGAGATCCGCTCGTGCGCCGCCGCCGCGAGGTCGAGGGCGCTGTCGATCGCGGCACGAAAGGCGCCGGTCCCGAAGTAGCGGAGCGAGACCCAGAGCTTCAGCGCCCGGCTCGTCCTCGTCAGCTGGATCCCGAGATCGGCGAAGTTGACCTCGGCGCCGTTGACCGCGGCGTCGGACAGGTAGTCGGGAGTCAGCTCGAACGCGCTGCGCAGCGTCGTGCCGTCGCGGACGAGCAGGGCGCCGCACTCGAACGGCTGGTAGAGCCACTTGTGCGGGTCGAGCGTGACGGAGTCCGCGAGCTCGATCCCGGCGAGCGCGGCGCGGCCGCGCTCCGTCAACGCGGCGAAGCCGCCGTAGGCGGCGTCGACGTGGAGCCAGACGCCGTGCTCGCGACAGACGGCGGCGACCTCCGCGAGGGGGTCGACGGCGCCGGTGTTCGTCGAGCCGCCGGTCGCGGCGACGAGCAGCGGCCGCCGCCCGGCGCGGACGTCCGCCTCCATCGCGCTGCTGAGCATCTCGACGCGGATCCGGAAGGCTTCGTCGACCGGGATCACGCGCACCTGCTGCGGCTGGAAGCCGAGCACGCGCGCGCTGCGCGCGAGCGACGAGTGCGCCTGGTCCGAGACGTAGACGACGAGGTCGTCCGACATCGGGCCGGCGAGCTGCTCGCGCGCGCACGCGAGCGCAGTCATGTTCGCGGCCGAGCCGCCGCTCAGCAGCGTGCCGCTCGCCTCCGGCGGGAAGCCGATCCAGTCTGCGAACCAGCCGAGCACCTCGAGCTCGACCTGGCTCGGACCGGCCGACTCCATCCAAGAGCCTGCGTAGATGTTGCAGGCGCTCGCGATGAAGTCGCCGAGCGCGCCGGGCCAGGTGCCTGAGCCCGGGATGAAGGCGAAGAAGCTCGGATGGTCGACGCGGCTTCGGAACGCGAGCACGTCGCGCTCGAGCTGCTCCAGAATCGCGTCGAACGGCTGCGGCGACTCCGGCGCGGCCCCGCCTAGACGCTCACGCATCTCCGTCGGCGTGGCGCGCCGAAGCGGCGGCGCCTCGGCGTCGGTCAGGTGCGCGACGAGCGCGTCGACCGTCCGATATCCGAGCTCCCGCATCGCCTCCGGGTCGAGCCCGAGGGGATCCCCTGCCCTGGCCATACCGCCCTGGATACTTCCAGGCGCGCGGGTCACTTTCCAGAGGTAGCGGCCTGGTTTTCGCGTCAGGCGCGAGCGCGGCCGAGCAGGACGCGCGCGAGCCGGACCTCGGCCGCGGAGAGGCTCTGCTTCGCAGCCGCAGGACCGACGACCGTCAGCGTCAGCTCGGTTCGGCTGCGGCCGACGAGGACGATGTCCATCAGCGCGAGCGCACGGCGCCCCTGTGCGCGCACCGCGAGGATCGCGCGGAACCGGCTGGTGAACGGCGCGATCGGCGCGAAGCCCGTGTGCCCGAACGAGACGAGGCTCTCGCTCGGCGGCAGGCCGGCGACGAGCGTGTGGCGGAGGCAGGCGAGCGTTCCGCCCGAGACGACGGTCCGGCGCCAGTCCGCGGCGACCATCTTCCGCGTCCGGAGCACCTGCGCGTCGCTCCGCAGGTTGACGCCCGAGTTGCTGAAGTCGCTCGCGGCGGCACCGGTGAGGACGAGGTCGGACTGCTTCGGGTTGTAGCCCGGGCACGACGGGCCTGCGCCGGTGGACGGCTTCACCGCTCCGCCGGCCCAGGCGGAGGAGCCGAGGTCCGCCTTCCGGATCGCGGCCGCCCGCGCAGCGGCCTGGTCGGCGGCGTTGATCCGTACCTGCTCGTGGTCGCCCGCCGGCGCCGAGCTTCCGCCCGGAGCGAGGACGAGCGTCGTGAGGAGAACGGCGGCGAGGGCGGCTCGCTTCATAGTGGTCCGAATATCGCCTGGACCGGCCAGTGCGGCGATGACCCGAACGAGGGATCCGCGCGAGTCTCCGCTACGCGGAGCTCAGGCGCTCGGCGGCGACGGCGTGCGTCGCCGCATGCACCGCCGAGTGGCCGGTGACCGCGACGAGGAAGTCGTCACGCTCGAGCGCGTACAAGCGCGACGCCGTTACGGCGCGCACGGTCGCCGTGCGCGGCATGTCGCGGAGCAGGGCGACCTCGCCGAAGAAGTCGCCCGGGCCGCTCGTCGAGTGCACGCCGCCGGCGTCGACATCGAGCTCGCCCTCGTCGACGACGTAGAACCGATCGCCGAGGTCACCGGAGCGGATCACGATCTCGTCGCGCGCGACCGGGACCGAGACGAGCCGGCTCGCGACGTGCTCCTTCGCCGCGACCGAGAGCGGCGCGAAGATCCGCACCCGGTCGACCAGCGCGAGCTCGGGGCCGGGAGCCGCGACGCGGTCGATCGCCGCCAGCCGGCGCCAGACCGAGAGCACGAGCACCGGCAGGATCGCGCCGACGGCGGCGAAGGCCGCCCGCGCGCCGACGGCGTCGACGATCACGGGCGCGACGACCGATCCGAGCGCGACCGCGCCCATGACCAGTCCCCAGGCGACTCCGAGGACGCGCATGAGCACGTGGTCGGGGACGATGCGCTGGAGGAGCGTGAAGGCGGCGACGTCCTCGAGGCTGTTCGCCGCGCCGACGACCGCGAGCATCACGACCGCAAAGGGAAGCGAGGGCCGGACGGCGACGAGAGCAATCGGGATCCCCCAGAATGCGACCGCGATTCCGAGCGGCGTTCCCAGCCGCTTGCCTTCCAGCATGAGCGCGGCGAGCGCTCCGACGAGCCCGCCGGCGCCCAGCGCCGCGGCCATGTAGCCGACGGCGGCGTCGCCGCCGCCGAACAGCCGGAAGGCGGCGACCACGATCAGCACGTTGAGGCAGCCGCGCACGAATCCCTGCGCCGTGATCAGGCCGACTACCAGCCGCGGCTGCGCGTCGGAAGCGAGTGCTCCGAAGCCCCCGAGAACGAGCTCGCGGGGGCTTGCGTCGGAGGCCGTGACCTGGATCAGTCCCTCGACGGCGATCCGCGAGAGCAGCAACGCGGCGACGACAAACGCAGCCGCCGCCGCCAGGAACACCGCGCCCGCGTCGGCCGTCGCCACGAGCGTCCCGGCGACGAGCGGCCCGACGAGCGTGCCGACGCTCTCGATCGTCGAGGTCGCGCCGTTGGACGCGATGAGCTCTTCGGGCGTCCGCGCGAGCGAGGGGAGGATCGCCTGGAGGGCGGGCCGGAACAGCGTCGTTGTCACTCCGACCACGCCCGCGAGCGCGAAGACGGCCGCGACGTTTCCGCCGAGGTAGAACGCGCCGGCCGAAGCTGCGAGCGCGAGTGCGCCCGTCAGCGAGATCACGACGAGGAACCGTTCCCGTCGGAACCGGTCGCCCAGCGTCGCCGCGAACGGAGCGACGAGCGCCGCGGGCAGCATCCGCGCCAGCCCGGCGATCCCGACGGCCGCCGGCCCGCCGGCGTCGTAGGCGAAGACGCCGAGGGCGACGAAGTGCGCCCATTCCGCCGCGATCGAGGCGCCCCAGGCCAGCTCGACGCGACGGAGGTTCTCGTTCCGGAAGACAGACCGCAGCGCGCCGAGCGCTTGTGCCAAAGCGCTCACATGCGATT
The DNA here is from genome assembly GCA_051986525.1 of Gaiellaceae bacterium. Classification (GTDB taxonomy): domain Bacteria; phylum Actinomycetota; class Thermoleophilia; order Gaiellales; family Gaiellaceae; genus 13-2-20CM-68-14. The sequence goes on from JBPYFE010000108.1 coordinate 31,241, forward strand.
CAGAACAGCTGCCGGAGCGAAAGTCAACCGCGCGGCTAGCGCGCCGTCATGCCGCCGTCGATCACGAACGCGCTCCCGGTCATGAACGCCGATTCGTCGGAGGCGAGGTAGACCGCGGCGGCGGCGATCTCCTCCGGGAAGCCCTGGCGGCCGATCGGCTGCCACTCGGGCAGGCTCTCGAGGACGCCTTCGAGGCCGCCCATCCGCTCGGCGTGCGGGTGGTTGATCGGGGTGTCGACCCAACCCGGGCAGAGGCAGTTGCAGCGGATGTTCCTATCGGCGTAGTCGAGCGCGACCGCCTTCGTCAGCATCAGCACGCCGCCCTTGCTGGCGACGTACGCGGTCAGGAACGGCTCGGCGACGAGGCTGTTGACGGAACCGGTGTTCACGATCGAGCCGCCGCCCGCGTCGAGCAGCGCGGGCACCGCGTACTTGCAGCCGAGGAAGACGCCGCGCAGGTTGACCGCGATCGTGCCGTCGAAGTCCTCGACCGAGACTTCGGTGACGTCGCCCGGGATCGAGATCGCGGCGTTGTTGCAGATCGTCGTCAGCTTCCCGTAGCGCCCGACTGCGGCGGCGACGAGCTGCTCGACCTGCTCGGGCTGCGAGACGTCGACCTGCCGGTGGGCGACGTCGCCGTGCTCGCGCGCGAGCTCGGCGGTCTCGCCTGCGCGCTCCTCGTCGATGTCGGCGGCGACGACCTGCGCGCCCTCGCGCGCGAGGGCGACGACCATCGCGCGCCCGATCCCGCCGCCGGCGCCGGTGACGATCGCGACCTTTCCGTCCAGCCGTCCCACGCGCCGATTCTGTCAGGCCCTCGCCGGACTCAGGCGTGTTCGGAGCCCTCGCCGGGCTCGGCCCGCTCGAACTCGACCATCAGCCGCCGCAGGAGCGCGTTCAGCTGGCGCTTCTCGGCTTCCGTCAGCGCCGCGGCCACGAGCGACTCCTTCTTCGCCTGGACGTCGACCGTCTCCTCGTAGAGCCGGCGGCCCTTGTCCGTCAGCTCGACGAGGACTCCCCGCCGGTCGCCCGGATCCGGCAGCCGGTGCAGAAGGCCGGCCTGCTCCATGCGGTCGAGCCTGTTCGTCATCGCGCCGCTCGAGAGCTCCATCATCCGCGCGAGTTTCCCGGGCGAGCTGCGAAAGACGCCGCCGCTATCGCCCTCGGCCGTCGATCCCCAGGGCGCCTGGCGCGAGAGAAGCCCGAGCAGCCTCCACTCGGAGTTGTCGAGCCCGAACTCCGCCAGCGTCTCGTCGAGTGCGCGGCGGAATCTGCGGCTGAGGCCACCGATGCGATCGACGATCCCTTCCACCTCGAGGTCGACCATCGGCAGGGCCTCGCGAATCGAGTCGAGAAACGAGTCCACGTGGTCGCGCTCGGCGGTCGTCTTGGCCACGCACCCATCTTAATGTAAATCTTCTTGACGTCAAGATAGTAAGCCTATAATCTCTCGACATCGAGTAATTTGAGGTGAAGGAGCAAAGAGGAGGAGCGCATGTACGACGTCGAGACCCGCTTGCTGCTCGCCCGCGAGCACACCGAGACTCTGAAAACGCCGGTCGCCGAGCCCCGCCACGCCGCCGACCCGGCCAGGCGCTGGCTCGCAGCCCGGCTCATCGCCGCCGGCCGTCGCGTCGAGCCCGATTGCCGGCCGCGTCCGGCGATCCGCGCGTCCTGAGCGGCGGCGCGCTCTCTGCGCGCCGCCGCTCGGCCGCTGCTACGGAGCCGCGGGCGGCTCGACGATTCGGAACGCCGACCACGGGATCCCTGAGACGAGATTCCGCGTGATCGAGCTGTCCCAACCGGCCGTGCGCCGGTCCTCGAGGTAGATCTTCGGCGACCCCGAGTTGTCGATCAGATACATGCCGTACGTCTGCAGCGCGTTCGCGATCACCTTCGCCGCGGGCGAGAGGCCCCACTTCGTGAAGTCGGCGTCGGTGAGCGACGGATCGAGCTGGATCCGGGTGCCCTCGGGCGGCCCGGTGCCGCTTCCGTCCGACTTCGAGGCCGGATAGACGAAGCTGCTCGACGGGCTGCTGAACGCGAACGCGAGCGCGTGGTCGATGTGACCCTGCGCGATCTCCCACGGCCGCACGAGCCCGGCGAAGTACGGCGTTCCGGCGCCGCGGCCGGAGCCGCCGTCCGCGAAGCGTCCGTAGTAGCCGGCGCCCGTGTGGTAGCGGTAGCCGTTCGTGGCGTGGTAGACGCCCGACGAATCCGGGCCGCTGAACTGCCAGAAGCCGTACTCGACTCCGGTCGACGGGTCCCAGAGGTTCAGCTGTCCATCGGTTCCGGTGCCGGCGACCGCTCCGGACGGGATCGGGATGTCAGTGATCGTCGGCGCGGTCCCGTGACCCACGCGAGAGCTGTCGCCCGAGTCGTAGGTCGAGTAGTAGCCGCTGAACTTGACCGTTTGGAGCGGCGTCGACGCGTCGAACTTGTAGAGCGGGATCGTGTACTGATCCGGATCGCTCGAGAACGCGCCCGTCGCCGCGATCGTCGACATCCACGCCGCGGAGTTCGGGCTCACCGTCGGGCTGGCCCCGATCGGCGTGTTCCACGGCGACTTCGGGTCGTACGGGACGTCGCCCGCCGCGGGCGGGGGTGGCGGCGGCGATGCAGACGTCGTCGTTCCGCCGACCGTCTCCGTCACGGTCGGGACGGTCACGGTCTGTGTGAACGTCTGCGCCGGAACGGAGAGCGTCGCGACCGTCGAGGTCGCGGGAACGGTGTACGTGTACGTCTGCGTGGTGGGTGAGCTGCCGACGGCGAAGACCGCGGTCGCGGCGCCGCCGGCGACGATGGCCGCGCTGAGGCAGGCGATGACTAAGCGTCGCTTCATGGACCCTCCTTGTCTCTCTGCCGGCGCGGCCTCCCACAGGCCGGCTATCTCTCGGGCGGGCGAGGTCGCGCGTGACCGCAGCACGCGACGCGCACCACCCGTGTATGTCGGGGACGTTCAGTTCTTTTCGGTGCGCCCGCGGCTAAACGCGTGCTTTACAAAGCAGACGAGCTCAGCCGAAGTCGATCACGCTGCGGATGCCGTCCTGCGCCTCCATCAGCTCGAAGCCGCGGTTGACGTCGTCCAGGGTGAGCTTGTGCGAGACGAACGGGTCGACGTCGATCTCGCCCGCGAGGTAGAGCTCGACGAACTCGGGCACCTGGTCGCGGCCCTTGCAGCCGCCGAACGAGGACCCCGCGACGCGGCGGCCCGTGATCAGGAGCCGGGGCACGATGTCGAGGGTCTCGCCCCGGCCGGCGACGCCGCAGACGGTGGCGAGGCCCCAGCCCATCCGCGCCGCCTCGACGGCCTGGCGCATGACGCTCACGTTCCCGGTCGCCTCGAACGTGTAGTCGGCGCCGAAGCCGCCGGTCGACTGGACGATCTGCTCGACGACACCGTCGCCCGCGAGCATCGTCTCGGTCGCGCCCTGCCCGCGCGCGAGCTCAAGCCGCTCCTCCGAGAGGTCGACGCAGACGATCCGCCCGGCGCCGCGCAGCCGGCAGCCGGCGACGGCGCCCAGGCCGACCATGCCGGCGCCGAAGACGACGCCGGTCGAGCCAGGCTCGACCTCGGCCGTGTTGATCGCCGCCCCGAGCCCGGTGGAGAGACCGCAGGCAAACAGCGCCGCCCGGTCGAGCGGCGCCTCGGGATTCACCTTCGCGAGCGCGATCTCCGGCATCACCGCGTACTCGGCGAAGGTGGAGCACCCCATGAAGTGCCGGATCGGCTCGCCGTCGCGGGCCAGGCGCGTCGTCCCGTCCGGAAGGAAGCCGAGTCCCTGCTGCTCCCGGATCGCGAGGCACAGGTTCGTCCGCTCGTCGAGGCAATGGACGCATTCGCGGCACTGCGGCGAGAACAGCGTCACGACGTGATCGCCGGGCGAGACGTCGCGAACGCCGGGCCCCACGCTCTCGACGACGCCGGCGCCTTCGTGCCCGAGCACCGCCGGCGCGTAGCCCGACGGGTCCGCGCCGGAGGCGGTGTAGAGGTCGGTGTGGCAGACGCCGCAGGCGACGAGCCTGACGAGCACCTCGCGCTCCTTCGGCTCGGCGAGGTCGAGCTCCTGAACCTCGAGCGGCCGTCCGAACTCCTCGAGCACCGCGGCGCGGATCTTCACGCCGCGGACGATACGGGCTTCTGGCGACGACGAGCCGGCGATCCTTTGGAAGAGCGCCGGCTCGTCGATCGGGTCGTCGGGCTACGGCTGGTACTGCTGGTAGAGACGCACGGCCGCGTTCGGGTACCTGTCGCCGAGCTGGATCCAGAACCCGGGCGAGCCCTGGGGAAGACGGCGGCGGAAGAGCTGCCCGGCCGAGATGCTCGTGTGCTCCGCACCGCCGTTGACGAGAACGGACACCTGTGCGTTCCGGGCGACGGGGAAGGTCAGCAGGCGGTGGCCCTCTTCGACGACGTAGTAGTCGTTCGGGACGTCCCGCGAGCCGGTGTCCTCGAACTTCGCCTGCGCGGCCGCGCGGCCGGTCAGCCACCACGCCGGGTCGAAGCGGATCTCGAAGCCGGCCTTCGTCCGGTGCATCGACTTGATGTGGCCGTAGAACACGCTCTGCGCGCGGCTGTCTGATCCGGACGGCCGCGAGAACGCGAGCGGTGCGGGTGCCAGAACCGCGACCACGGCTGCAATCGCGAGCGCTGACTTCATGAGGAGCTCCTTTCGTCGGGGTCGCCTCGACGATCGGCGCAACCGGTAAATCCGCGGCAATGCAGCGGTAAAGACGTGAGATCATCGACGTCGGTGGGCGAGTTTCGCGTCCTCGGGCCGATTGAAGTGGCCGTCGAGGGACGGCTCGTGCCGCTGCCTGCCGGAAAGCCGCGCGCCCTGCTCGCGCTGCTGCTCCTGAATCGGAATCGGCCGGTCTCTCCTTCCGAGCTGATCGACGAGCTGTGGGGCGAGGACGTGCCCGAGACGGCCCCGAAGGCGCTCCAGGGGTACGTCTCGCAGCTCCGGAAGGCGATCGGGAGCGAGCGCCTCACCACCGGCGCGGGCGGGTACTCGCTGCGCGTCGACGAGGACGAGCTTGACCTCGATCGGTTCGAGCAATACGTCGCGGCAGGCCGAACGGCGCTCGCGGAGGGCGACGCCGAGGCGGCGATAGGGCAGTTGACCGACGCGCTCGCGCTCTGGCGCGGGCCGCCGTTCGCGGAGTTCGCGTCGGAGCCCTTCGCGGGGCCCGCGCGCGCCCCCCTCGAGGAGGAGCGCCTGGCGGCGCTCGAGGACCGAACCGACGCCGAGCTCGCGCTCGGCCGGAACGCCGAGCTCGTCCCGGCGCTCGAGCAGCTCGTGGCCCGCGAGCCGTATCGCGAGCGGCTCCACGGTCAGCTGATGCTCGCCCTCTACCGCGCGGGAAGGCAGGCGGACGCGCTCGAGCATTACCGCCGCACGCGCATCCGGTTCGTCGACGAGCTCGGGATCGAGCCGAGCCGCGAGCTGCAGGAGCTCGAGCAGGCGATGCTGCGCCACGACGCCGCCCTCGACCGGCCGCGCCCCCGGAGCGGGGCGGCGCCGGCGCGCCGCAGGTCCCGGCGCTGGGTCGCGCTCGCCGCGGTCGCGCTGGCCGCCGCCGCGGTCGCGATCGCCGCGGTTGCTCTTTCCGGCGGGCCGGCCGGCAGCTCGGACCGGCCGCTGCGCGCGTTCACGGCCAAGCTCGAGAACTTCCTGATCCAATCGCGCGACGGGCGGCGTCAGGTCTCGGCCGCCATCGCCCGCGCCAGCCGCTGCAAGCTCGGGCTTCGTACCGCGGTCGTCCGGCTCGACGCCGTCCAGCGGAATCGCCAGAGCATCCTCCAGCAGATCGCCGCGCTGTCCGTGCCGAGCGACGCCGAGGCGGCGCTGAGCGCCGACCGGCTCCAGAAAGCGATTCAGGCCTCGATCGCGGCGGACGGCCACTACCGTGATTGGCTCGCCCTGCGCACGCGGTGCGGCCCGGCCGACCGCAGCCCTGATCTCCGCGCGGCGCACGCCGCCGACCGCGTGGCGACGAAGGCGAAGCAATCGTTCCTGGCGGCGTTCGACCCGTTGGCGCGCCGCTTCGGCCAGGAGACGTGGAGCGCGGCCGAGTTCTAGGGAAGCCGCCGGCGCCGTCGCGCGTTGAGCGCAGGAAACGACAAAAGGGGGGACCGATGAAGATCAGCGTGATCGGTAGAGGGAACGTCGGCGGCGGCCTGGCCGACCGGTGGGAACGGGCCGGGCACACGGTCGACCGGATCGGGCGGGACGGCGGTGACGCGTCCGACGCGGATGTCGTCCTTGTCGCGGTGCCGTCGACGCAGATCGCGGACGCGCTTGCGGGCGTGCGCGGGCTCGAGGGCAAGCTCACGATCGACGCGACCAACGCCGGGCAGGGCCGCGACGAGGGGTTCGAGTCGCTCGCCCACCAGGTGAAGTCGATCGTCGGCGGCCCGACGGCCAAGGCGTTCAACCTCAACTTCGCGAACCAGTACGACCGGATCGACGAGCAGCGGGTGCGGCCGAGCAACCTCTTCGCCGCCGAGGACGAGGCCCGGGAGGTCACGGAGCAGCTGAGCCGCGACGCCGGCTACGACCCCGTCTACGCCGGCGGGCTCGAGAACGCGCGCATGCTCGAGGATCACCTCGCGCTCCTGTTCGCCGTGAACCGGAACGGACTGGGGCCGTTCTTCTATCGCTACGCGCGCGCGGGCGAGCTCTAGCCGTACGATTGCGACATGTGCAGAAACATCCATACGCTCTTCAACTTCGAGCCCGAGGCGAGCGAGGACGAGATCCGCGACGCGTCGCTCCAGTACGTCCGCAAGATCAGCGGCTTTACGAAGCCGTCGCGGGCGAACGAGGAGATCTTCGCGCAGGCGGTCGAGGAGGTCGCGGCTGCGACCCGCCGCCTCGTCGACGGGCTCGTCACGAACGCGCCGCCGAAGGATCGCGAGCTCGAAGCAGCCCGCGCCCGCGAGCGCGCGGCGAAGCGCTTCGCGACCGTTCCGGCTGGCTAAAGCCCGGCGCCGTCTCCGCCGACGACACGGACGACCGTGGAATTCATTCGCGGTCCGATTCGTTGGAACAAACGTAGGGAGGTGACGATCTTGGAAGGTGCAATCTTGGTCGGCGTGTTCGTCCTGCTGGTCGGGCCGCTGTCCGTCTTCTTCGGCGCGGACTCGCGCCTGTAGCAGCGGTTTACGATCGCCGGGTGTCCACCCCGGCGATCGAGACTCGCGGTCTCGGCAAGACCTACGGGAAAAGCGTCCGCGCGTTGGCCGGGCTCGACCTGCGGGTCGAGCGAGGCGAGGTGTTCGGCTATCTCGGCCCGAACGGCGCGGGGAAAAGCACGACGATCCGGCTGCTGCTCGACCTGATCCGCCCGACCGAGGGACGCGCATCGATCCTCGGCCTCGACGTGCGGAAGGAGAGCGTCGCCGTACGCCGCCGCGTCGGGTACGTGCCGGGGGACCTCCGGCTCGCCGACCGGATGACCGCGCGCGAGCAGCTCGACTCGCTCTCGCGCCTGCGCGGCGCGGAGGACGAGGCGCTCCGCGCGGAGCTCTGCGAGCGGCTCCGCGTCGTCCTCGACCGGCCGATCCGACAGCTGTCGAAGGGAAACCGGCAGAAGGTTGGCCTCGTCCAGGCATTCATGCACCGGCCCGAGCTGGTCATCCTGGACGAGCCCACGAGCGGCCTCGATCCGCTGCTCCAGGCGGAGGTGCGGTCGCTCGTCCGCGGGACCGCAGACGGCGGCGGAACGGTCTTCCTGTCCTCGCACTCGCTCGACGAGGTGCAGCACGTCGCCGACCGCGTCGGCGTGATCCGGGGCGGCGAGCTCGTCGACGTCGACGCGGTCGAGCGCCTTCGCGAGCGCGCGCTGCGCCACGTGACGATCGTCTTCGGAGAGCCCGTCGACACGGCTCCGTTCGCGGCGATCGAGAGCGTCCGGGTCGACGGCTCCGACGGCCCGGTCGTCCGGCTCGCCGCGCCCGAGACCGCCATGGACGCGATCGTCAAGCTCGCCGCCGCTCATCGCGTCGTCGACCTCGTCTCGCAGCCCGCCGACCTCGAAGAGATCTTTCTCGAGCTCTACTCGGGAGACCGCGTTGCCGGTTGAGCTCGTCCGCCGGGGCCTCCTCGACTACCGGCGCGCGCTGCTCGGCTGGTCGCTGGGGGTGATCGGCTACGCGGCGCTGACGGTCTCGATCTTCCCCTCGATCAAAGGCTCGAGCGCGTTCAAGAACCTGACCGCCAACTATCCGGACGCGCTCAAGTCGATCTTCGGCCTCCAGGGCGGGAACATCACGACCGGAGCGGGCTACGTCGACGTCGAGCTCTTCAGCCTGATGCTTCCCGTCCTCATCCTCGTGCTGGCGATCGGGGCCGGCGCCCGCGCGTTCGCGGGCGAGGAAGAGGCAGGGCGGCTCGAGCTCGTGCTGTCGTATCCGGTTCGCCGCGGCGGCGCCGTGCTCGCGAAGGGGATCGCGGTCGCGGGGGAGGTCGTGCTCGTCTGCGCCGTCGGGTTCGCGGCGCTCGCGGTCCTGAACGGCATCGTCGGGCTCGACCTCTCGATCGGCCGGCTCGCCGGAGCGTTCGCGGCACTGGCCGCGCTCGGCGTCTTCTACGGCTGGCTCGCGCTCGCGGTCGGCGCCGCGTATCCGAGCCGGACGCTGGCGATCGGCGCCGCTGCGGCGCTGGCCGCCGCCGCGTATCTCGTCAACGGCCTGCACGCGCTGGCGTCGTGGCTCGACCCGCTGCGCGTCCTGTCGCCGTTCTGGCTCATCGGCCCCGCGCCGATGCAGAACGGCGTCGACCGGGCCGGCGTGCTCGTCGTCTTCGCGGTCGCGACGGTCGTGCTAGTCGCCGGCTGCTACCTCGCCGAGCGGCGCGACCTCGAGGCGCCCTGACTTACTCCTCCCAGGGAGGCAGCTCGAGCGCCCGCTCGTACGCAGCCCGGTCGTGGACGGGCTCGCCGTGGGAGACGATCACGTGCTCGAACGGAAGCGCGAGCAGGTCGCGCAACGCAGGCAACGCCCGCTGTTCGTGCCAGGGAGCCCCCCAGACGCGCAGCTCGCCGTCACGTTCGGTCAGCGCGTCGGCGAAGACGAGCGCCCGCTGCTCCGGCAGGTAGACCGGCGTTTCGTTGCGGCCGCGGCCGTCGTAGAGAGCGCGCATTCCGCCGGGAAGCTCCGTGTCGGGGTAGACGGGCTCGAGCTCGGTCTCGGGAATGTTCTCGCGCCAGAAGAGCTCCGGGCCGTAGGCGCGGGCGCGGTAGCGGCGGACGAACACGTCGACGTCGCGCACGTGGTCCGGCTTCAGGATCACCGCGAGCGTCGGCGGCTTCGCGTCGAGCCGCTCCCAGAACTCGCCGTCGTCGGGTGGAGCGAGCGGGTCGAGCACCGCGACCTCGCCGCCCGTCTCGACGTAGGTCGACGTCACCGGACGCTCCCAGCCGACGTGCGGCGCCCAGTCCGGATGGTCGAGCCGCCAGATCCAGAGGCCGGGCGCGACGTCGCGGATCTCGGCCGGCATCAGCCGCGGACGGCGATCGCGTCGATCTCGATCATGACGTCGTCGCGGAAGAGGCTGCTCACCTCGACCAGCGTGCTCGCGGGCAGGTGGCGCGTGTCGAGGAACTCGTCTCGCACGGACCGCACCGTCGCCAACGTCGAGACGTCGCGCAGGAAGTAGTTCAGCTTGACGACGTCGTTCCAGCCGACGCCGGCCGCCTCGAGCGCGGCGGTGAGGTTCGTGAAGACCTGGCGCGTCTGAGCCTGGACATCGCCGGCGCCGACGAGCTCGCCGCTCGCGTCGAGCGGCACCTGGCCCGAGACGAAGACGATGCTCGAGGCCGGGACCTCGACGACGTGGCTGTAACCGGTCGGGGCCGGCAGCGAGTCAGGACTGAGTCGCTTGCCGGCCACGACCGAATCGTATGGGTCTAGGCGGCGAGGGGAAGCTCGTCGTCGCCGAGCTTCCCGCTCAGGGCCTCCAGTGCGTGCGCCTCGAGCTGCCGGATCCGCTCGCGGGTCAGGCCGAGCTCCTTGCCGATCGCCTCGAGCGACTGCGGGTCGCCGTCGATGCCGAACCGCAGCTCGACGATGCGCCGCTCGCGCTCGGGCAGCTCGGCGAGCGCCTCGCGCACCGCGCGTGCGCGCAGCGCGTCCTCGGCGAGCTCCTCCGGACGGTCGGCGCCGTCGTCGGCGAACAGTTCGCCGAGCTCGCCGTCGTCGTCTCCGACCGGCGAGTTGAGCGAGACCCGCGCCTCGGGCACGTCCAGCGCCTCCTCGACGTGGACGAGCGAGAGACCGGTCGCCTTCGCGAGCTCCTCGTTCGTCGGCGGCCGCCCGAGCTCTGGCTCGAGCTTGCGCGCGTGACGGGCGAGCGTCTGCCGGCGCTCGTTCACGTGCGTCGGCACGCGAATCGTCCGCGCCTGCCCGGCGACGGACCGCTGAACCGCCTGGCGAATCCACCAGGTCGCGTACGTCGAGAACTTGAAGCCCTTGCGCCAGTCGAACTTCTCGACCGCGCGGTTCAAGCCGATGACGCCGTCCTGGATCAGGTCGCCGAACGGCACGCCGTGACCGCGGTAGCGCTTGGCGACGTGGACGACGAGCCGGAGGTTCGAGTTGATCATCCGCTCCTTCGCCGCGCGATCGCCACGCTCCACCCGCTTCGCGAGCGCGACCTCCTCCGCCGCGGTCAGCAGCGGATAACGGCCGATCTCGTTCAGGAAGAGCTGCAGCGAGTCGGTCGTCGCCGCCTCGGCAGGCGTCAGGTCGAGCTCGCGCTCCTCGTCCTCGTCAAGCAGCGTCTGGATTTCAGGGGATTCCAAGACAGTGGTGATGGTCGTTCCTTTCCGTAGTGATGAACGGACGGAGCGGCGGGGGTCGCCAGGGGGAGGGGCTTAGTTACGCCGCTTCCGTCCATGTAATAGAACGACGGCGACGTTCCTGCTATTTCCCGGTTTTCGTTGAGCCGGCGTTAAGTCGCGCGGCCGTCGAGCCAGAGCTGCCAGGGCTCGATCGAGGCGATCCCGAGGATGCCCATCGGCGCCCACGGATCGTCTGCGAAGCGCGCGCGAACGGCGTCCTCGCTCTCGGCCTCGATCGCGAGCAGCGTCTGCCGCTCGTTGACCGGGCCGCCGATCACGACGAATCCGTCCTCGACGAGCCCGTCCATGAAGGCCGCGTGCTCGTCCCAGGCGTCCTGCTCGCGGCGGCTCCGGGAGTCGTCGAAGTTGGGCCCGTTCTCCATCCGCACGGCGAAGGTGGGCATCGGTGCGATCCTAGCCAGCGTGGCGACCCAGATCGTCCTCCTGCGGGGGATCAACCTCGGCCCGCGAAACCGGATCGCGATGCCGGAGCTGCGAGAGGCGCTCGACGAAGCCGGCTTCGCCGACGTGCGCACGTACGTTCAGAGCGGCAACGTCGTCCTCTCGGCGACGACGAAGCCGGACGCCACACGCCGGAAGATCGAGCGCCTGATCGCGAAGCGCTTCGGCCTCGAGATCGCGGTCGTCGTGCGGACGAAGGCCGAGCTCGCACGCGTCGTGAAGAAGAATCCGCTCGCCGGCGTGGCGAAGGACCCGAAGCGCTACCAGGTGAGCTTCCTGGACGG
>JBPYFE010000109.1:0-8397 GCA_051986525.1 Gaiellaceae bacterium
GCGATGCGCCAGCCACTGCTCCGCGAGGGTTGTCTTGCCGTAGCCGGCCGGTGCGACAAGGACTATGACTCGCGCGTCTGCGGCGTCGAGCAACCGCGTCAGACGCGGGCGCTCGATGATGCGCGCGCTGGAAGCGTTCTCGCTCGTTTCGCCTGCCGTCGTAGTCATCCGAACGTTCTTTGCGAAGACTAAGAGCGCGTCTCCTCTCTGTCGAAGGACGGGACTGGCCGCGCCCGCGGCAGGGAGCCGCGGGCGCGGTGCCGTTAGCCCCCGCTTCCGGAGCGCCCGGGAGCGAGGTCTTGGGAGAGCGGGTCTTCGCCGGTCCGCTCGCGGAAGGCGAGTGGAATCTGCCGGCGTCTCGCGACGCCGAGCTTCTGGCGAAGCACGTCACAGTGCGCCTTCGCCGTCCTCGGCGAGATGCCGAGCCGCTCTCCAACCTCCTCGTTGGAGCAGCCCGCTGCGATCAACTCGACGACCTGCCGCTGCCGTGGAGTCAGCGTGGGCGGGCTCTCTTGCAGCATCGTCGACATGGCCGCGACGCTAACAACGTCGTCTCGCGATGCCTATTGCCCGAAAGACGTATTTCCGAGGGTACGTCGCTAGAGTCCGTGTGTGGACGTTCTCGCGGTGATCCACGGCGAACGCGTGCGTGCCGGCGTCTTCGGCGACGTGGTCGAAGAGCGCGGCCATCGCCTCGACGAGTGGAGCCTGGCGTGGGGCACGCCGCTGCCGCGCCCGCTCGACTCGTACGGAGCCGTGCTCGTCTTCGGCGGGGCGATGCACGCCGACCAGGACGACCGACACCCGTGGCTTCGCGAGGAGAACGCCTTCCTGGAGCGTCTGCTCTTCGAGCGGATCCCGGTGCTCGGCGTTTGTCTCGGGGTCCAGCTCCTCGCGAAAGCCGCGGGCGCGTCGGTCTTTCGGGCGGAGCGTCCCGAGGTCGGCTGGTACGAGGTCGAGCTCACGGACGGTGCGAGGAATGACCCGCTTCTCTCGACGCTTCCCGCTCGATTCGACGCGTTCCAGTGGCACTACTACAGCTACGGCCTGCCTGCCGGCGCCGTCGAGCTCGCGCTGAGCGAGCGCTGCACGCAGGCCTTCCGGCTCGGGGACAGTTCGTGGGGCATCCAGTTCCACGCCGAGGTCACGCAGGAACAGGTCGCGGACTGGATCGAGAACGAGCTCGACGACGACGATCGCGAGCACATGCCGCCCGACCTGCTCGAGCAGACCGCGGAGCGGATCGGCAAGTGGAACGAGCTCGGCCGCGGCCTCTGCGGCGGCTTCCTCGACGCGGCCGAACGCGTCGCGATCGCGGCGTAGCTCGAGCTACGTCTCGAGCGGCAGCTCGGGGTGGCGCGACCACTCGTGCCAGGAGCCCGGGTAGTTGCGCGCGCGGTAGCCGGCGGAGCGTAGTGCGAGCGTGGCTCGGGCGGAGCGCGAGCCGGAGTGGCAGTACGCGATCAGCTCGGCGCCGTCCGGCTCGTCGACCTGGGCGCGCACCTCGTCGGCAGGCCTCGGCAGGCCCGGCGCCGCGAAGAGCGTCTCCTCCTCGAGCCGCCGCGCGCCGGGGATGTGGCCCTGACGAGGGTCGCACGGATAGCCGGCGCGGCCGTGGAACTCTTCCTCCGTCCTGACGTCGAGCAGGGTCACCTCGCCCAGCCGCCGGAGGACCTCCTCGCGGGTGGGCAGGGCGTCGAGGCGCGGTTCGAGCTGCACCTTCACGGGCGTCAGCTCCGCCGGTCCGAGCTCGAGCTCGTCCGGCCACGCCGCGATCCCGCCGACGAGAACCGCGACGCGCGGGTGTCCGGCGAGCTCGGCGAGCTGGGCCGACGGCATCGCGCCGACGCCGTCGCCGCGGTCGTAGAGGACGAGCCGCTCCTCTCCGGTGATGCCGTGGCGCCGCAGGCGCAGGCCGATTTCCTTGGCCAGATCCGCGACGACCTCGGGGTCGCTCATCGGCGGCGGCGAGCCGAGCACGAGCGGTCTCGACCCCGCGATGTGGCCGCGCGCGTGCGCGTTGGGGCCGCGGACGTCGCCGACGACGAGGTCCTCTTCGCCGAGCCGCTCGCGCAGCCACGTCGCGTCGACGACGGGCGGCAGCTCGCTCATCGAGCTGCGGCGACTTCGAGCTCGGCCGCGATCGCGGGCCGCGTGGAAAGCTCTTCCAGGCGTTCGAGCGTGGTTGGATACGGACTGAGGTCGAACCCGTACACGTCGCGGAGCCGGATCAGCCAGGGGAGGTACGCGATCTCGGCGAGGCTGTACCGGCCGGCCCAGCGACCGATGTTGCGCTCGAATGCCGAGAGACAGTGCGCGAGCCGCTCGGCGCCGTCCTCGTCTCCGCGCCGGAACGCGTAGTACGCGTCGCCGAGGTTGGTGTCGAAGCGCGCGATCTGCAGACGCACGAGCGCGCGCGCGGCCGCGTCCGACGGCAGCAGCGACGGCTCGGGGTAGCGCTCCTCCAGGTATTCCATGATCACCTCGGATTCCGGCAGGACGAGCCCGTCCTCCTCCAGGACAGGCACCTTGCCGAGCGGGTTCAGCTCGTAGAGCCACGCGGGCCGGTCGCCGAGGTCGACCTCGACCGGCTCGTAGGCCAGGCCCTTCTCGGCCAGGGTGATCCGGACACGGGCGCAGTACGGACAGCGGGCGGCGTCGTAGAGGACCACGACCGAAAACTAGCGGTGCTCGATCTGCCGGGCGCCGGGTTCCCCGGCCGCGCCCTCGAAGCCGTGCTCGACTCCGCTCAGGCCCATGAGCTCGGCGATGCCGCGCAGGAGCTCGGGCGGCGCCGGGAGCTCCTCCGGGGTCGCGGCGGTGCGCGCGAGCTCGCGGAACCGGTGCGGGTCGGCGCCCGTCAGCCGGCCGACGACGGTGGGGTTCGCGCCGAGCGCGATCGCGTCGCCCGGCGGCAGCGGCTTGTAGTACTCGGGGACGGAGAGGTACTCGTCCACGATCGAGCCGCGCTCGAAGACGTTGTAGCGAACGACTGCGCCCTCCTCGATCCCGATCGAGACGGTGATCGCGTCGACCGCGTTCGAGAGCTCGCTCCCGAGCCGCTTCAACACCGGCGGCTCGCGATCGGCGAGCTCGTCGTAGACGGCGATCCAGCCGTTTCGCGGTCCGGCGAGGACGCTGCCGCCCGAGCGGCCGAAGCGGGGGACGTACTTCCGTACCTCCAGCTCGACCGTGTCGATCGCGTCCGTCTGCACGTGCACGGAGCCGAACGACTCGCCGCGCGGCTCCCGGCTCGCGCTCTTGAGGACGTCGTCGACCGGCGCCCAGAGCTGCAGCGCCTCCGGTCGGAAGCCGAGCCGCTCGTACGTCGTGCGCGCGTCCGCGTTGTCGAGGTCGACGTCGAGGAACATCGCGTTGACGCCTTTGCCGCGCAAGCGCTCGGTCGCCTCCCTTACTAGGCCGCGCGCCGCACCCTGCCGTCGCGAGCCGGGCGAGACGTAGAGGTCGGCGAGGTAGCCGAAGCCCGGATGGTCGTCCACCTTGGCGAGCGCGAAGCCGACGACCTGGCCCGCGTCGTCCGCGGCGACGAGCGCGAGGTGGTCGTCGCGTTCGACGTACGTCCCGACCTGGCGCAGCTCGTGCTCCATGTCGACCGGCATGTCCGCCGGCGGCGGGCGCTCGTCGTAGAACTCGCGGTACAGCTCCTGCAGGCGCGGGAGCTCGTCAGGCCTGGCTTCGCGGATGTCCATGGCCGCGACTCTAGACGGGCGGCGCGACCCGCAGGCCGGTGAGCAGGTAGTGCGCGCTCAGGTTCTGGAACGGATCGAGCCGCGCGCCGAACTCGCGCACCTCGGCGATCGTCAGCTTGCGGCCGCCGAAGTAGAACGCCGAGGCGGCCTTGACGAGCCCGAGGTCGCCGGCAGGCCACGCGTGCGGACGCGCGAGATGGCGGGCCAGGAACCAGTCCGCCGTCCACTCGCCCAGGCCGCGTAACGCGACGAGCGTCGCCTTCACCTCGTCGTCCGGAAGCTCGCGGAGCCCGTCGTAGTCGACCTCGGCGCGTGCCAGCCCCAGCACGTACTCGGCCTTGCGGCGGGAGAATCCGAGCGCCGTCAGCTCGTCCTCGCTCGCCCCGGCCATTCGCTCCCGCGTCGGGAACGAGTACGCGAATCGCGCCTGCTCGCCGAAGCGCTCGATCATCCGGTTGCGGATCGCGAAGGCGGCGAAGAGCGAGACCTGCTGCGCGGTGATCGAGGTGACCAGGGTCTCGTACGGGTCCGGCGCGAGCGGCGGCCTGAACCCCGCCAGCCGCGGGACGAGGTCCCGCAGCACCTCCTGCTCTGCCGCCCAGGCGTAGAACGGCGCGAGCTCGAAGTCCGCGCCGAGCAGCGCGCGGGCCGCCGGCTCCGTCTCGTCGTCGAGCGGCTCGACGTCGGCTCCGCCGGGCGCGGCTTCGAGCCGGAGCTCGCGGCCGCCGGCGACGCGGTGCAGGCCGCCCTCGTGCCAGAGGTTCGCGAGATCGGGCCCGAAGGCGCGGAAGCGTTCGGTCGAGAGCTCGAAGTCGTACGGCTCCGGCAAGCGGAGCAGCGTCACAAGGCGCGCTCGATCTCGTCGAAGTCCTCGAAGGGCTCGTACGGGACGCCGCGTTCGTCCAGGTACGCGGCGAGCCCGCGCCGGGCGAAGATCCTGTCGGCGGCCTGGGCGGCGCAGCGGTCCGAGTAGCCGTCGCCGACGTAGACGACGTGGGCTGCGCCGTCGAGGTCGGCGCGCTTGCAGGGCTCGCCGCACGTTCCGCAGGCGTCGGGGTTTGTGAAGGTCGCGCGCCAGCCGTCGGGATGCCACGCGACGTCGTTGGCGCGAACCTCGAGCTCGAGCCCGTGCGCGGTGAGGACGGGCTCGATCAGCTGGCGGAAGTTGCTGGAGACGATCACCGGCCGGTGCCGGCGCGCGAACTCCTCGAAGCCCTGCCTCAGCTCGACGTTCTCGACCGCCCAGCGCTGGACGTCCTCGAGCGGCGCCGTGATCCCGCTCGCGTCGCGGCGGATCTCCTCGTGCAGCGTGATCTCACCGCGCTTCAAGGCGGCGGAGGCTTCGAGGTACAGCTGCCAGTCGCCGTAGACGCGCATGGCTTCGATCAGCGTGTCCTCGACAGTGGCGGTGCCGTCCCAGTCGACGACGATCACGACGCGACTCCGACGTAGAGGCCGCGTCCCATCGGGCCTTCCGGGTCGTGCTCGACCTCGAGCCCGGCGGCGCGGAACGCGTCCAGGTGCTGCTCGACCGTGAACAGGCCGAGCTCGTGCGGCTCCGTGAAGTGGCTCACTCCCTCAGGTGTAGCGACGAGGTAGTGGAAGGTGACGGCCGAGACGGTGTCCCGCCGCTCGGCGATGTTCATGCGGGCGATCTTCAGCTCCGGCTCGTCGACGAAGACCGCGCCGACGTGGCCATCCTGCCAGACGTCCGGCGTCAGCCACGGCTCCACGACCACGATGCCGCCGGGCTCGAGGTGGCGCGCGAACGCGGCGATCGCCGAGCGCAGCCGCTCCTCCGTCTTCACGTAGCCGATCGAGCTGAACAGGCAGACGACCGCGTCGAAGCGCCTGCCGAGGTCGAAGTCGGCCATATCCGCTTCGTGGAACTGGACCGTGGGCAGCCGCTCGCGCGCGACCGCGAGCATCCCCTGATCGGCGTCGAGGCCTTCGACCTCGTAGCGGGCGGCCAGGTGCTCGAGGTGGGCTCCGGTGCCGCAGGCGACGTCGAGCAAAGTGCGCGCGCCGGGCCGCCGCGCCCGGATCAGCTCGTCGAGCTCCGTCGCCTCTCGCGGGTAGTCGCGGATGGAGGAGTAGATCGCGTCGTAGAGGTGGGCCGACTCGCGGTACACGACTGCAGCCTAGAAAGTGGAAGGGCCGCCTCGCGGCGGCCCTTCCGAGCTTCGCTGCTTCCGGGACCTAGTGGTAGCGGTTCTGGAAGAGCGAGAAGTACGCGCGGGTCGGCGAGCCGACGCCGCTCACATCGTCCCAACCCGGGCCCGTCGTCAGCGAGGAGTCCTGGTTGAACGTGCGCACCGTGTACCGCAGGCCGTTGTCGGCATTCTGGCCGTTGACGAAGTCGCTGCGGACGTTGCCCGCGTCACCCTGAGGCGTCACGTCGTAGTAGACGCCCTGGTTGGCGAGCGAGTAGATCAGCGGGTTGGCGAAGCCGATCCGCCGGTGACCCTGGGCGACCGCCTGCATGCCCGCGATCAGCGGGGACGCGAGGCTCGTGCCGCCGATGCGGTACTCGCCGTAGTGGACGCCGGCGGGGCCGAAGCGCGACGGCAGCGAGAAGTCCTGCGTCTCGCCGACGAGCATGCCCGTCGTCGGGTCGGCGTCAGCCGAGATGTCCGGAACGGCACGGCCCGGCGTCGACGAGCTGACGACGCCGTCCTGGTACCACGGCCGGCCGAACAGCGTGAAGTCGAACTCCGGCAGGTAGGTGAAGCCGCCGCCGGCTCCGTACAGGAACGGAACCTGCGAGACCCACGAGCTGTTGTCGCTCGAGAGGCCCCAGCGGGCGGTGCCCCAACCGGTCTCGAACTGCCGCTGGTTGGCGCTGTTGACGGCGAGCGAGGTGCCGCCGACCGACGTGACCCACGGATCCTCCGCCGGCCAGTCGGGGTGCAGGACGCCGGTGTTGTCGAGCTCGTCGCCGCTGTCGCCCGACGAGAAGTAGAACCCGATGCCCTGAACCGCACCCTGCTGGAAGACCGACTCGTACGCGGCGATCAGCGAATCGTCGATCGTCGAGTAGATCGTCCCGCCGATGTTCACGAACGTCGGCTCGCCCCACGAGTTGGTGACGACCGACGCCTTGTTGTCGGCGACGACGCGCGAGAGCGAGGCGAGCAGGTCGTCGTCGTAGCAGCTCGCGGCGCCGTAGTAGAGCACGTTGGCACCGGGAGCCATGGAGTGCACGGCCTCGATGTCGAGCGTCTGCTCGCCGTACCACCCGTTACCGCCGCAGGCGGAGATCGGGTTCGGATCCGAAGACGCGCCCTCGGCGACGCTCAAATCCTGGAACTGGTTGGGCGAGAACTTCTTGTCGCCGTGCCGCTCGGCGTACGTGTTCGCATCCTGCTGGAGCACCGACGCGTCGAACGCGTCCGTGATCGCAACCGTGGCGCCGCGGCCGAGCTCGCTGTCGCGGCCCGGGACGTTGACGCCGTACGCGCCCCGAAGCTGCGACGGCGTGTAGCCGCACGGAGCGTACGGGAGCGTGTGGCCGTTGAACGCCGGCTTGTCGGAGGCCATCAGCTGGCCGTAGTAGCCGGAGCACTGCGTCGAGTTGACGAACGCAGGCGGAGCGCCGAGGTCGCTCGGCTTGATCATGTGACCGAACTGCGTCAGGCCGGAGACGGACTGGACGACGCCGGCGAGCGACGCCGGCACCGACAGCTCCGTCGACGGCGCCTGCCACTCCTTGCCGTTGATCGTGTACTTGGCGAGCGTCGTGCCGAACGCCTTGTTGACGGCGTCGGCCGAGCCCGAGACCACGACGTAGTGGTTGTCAGGACCGGTCGCCGTGACCGTGAGGCCGGCGCCGGTCAGCCACTGCTTGACCGCAGCGACCTGCGAGGCCGTCGGCGCGAACTGCGCCGCGTACTGGGCCTCGGTCAGGAACTGGCCGTACTGCGAGCTCGACGGATCGCTGACCGCCTTCGCGAGCGCGGCCAGCTGCGCCGCGTTGCGCGGAGCGAGCCAGACCTTCGCGCCGACCTGCTGGAGGTCGGACACGTTGCCGGCCTTCGGCGCCTTCGCTGTCCACGAAGGCTTCGTGCCGCCGAGCGGGCTACGGCCGCTGGCGCCGACTGCGGAGCCGGCTCCCAGCAAAGCCGCACACGTCAGGGCGCCGATCGCAAGCGCGAGCAGACGCCGTAGGCGTGGTGACTGCATCTAGGTTTCCCCTTTCCTCAGGTGACCCGTTTCCCCGCGCCCCTCATTGCGCGGGACAGGAATTGTGCCCTATATCCGGGCGAACCTCAAGCGGAACGCGATGGATCTAGAAGTGCGAGGTGAGCCCGGCGCCCGAGGCGTCGCCGTCGACGGAGGCGCCGTCGCCGGATCCGTTCTCCGCGTTCTCGTACCACGAGTACGCGTACTTGCCGTCGTCGAGGTCGCGCGCGAGCGTCGTCAGCTTCAGCGGGTGGAACGTGTCGCACATGACCGCGAGCTCCGTCGTCTCGTGCAGGCCGATCGACTTCTCCGCCAGGCCCGGCTGCGGCCCGTGAGGCAGGCCCGACGGGTGCAGCGTGATCGAGCCGACGTCGACGCCGCGCCGCGAGCCGAAGTTGCCGGAGACGTAATAGATCATCTCCTCGGACTGCAGGTTCGAGTGGTGGTACGGGATCGGCACCGCGAGCGGGTCGAAGTCGAGCTTGCGCGGGCAGAACGAGCAGAT
>JBPYFE010000110.1:0-20373 GCA_051986525.1 Gaiellaceae bacterium
GAATCGTAGATTGTGCAGGCTCAGCAGGCGCAGGCCGAGCAGCTCCTGCTGGTTGACGAGGTGGCGGATGTACGCGCGCGAGAAGCGGGTGCAGGCCGGACACGGGCAGTCCTCCTGGAGCGGCGCCCGGTCGCGGGCGTAGCGCGCGTTCTTCAGGTTCAGGCGACCTCCCCACGTCACCGCCGTCCCGGTCCGGCCGAGCCGTGTCGGCAGGACGCAGTCGAACATGTCGATCCCGCGCTCGATCACCTCCAGGATCCCTTCCGGGTCGCCGATCCCCATGAAGTAGCGCGGCTTCTCCGCGGGGAGCAGCGGCGCGGCCCAGCCCACCGTCGCGAACATCGCCTCGCGATCCTCGCCGATCGCCAGGCCGCCGAGGGCGTGGCCGTCGAAGCCGAGCGCGGTGATCTCCTCGATCGAGCGCGTGCGCAGCTCCGTGTCGGTGCCGCCCTGGGCGATCCCGAAGACGAGCTGGCCCGGCGCGCGCTCCGCCTCGCGCTGGCGCTTCGCCCACGAGGTCGTCAGCCGAACCGCTTCTTCCACAGCCGGCGGCGGCGCGTCGGCCGGCGGGCAGACGTCGAGGCACATGGCGATGTCCGAGCCGAGCAGCGCCTGGATCCGCGCGACCGTCTCGGGCGCGAAGGTCGCCGCCTCGCCGTCGTAGACGGAGCGGAAGGTGACGCCGGCCTCGCCGACGCCGGTGATCGTGTGCCGGAGCGAGAAGACCTGGAACCCGCCCGAGTCGGTCAGGATCGGCCCGTCCCAGCCCATGAACCGGTGCAGGCCGCCGAGCTCCGCGATCGTCTCGACGCCGGGCCGGAAATGCAGGTGGTACGTGTTGCCGAGGACGATCGTCGCGCCGAGTTCGCGCAGCTCGGCCGGGTCGACGGCCTTCACAGTCGCCTTCGTGCCGACCGGCATGAAGGCCGGCGTCGCGACCTCGCCGTGCGCCGTGGTCAGGACGCCGCCGCGCGCCTGCTCGTCGGTCGCGGTGACGCGGAAGCTCATGCGCGGGCGAACCAGCCGGCGACGACCGCGGCGGCGGCCGCGTCGTCGTCCTCGTTCGGATGCGCGCCCCGCTCGTCGCGCATGCGGCCGAGCTCGGCGGAAATCGCCGCCTCGGACGCGCGGCTGCCGAGCAGCGTGGCGACCCGGGTCGCGTCGCCGTCACGTGCGGGCGGCCACGTTCGCGCGAGCAGGGACGCGAGCTCGCGCTCGCCGCGATCTCGCCAGAACGTGCGCCACTCGTTCGCCGTCCTCGTCATCGGATCAGCATCGCATCGCCGAAGGAGTAGAACCGGTAGCGCTCCGCGATCGCCTGGCGGTAGAGCTCGCGCGTCTCCTCGACGCCGGCGAACGCCATCACGAGCGCGAGCAGCGTCGAGCGCGGCAGGTGGAAGTTCGTGAGCAGCGAGTCGACGCGCCGGAACTCGAACCCCGGCGTGACGAAGAGGCCCGTCCGGCCCGCGAGCGGCGCGCCGCCCGCGAGGGACTCGAGCACCCGAACGGTCGTCGTCCCGACCGCGAGCACGCGCGCTGCCGCCCGGATCCGCTCCCACGCCGCCGCCGACACCTCGTAGCGCTCGCTGTGCAGCTCGTGGTCGGCCAGGTCGTCGACCGCGACTGGCCTGAACGTGTCGAGCCCGACGTGCAGGGTCACGCGCTCGACGTCGAGCCTGGCGAGCAGCTCCGGCGTGAAGTGCAGTCCGGCCGTCGGGGCCGCGGCCGAGCCTTCGGCCGCCGCGTAGACGGTCTGGTAGCGCTCCGGGTCGGCGAGCGGCTCGGTGATGTACGGCGGCAGGGGCGCCTCCCCTTCGGCTTCGCCGTCCAGCCGGAGCAGCCACCGGCCCTCGCCGAGGTGCTCGACGAGCTCCACCGGGCCGTAGCGCCGCCCTGCCCGCAGCCGCCGCGTGGGCCGGGCGAGCCCCTCCCACAGCCCGTTGCCGTCCCGGCGCTCGAGCAGCAGCACCTCGCCGCGCGGCTGCTCGATCCGGATCCGCGCCGCCAGCACGCGCGTGTCGTTGACGACGACGAGCTCGTCGGGGCGGAGCTCGTCCGGCAGCTCCGAGAAGCGGCGGTGGCGGACGTCGCCGCTCGCCCGGTCGTAGACGAGCAGCCGCGAGTCGTCGCGCCGCTCGAGCGGCCGCTGCGCGATCAGCTCGGCCGGGAGCTCGTAGTCCAGCTCGGAGAGCTTCATCCGACGCGAACGCTAGCGTTGCGCGCCATGAATCCAGTCGCGGTGGAGCGGGCGAACGAGCGGCTTCGACAGGTCGCCGAGGGCCGCGTCGAACCGGCCGCGGTGGACGCAGCGCTCGAGCGCGCGCGAGACCAGATCGCGGCGCTGGCGGAGACGGCCGCGACGCTCGAGGCGACCCTTCCGGAGCGCGTCGGCGACGCGGTTCAGGACGGTCTGCGCGAGCAGGTCGTCCCGGTGGCGCGGCATCTCGCCGAGGTGCGAGGGCTCTCGGCCCAGCTCGTCCGCCGGCTCGAGCGGATCGAAGGCGACCTGCTCGGCGAGCGGCACGCGCGGGTCGACGACCTCGCGCTGCTGATCGACCTGATCACCTCGGGTTGGCGCGGCGTCGACGAGCGGCTCGGCCGGATCGAGAAGGCGCTCGGCTCCGACGAGACCGCCGTCGTCTACCGGATCGAAGACCGCCGCACCGGCTAGGGGGCCCTCCTCGTAGGGAGGATCAACTCGAACCGGCTGCCCTCGCCGGGCGTCGAGTCGAGCTCGATCGAGCCGCCGAGGGCGGCGGCCAGCTCGCTCGCGACCGCGAGTCCGAGGCCCGTGCCGCTGTGGTCGAGCGACCAGAACGGACGGAAGATCCGCTCCCGGTCGGACGGGGAGATTCCGGGCCCGGTGTCGCTGACGGCAACGCGGACGGTCCCGTCCACCTGCGCGAGCCCGAGCTCGACCTCGCCGCCGTCCGGCGTCCAGCGGAACGCGTTCGCGAGCAGATTCGAGATCACCTGCAGCACCCGGTCGCCGTCGGTCTCGATCACGGGCCTCGCCTCGACGGAGCGCCGGTAGTCGATCCCGCGGCGCCGCGCCTCCTCGCCGAAGCCCGAGTAGGCGCGATCGACGAGCCGCTCCATGTCGACCTCCTCCTCGCGCAGGGTGAACCTGCGCGTGTCGAGCTTCGCGAGGTCGAGGACGTCGTCGACGAGGCGCTCGAGCCGCTGGGACTCCAGGCTGATGATGTCGAGCGAGTGCGTCCGCGCCTCCTCGTCCTCGACGACGCCTTCGAGCAGCGCCTCGACGTGGCCGCGGATCGCGGTCAACGGCGTCCTCAGCTCGTGCGAGACGGTCATCAGGAAGTTCCGCTCGAGCTGCTCGGCCGCCTTGAGCTTCGCCGCCATCTCGCCGAAGCGCTCGGACAGGTGGCTGATCTCGCCGCCGCCGCGCACCTCCGGAACCGCGACGTCGTAGTGGCCTTCCGCAACCTCGTCGGCCGCGTCCGAGAGGGCGAGGACGGGCCGCGTGATCCGCCGCGACGCGTACCAGCCGACGAGGCCGGCGACGAGGATCCCGGCCAGCGCGGCCGGGAGCAGGCGCCAGATCAGCGGCGTCCAGGCCTGGTTCAGCCGCGTCGCCGGGCGGCCGACGACGATCGCGCCGAAGATGACCCCGCCGACGGTGGTCGGAGTCGCGACGCCGAGGTAGCGGTCGCCGCCGAACCTGAACTGGAACGGGACCGTCTTCCCGGCGAGGATCCGCTGGATGTCGAGCGCCTGCTTCGGCAGCAGCGTGTAGGCCGGCGTCGGGCCCGGGAAGAGGTCGATGCCGGTGCGGCGCGGCCGGTAGAAGATCCGGTCGCCGGAGGCCTGCTCGAGCTCCGACGACGACGGGATCGGGCCGCCGGCGGCGGCGGAGTAGATCCGGGAGAGGCCGTGCGCCTCCTCGGTCAGCTGCCGGTAGGCCTGCTTGCGCAGCGTGCTCTCGCCGTAGCGCTTCGAGACGCTGATCGCGACCGCGGTCGAGACGAGCCCGGCGAGGACGATCGCGGCGAGGAAGAGCGCCGGAAGCCGAAAGCGAAGGGAACGGAACACGCCGCTCTCTTCGCTAGGCGTTCACCGAGTCCCGCGAGGGCGCGACCTTGTAGCCGACGCCCCAGACGGTGACGATCGGGGACGCCTCGCCGAGCTTCCGCCGCAGCTGGCGGACGTGGACGTCGACGGTGCGCGTATCGCCGGCGAACGTGTACCCCCAGACGCGCTCGAGCAGTTGATCGCGCGTGAGCACGAGCCCGCGGTGATCGAGCAGCTCCCAGAGCAGGTCGAACTCCTTCGGCGCCAGCTGGATCTCGTCGTCGCCGACGAAGACCTCGCGACGGCCGGAGTCGACGAGCAGCTCGCCGTGGCGGATCTGGGCCGACTCCTTCCGCTCGGCCGGCGCGGCGCGGCGGAGGATCGACTTCACACGTGCGACGAGCTCGCGTGGGTTGAACGGCTTCGTCATGTAGTCGTCCGCGCCGACCTCGAGCCCGATGATCTTGTCGATGTCCTCGTCGCGGGCGGTCAGCATCAGGATCGGGATGTCGCGCCGCTGCCGGATCCGGCGGCAGACCTCGATCCCGTCGATGTCCGGAAGCATCAAGTCGAGGATGATCAGCGCCGGCTGCTCCGCCTCGACCTGAGCGAGCGCGTCGCCGCCGGTGGAGACGGCCTTGACCGAGTAGCCGGCGTTCTTGAGGTAGAGCGAGACGAACGAGGCGATCGAGGCCTCGTCCTCGACCACCAGCACCATTTGGGCCTGTGACGGTGTCACGGCCTCAGGATGCCCGACGTCAGCCCCCGGCGGGCGGCGCGAGCGGGAAGGACTTCGGATCGTTCGGCAGCGACCGGAAGACGGAGTCGTTGATCGAGAAGACGCCGTCCGAGTCGATGTTCGGGTCGTCGCCGGCGCCGTTCAGCGTCAGCGTGCCCCGGCCGACCGCCGAGATGAAGATCCCCGATCCGCGGACGCCGATCTTGTACCGCCCGCCCGCCGCGCGGAAGCGGAGGTTGTGGCCGATGCAGACGGTCGTCGTGTCGGACACGTCGACGCCGCCCGGCCCGTTGTCGCAGCCCCACGCCTGCGCGCCCTGTCCGTCGTCGGCGATCGGGTCGGTGATCACGACCTTGCCATCGGCGATGCGGCCGACCGCCGCGCCGGTGAACGGGGACAGCCAGAGCCTCCCGATCCCGTTCTTGACCGAGACGGTTCCGTCGCTGTCCGTGCCGCCGAACAGCACGGCAGACGCCGCCGTCGGAACGGCCAGCGCGGTTGCGAGGATGGTGAACACGACGAGACGCCTCATCGACGGGCAAAGTATCCGGGCCGCAGGTGTGTTGGCGATGAGGGGATTGTAAGGGGTCCGTTAGTGAGGAATGCAGGGAGAATGCGGGTTGCAACCAGTGTCGTGGCGGGCGTCGCGGCGCTCGCGCTCGCCTCGGCGGCCGCTCCGCTTCCCCGTGTCCCCCACGTGCAGCCGACCCCGCGTCTGCTCGACCTTTCCGTCGGCAACGGCTCGGCCCCGTTCGCGGGCGACCGCCGCCTGCTGACGACGGTCACCCCGAACGGCGACGGGCTGCGGGACCGCGCCGTCGTCAGCTTCGTGCTCACGGGGGCGGCGCGGGTGCGGATGGAGGCCGTCAGCACCGATTCCGTCAAGCGCTCGGCACCGCTCGCGCAGACGATCTGGAGCGAGACCTTCAAGCTCGGGCCCGGCCGGCACCGGCTCGTCTGGCGGCCGAAGCGCGACACGCCGGACCGGACGTACGTCATGCGCCTGACCGTCTTCGGCCGCCACGGCGGCCGCCGGCTCTACGGCCTTCCGCGCCCCGTCCCCGGTGCGCAGGTGACGACGCCGGTCGTCCGCGTACTCGGCATCTCGGCCGCGTTCACGCAGCACAGCTACGCGCCCGGCGACAGCGCCGACGTCTCCGTGGCGACGGATGCGCGCTCGCTGCGCTTCCAGGTCTTCGCGCTGACGAAGATCCCGCATCCGACGGAGCAGGATCTCCGCACCGGCGGCGAGGCGATGACTCCGGCCGTCACCCTCGACTGGAGCGGAAACCAGAACGCGCCGAGCCTCGTCCACGTCGTCCGCGCCGGGGACTGGCCGAGCGGCCTCTACTTCCTGCGGATCACGGCGAACGACGGCCGCGTCGGCTACGCGCCCTTCATCCTCCGCCCCGCGCGGCTCGGCACGCACCGCGTCGCCGTCGTCCTCTCGACGAACACGTGGCAGGCGTACAACTTCGACGACGCGAACGGCGACGGCTGGGGCGACAGCTGGTACGTCAGCGGCGCGCTGAACCGGATCGACGTGCGCCGTCCCTACCTCGACTTCGGCGTTCCGTTCCGCTTTCGCGACTGGGATCTGACGGTCGTGTCCTGGCTGAGCAGCACCGGGAAGAACGTCGACTACCTCTCCGACGACGACCTCGAGCGGTTCGCGAGCGGCGACGAGCTCGCGAAGCGGTACGACCTCGTCGTCTTCCCCGGCCACGAGGAGTACGTGACCGCGCACGAGTACGACGTCGTCCAGCGCTACCGCGACCTCGGGGGCAATCTGCTCTTCCTCTCGGCGAACAACTTCTTCTGGAAGGTCGTCCGCAAGGGTCCGTTCCTGACGCGGGTCGGGCAATGGCGCAAGCTCGGGCGGCCGGAAGCGGCGCTCGTCGGCGTCCAGTTCGACGCGGGCGACTACGGCGGCCGGCAGGGGCCGTTCGAGGTCACCGGCGCCACGACGGATCCCTGGGCCTTCGACGGCACCGGCCTCGCGGACGGCGACCGGTTCGGCCGGTACGGCTTCGAGATCGACAAGCGCGCCCCGAGCTCACCGCGCGACACGCACGTCCTCGCGCGGATTCCGAACCTGATGGGGCCGGGCCGGGGCGCCGAGATGACGTACTACGAGACGCCTCGCGGCGCGAAGGTGTTCGCCGCCGGCGCGCTCAACTTCGCGGCCTCGGCCGACGACCCGGTCGTCTCGCGGCTGCTCGAGAACGTGTGGGCCCGGCTCAGCCGGCCCTGAGCTCGTCGAGCAGCCGGTCTTCCGCCTCGTAGTCGAAGCTGGTCGGCCCGTACCGCAGCATCCTCGGGGCGACCTCCTCCGACGGCACCTCCCGGGCGCGCTCGACGAGCCACTCGCAGACCTTCCCGACGGCGCGCTCGTAGGAGACGACCGGCCGGTAGGCGAGCTCGAGCTCGGCCTCGGCCATGTCGAGCACGACCGGCCGCGGCGTCGTCCAGGGCGTCTCGCACGGCTCTCCCGGGTCGGGCAGAAGCAGCTCCGTCCACTCGTGACCGAGCGCACGCGCGATCGTCCGCGAGATCTCGAGCACGCTCGCCGCCTCGGGGTCGCCCGCGTTCAGGACCCGCGTCGCGGGGCGCTCTGCGGCGAGCCGGATCAGCTCGGCGAGGTTCTCGGCTGCGATCTGGTGGAAGCGGCTTCGGCCGCGGTCGCCGAGGACGATGAAGCGGCGGCCGTCGAGAATCCGCTTCACGAAGTACCACTCGCGGAGGTCGCCGCCGACGCCGTAGATCGCGCCGGCGCGGATCAGCGTCGCCGGCACGGCGTCCTGCCCGAGCAGCGCGAGCTCGATCGCGCGCTTCTTCGTCCCGTACGAGGAATCGCCGGGCTCGACGGTCGGCTGCCGCCGTTCCCGGATCGGAACCGGGTAGTCCGGAAACTCGTCCGAGTCGAAGCTGCGCCCCTGCGCGTCGGCGTAGACGGCCGCGCTGGAGATGACGACGAGCGAGCCGACGAGCGGCTCGAGCGCGAGCAGTTGCTCCGCGTGCTCCCGTTCGAGGGCGATGCAGTCGACGAGGACGTCGACTCCGTCGCCGAGCCCCGCGCGCAGGGCCTCGGAGTCGGCGCGGTCGACCCGAACGTGCGCCGCGCCCTCGGGCGTTTCCCGCTCGCCGCGGCTGCCGACGACGACGTCCCAGCCGCGCGCGAGCATCGCGGGAACGAGCGCCCGGCCGATCTGGCCGCTGCCGCCGAGGATGAAGATCCGCTGCGCCACGCGCGTCCGCGGCGGCTAGTACTCGAAGAACCCGGCCCCGGTCTTGCGGCCGAGACGACCCTGCGCCTGCAGCTCGAGCAGTCGTTCCGGCGGCGCCATCCGCTCCTCGCGGAGCTTGGCGAAGAGCGCCTCCGAGGCATGGATGTGGACGTCGATGCCGACGAGGTCGACGAGCGCGCACGGCCCCATCGGCCAGCCGGCGCCGCTCGTCATCGCCTGGTCGAGGTCCTCGGCCGTCACGCCCGCCTCGTCGAGGACGCGCACGCAGTCGTTCAGGAGCGGGATCAGGATCCGGTTGACGATGAAGCCCGGCGTGTCGTTGCACCTCACCGGCCGCTTCCCGGCGCTCTCGGCCCAGTCGTACGCGGTCTGAACGGCGTCTTCGGAGCTCTTCTCGGCCCGGACGACCTCGACGAGCGGCAGCAGCGGGGCCGGGTTGAAGAAGTGCATGCCGACGACGCGTTCCGGCCGCTCCGTCGCCTCGGCGATCTCGGAGACCGAGAGCGCAGACGTGTTCGTCGCCAGGATCGCGTCGGGCCCGGTCAGGCGGTCGAGCTCCGCGAAGGTCTCGCGCTTGAGCGGCAGCTCCTCGAGCACGGCCTCGATCACGAGGTCGCAGTCCGAGAGGTCCGAGAGCTCGGTCGTCGTCGACAGCCGCGCGAGCGCCGCGTCCCGCTCGTCGCCCGTCATCCGCTCCTTGTCGACGGCGCGGCCGAGGAAGTGCGCGATGCGCTCGCGCGCCTTGTCGCCGAGCTCGTCGCTCACCTCGCGCCCGACGGTCTCGAACCCGGCCTGAACGCTCACCTGCGCGATCCCGGCCCCCATCGTGCCGAGCCCGACGACACCCACCTTGCGGATCTCCACGGCGCGCGATCCTACTGGGCGGCCTCGATCAAGGCCTGCGCCCGCTCGAACTGGTCGTCGCTGAGCCGGATATGAGAGTGGCGCCAGAGGCTCTGCGGAAGATCCCGGCCTCCTCGACCGCCGGAGCCCGGTCGAGGTCGGTCACGACCGCGAGCGGCCGGATCGGGAACGTCCACGCCCAGCGCTCGCGCTCCGGGTCGCGGTCCGGCTCGCCGACGATCTCGACGACGCCGTAGACCGCCTGCCAGACCGCGGCATAGAGGATCGCCTGCTCGCCGGGCAGGACGGACGGGCGCTTCGACGACCCGTGCCGGCGGATCGTCGCCGCGTCGGCGTGCCGGTCGAGCGGCCGGTCGCCCCGACCCCGCACGAGCAGCCACGCACCCATCGCGATCTAGACTAGATCCGTGGCTGCGACCGCAACGGAGCGCAAGCTCCTCGTCAACGGCGAGTGGCTCGAGACCGGAGACTGGATCGAGGTCAACTCGCCGTACTCGGGAGAGACGGTCGCACGGGTCGCCAAGGCCGGCGCGGACGAGACACGGCGTGCGGTCGACGCCGCCGAGGCGGCGATGCGCGAGCCGCTGCCGGCGCACAAGCGCGCCGAGATCCTCGTCAAGGTCGCGGGCTATCTCGGCAGGCGGCACGACGAGGTGGCGCGGCAGATCTCCGACGAGGCCGGGAAGCCGATGAAGGCCGCCCGCGTCGAGGCGGCCCGGGCGATGTCGACCTACACGTTCGCCGCCGTCGAGGCGCGCAAGCTCGCCGGCGAGGTCGTGCCGATGGACGCCTCGCAGGCAGGCGAGGGCAAGTTCGCCTTCACCCTGCGCCGCCCGATCGGGATCGTCGGGGCGATCTCGCCATTCAACTTCCCGCTCAACCTCGTCGCGCACAAGCTCGCGCCCGCGCTGGCCGCCGGGTGCGCGGTCGTCCTCAAGCCGGCGAGCCAGACGCCGCTGTCGGCGCTGTTGCTGGCGGAGCTCGAGACGGAGGCGGGCCTGCCGCCGGGTTGGGTCAACGTCCTCGTCGGGCCGGCCTCGGAGATCGGCGACGTGCTCGTCGAGGACGAGCGCGTCAAGGCGATCACGTTCACGGGCTCCGGCCCCGTCGGCTGGAAGCTCGCCGAGCGCGCGCACAAGAAGAAGGTCAACCTGGAGCTCGGCAACGCGACGCCCGTGATCGTCACGGCCGACGCCGACCTCGACGCTGCCGCGCAGGCCATGGCCGCGAACGCCTTCTCGTTCGCCGGCCAGAGCTGCATCTCCGTCCAGCGGATCTACGTCGAGCGTCCTGCGTACGAGGACTTCCTCCAGCGGTTCCTGCCGCGGGTCGAGGCCCTGAACGTCGGCGATCCCGCCGACGAGGAGACCGACGTCGGTCCCGTCATCGACGCGGGCGCGCGGGAGCGC
This sequence comes from Gaiellaceae bacterium, assembly GCA_051986525.1. Lineage (GTDB taxonomy): Bacteria > Actinomycetota > Thermoleophilia > Gaiellales > Gaiellaceae > 13-2-20CM-68-14. Next base: position 10,293 of record JBPYFE010000110.1, read on the forward strand.
ATCGTCGACTGGATCGAGCAGGCCCGCAACGGCGGTGCCAAGGTCCTCGCCGGCGGCGTGCTCGACGGCGAGCTGATCCGGCCGACCGTGATCGGCGAGGCGGCGCCGGAGCTGAACGTCAGCTGCGAGGAGGTCTTCGGCCCGGTCTGCACGGTCAACCCGTTCGACTCGCTCGACGAGGCGTTCGAGCTCGCGAACGGGACCCGCTTCGGCCTCCAGGCCGGCATCTTCACGGCCGAGCTGAAGACGGCGCTGCGGGCCGCCGAGGCGCTCGAGTTCGGCGGCGTCGTCGTCAACGAGGCGCCGACGTTCCGCGCAGACCAGATGCCCTACGGTGGCGTCAAGGACTCCGGCAACACCCGCGAAGGGCCGAAGTACGCGGTGCACGAGTTCACCGAAGACCGGCTCGTCGTCATCGACCTCTAACTGCACCACAGCCGTGAAGACGGCCGCACGGGCGAAGCCCGCACGGCCTTTAAGCGGCATCGCAGGCGACGCCTCGGCGAAGACCGCCTGGCCGTCATCGACCTCTAGACGTTTCGCACTCCGATTCGCGGGAACGATCTTCCCGTGCTCGCACTCGCGGTCATCCTCATCGGCGTCGGGATCGTGCTCGGCCTCTTCATCTTCCCGTGGGGCGGCTTCGTGCTCGGGATCGTCGGCCTGCTCCTCTTCATCGCCTTCCTGCTCGGATTCGGCCGCCGGGCCCAGTCGCCGACGCACGATTTCTAGCGGCTGAAGCCGCCGCCCACGCTGCTACAGTCGGCGCCCGTGGCGCGCTTTCCTGTGCCTCGGCGACTCCGCCGCGGCGACGGCTCGACCGGCGACGCCCCGCCTCCACCGGCGGCGCGGGTCGCACCCAGGCGGGCCCCGTCCCCGGGCGCGTTGCGGCGTGAGCGGCGCGAGATCCTGAAGGCGCGCGAAGAGCTCCTGCGCGACCTCGGCGGGCTCGCGATGGAGATGTACCGCCGCGAGCAGTTCCGCGAGGACCTGCTCAGCGAGCACGCCCGCGACGTCGCCAACCTCGAGGCGAGGCTGCACGAGCTCGACTCCATGCTCGCCGCCGCGGCCGCCGGGCGCCGCGTGACGACGAGCCGCTGCGAGTGCGGCGCGCCGATCATCTGGGGCTCCCACTTCTGCGCCAACTGCGGCCGGCCGGTCGGCGAGGCGGTGGTTGTCAGCTGCTCGCAGTGCGGGCACCCGCTCCCGGCGGACGCCGAGTTCTGCCCGAGCTGCGGCCACGCGGCCGAGGTCCGCACACGGCGTGAGCAGGAAGAGGCGCAGCCGAGCGCGAACGGCGACCGTGACCCCGACGCGACGATGATCCGCTCCCCGTCGGAGGACGAGGAGAAGCCCGACCGCTGGGAGGAGTGACGTGAGCGTCGCCCCGCCGCAGGAGCCGGAGACCGAGGCGCCTCCGCAACCCGAATGCCCGCGCTGCGGGACGCCGCACGCGCCGAACCAGGAGTACTGCCTCGAGTGCGGGCTGCGGCTTCCCGTCGAGGCGACGGGCGTCGTGCCGCGGCTCGGACGTGCGTGGCGGCGGCGCTGGCGCTGGTACCCCGGCGACTGGATCTGGCCGTCGCTGCTCGCGCTCGTGATCGCCGCGCTCGCGGGCATCGGCGCAGCCGCGTTCGTCTCGCACGACAAGAGCACCTCGCCCTACGTGACCCGGACCAGCCCGGCCTCCAGCGTGACCCAGCCGACCGCGCCACCCGAGGCGACGCTCACAGCGCCGACCGCGACGACGCCCACCTCGACGAAGCCCGCGAAGCCGAAGAAGCCGACGCCACCGGCAACCCAGACGCTCAAGGTCTGGCCGGCCGGCCAGACCGGCTACACCGTCGTGCTCCAGTCCCTCCCCGCGACGAACGGCCGGGCCTTCGCGCTCGCGCAGGCGCGCGCGGCGCAGCACAGCGGCGTCTCGCAGGTCGGCATCCTCGACTCCTCGCAGTACTCGAGCCTGCATCCCGGCTACTACGTCCTCTTCAGCGGGATCTACAGCTCGTTCGACGACGCGAACACCGGCGCCACCGACGCCCACTCGCACGGATATCCGCGCGCGTATCCGCGGCGAATCACCCCCTAGCCGGGGCTCGTGCGTTTACACACGAGAAAACCCGGCCGGGGACTTTGTGACACGGGCGAATCCGTTTAAGCTTGTGGCGACCGGAGACGAAAGCAGTGGATTAACCGGTGGTTAACAAAGCTTTGCGGGGGGTTAATAGCTGGACGGGATACTGATATCTGACGAGCGGATGCTGCAGATCAAGGCGTGCATGTATCAGTACTCCCGGGCGATCTATCGCTCGATCAAGGACCTCGTCGACCCCTACGTCGACCCCGCGACACGGATCGAATACCGCCGTCAGGTGCTCGAGGCATGTGAGCTGACGATGGAGCGGCTCGCGACCGATCCGCTCTACTTCGCCAAGCCCGAGCGGGCGCTCTTCCAGGACATCCGGCGCTACTTCCCGATCACCGCGCAGGCGCAGGTCGCCTGGGCCGTGACGGAGGGCGTCACGGCGGCCGTTGCGTTCATCGAGTCGCAGATCGAGGCGGGCGCCTTCGACGGCGGCGTCTCGCGCTGTCGGGCGACGACGCGCAAGGGCAAGCCGTGCCAGCGCACCCCGTTGCCGGACCGCGATTACTGCCCCTCGCACCAGCACCTCGAGACGCGCTCGCGCGTCGCCGCCTGAGCGCGGTTTTTCGAGCCCAGCGGCTTCTATAGGCTCGGGCCTGCGTTGAGCCACGACACCGACAAGCTGATCCGCCAGCTCTCGCTGGTCGCGTTCCTGATGGCGGAGCGGCGCGCGGTGACGGCGCGCGACATCAAGTCCAGCGTCGAGGGCTACCAGGAGATGTCCGACGAGGCGTTCGCGCGCCGCTTCTACTCCGACCGCGCGGAGCTGATCGCGCTCGGCGTGCCGCTGCACTCGCAGCGAGACGAGTACACGGGCGAGGAGCTGTACACGATGCGCTCGGAGGCGTACTTCCTCCCCGAGCTCGACCTGAAGGACGACGAGCTCGCCGCGCTGCAGACGGCGCTCTACCTGCTCGAGGGCAAGTTCGCGTACGCGGAGCCGCTGCGCCTGGCGCTGCAGAACCTCGCGCTCGGCAGAGCCGGCTTCGACGAGGCGCCCAGCGAGGCGGCGCGGACGGTGCAGGTGCTCGATCCGGAGTACTCGCCCGAGCTCGCCGGCCGGCTCGGAAAGCTCGAGGGCGCGATCTCGAAGCAGCGCACGGTCAAGTTCAACTACTGGTCGATCTCCCGCGACTCCGAGGAAGAGCGGACGCTGAACCCCTACGCGCTCTTTCAGGACAACGGCGCCTGGTACGTGATCGGACAGGATCTCGTCCGCGAAGACATCCGCACTTTCCGCGTCTCGCGCATCCGCGGCGACATCCGCTTTGCGACGCGGCGCGAGCGCGACTTCCGGCTGCCCGCCGAGTTCGAGATCGAGCCCTACCGCGACCGGCCGCCGTGGCAGATCGGCGATCTCGTCGCCGAGGCGCGGATCGAGGTCGGCGGCGACACGGCGTGGTGGGTGGAGCGCACCTACGGCGACCGCGGCCGCGTCGAGGACGGCGTCTTCGTGACGGGCTACTCGAACCTCGGCCAGCTCGCGAGCTGGATCCTGCGCCAGGACGGCCGTGCGACGCCGACGGCGCCGCCCGAGCTGCGGCAGGAGGTCGCGCGCGCGCTGCGGCTCGTCCGCGACCGGCACGAAGGGGCGCCCGCCGAGCTCGCGAAGCCCGCGAAGGGGCGCGCCGACGAGGAGCTCGAACGCGTGGCCGGCCCGGTCGCGCCGGAGCGGTTCGCCGTCCTCCAGGCGTTGCTCGCCTACCTGCTCGACCAGGCGGGCGACGAAGGCGAGGCGGTCGTCCCCGCGGAGGAGCTGACGGAGCGGTTCCACATTCCGCCGGACGAGCTCGAGGAGCACCTCTCGCTCCTCAACCTCGTCAACTTCGGCGGCGGCTGCTACGCGATCTACGCGCAGCTCGAGGACGGACAGGTCCGGGTCGACAAGGAACTGTTCGGCGACACGTTCCGCGCGCCGCCGCGGCTGACGCCGCTCGAGGCGCGGGCGATCCGGCTCGCGCTCGAGTTCGTCGGGCCGATGATCGCCGCCGACGCGCGGACTCCGCTCGACCGCGTGCGCAAGAAGCTCGAGGAGACGTTCGGCGAGTTCGACCTCGCCCAGACGCCGACACGCTCACACGGTGAGGCGGAAGAGGACCTCGTGGCGACGCTGACCCAGGGCATCCGCGACCGGCGGCTCGTCGCGCTCGACTACCTGAAGGAGGGCGAGGAGGCGACCTCCGAGCACGTGGTCGAGCCGTACTCGATCGAGCGCCGTCTCCCCTACTGGTACGTCCACACCTGGGACCGCACGCGCGACGGCGAGCGCTCGTTCCGGCTCGACCGGATGCGGAGCGCACGCCTGCAGGACGAGACGTTCGAGCCGCGCGCCGGCTTCGAGCCGCGCGGCCTGCAGGACGCGCGGACGGTGCAGATCTGGTACTCGCCCGAGATCGCACGCTGGCGGCTCGAGCGCGGGCTCGCGACGAAGCTCGCCGACGGCTCGGCGGTCGAAGAGGTTCCGGTCGGCGGCGAGGACTGGCTCGTCGGCGAGATCCTCTCGTTCCGCGGCGAGGCGGTCGTCCGCGAGCCGGCGGAGCTGCGGCGGCGGCTCGCCACGCGGGCGAAGGAGCTGCAGAGCGAGCTCGGGCTCAGCCGCGTCCGAGTTCCGGCGGCGCGCTGACCGGCAAGGCCAGCGTGAACGTCGCTCCCTGCGCCGGCGCCGAGTAGACCGTCAACGAGCCGCCGTGCGCCTCGGCGATCGAGCGCGCGATGAAGAGGCCGAGGCCGGTTCCCGGCTTGCCCTGGGAGCCCGGCGTCGTGGCGCGGCCGAACTTCTCGAAGATCAGCCGCTGCTGCTCGGCCGGGACTCCGGGGCCGCGGTCGCTGACGGCGACGTGCACGTGCGAGTCCTCGCGATAGGCCCGGACGACGACCTCTCCGCCGGCGGGCGAGTACTTGACCGCGTTGTCGATCAGGTTCGTGAGCACCTGCCGCAGCCGGTCGCGGTCGCCGCGGATCTGCGGCAGAGCCTCGACCACGTCGGCGGTGACCGCCACCTCGTCCTGGCCGACCGCGACGCTCGCGACCGAGTCGCGGACGAGGCCGCCGAGGTCGACGTCGTCGAAGCGGTAGCTGAACGTCCCGGCCTCGATGCGCGAGGTGTCGAGGACGTCGCCGACGAGCGCGGCGAGCCGCTCGGTCTCGCTGCCGATCAGGCCGAGGAAGGATTCGCGCTGGTCGGGCGTGAGCTCGCGCCAGCGCTGCTGGAGCGTCTGCGCGGAGCCGACGACGGACGCCATCGGCGCCCGCAGCTCGTGCGAGACGAGCGAGACGAAGTCGGCGCGCAGGGCCGAGAGACGGCGCAGCTCCTCGACCGTGTTCCGTTCGGCCTCGTAGGCACGGATGTTCTGAACCGCGCTAGCGACGAGGCGCCCGAGCAGGCCGACGAGCTCGATCTCCTGCTTCGAGAACCCGTGCGCCTCACGCCGGACGAGCGAGACCATCCCGATCGCCGTCGGGCCCTGCATCAAGGGCGCGACGATCCGGGAGCGCAGGCCGAGCTCACGGAACTCGCGCTCCTCCGGATAGCGCAGGTCGCTCATCTCCTCGCGATACGCGGGCTGTCCGGTTCGGACGACCTCCTCGAGCAGCGTGCCGGCCATCGGCTGCCGCGTTCCAGGCTGGAACACCTCGTCGGCGCCGACTCCCGCGACCGCCATCACCTGCGCGGCGCCGCGCTCCTCGAGCACGATCGCCATCCGGTCGAAGGGGATGAACCCGCGCAGCTCGCGGATGAACTCCTCGAACGCCTCGTCGAGGTCGAGCGAGGAGCTGAGGGCCCGGGCGCAGCGCGTCGCCGCCTCGAGCACGTCCGCGCGCCGGCCGAGCTCGTCCCGCAGCCGCTCTGCCTCGCCGACGCGCTGCACCGTCGTCTCCGTCTCCCGGCGCAGGCGGTCGACGAGCCAGCCCACGATCAGGCCGGTCAGTGTCAGCAGCCCCCAGGGAAAGACGACGTGGTCGACCTGGAAGCCGCGCGGCGGGTTGTCGAACCTCGCCACCCGCCACCACTCGGTGAGCGCGAGCAGCGGCGCGAGAACCGCCGGCATGAGGACGCCGCCGCGGACCCCGTAGCGGACGGCCGCCTCGACGAGCAGCACGTAGTAGAGCTGCCGGACCGGCGAGCCGATCTCGTATTGGTAGATCAGGACGAAGGCGGTGACGACGGCCGTGTCGAACGTGAGCGCCAGCAGGCCGATCCGACGGGGCGCGCGATCGAACGCCGCCGAGCGGCTGAGGAAGAAGAACGCGATGGCGCCGGCCGCGAGCGCCCCGGTCGCAGCCCACGCCCAGTTCTCGTAGCCGGGCGGATAGTCCGTGCTGAGCAGGCCCACCTCGACGATCGCGAACGGCACCGCCGCAATGCGAACCCAGGCGATCCACCGCTCGGTCTCGCGCAGTCGCACGAGGTCGGCGCTCACGCGGTCACCTGCTCGTTCGCGCGCGCGATCGCGGCGTTCCGCTGCAGGAAGCGGCCGTCGTTGCGCGGCACGTACAGCCGGGCGTAGCGGTGGCGAAGCTCGTCCGGATCGGCCTCGAGCCAATCCACGAGCGACACGTGCGGCTCCGCGCCTGTGGGGAGCTCGTGCTCGGCGCGGCGCTTCTCGACGCCGCGGTTCCAGGGACAGACGTCCTGGCAGATGTCGCAGCCGTAGACCTGGGCGCCGAGCTCGCGCTCGTACTCGGACGGCATCGCCTGCGCCGACTGCGTCCAGTACGAGAGGCACTTCGTCGCGTCGAGCGTGCCCGGCTCGTCGAGCGCGCCGGTCGGGCACGCCTCGATGCAGAGCGTGCACGAGCCGCAGTCGAGCGCGAGCCGCGGCGTCGGCTCGAGCTCGACGTCGGTCACGAGCGTCCCGAGCACGACCCACGAGCCGAGGCGCCGGGTGATCAGCAGCGTGTTCTTTCCGTAGAAGCCGACGCCCGAGCGCGCCGCGGCCTCCCGATCGACGTGCTGGTTCTCGTCGACGAGGACGCGGTAGGCGCCGCCGAGCCGGCTGCCGAGCTCGGCCAGCTTCTGCCGGAGCTCGGCGTAGGCGTCGTACCAGGTGTAGCGCGGCAGCCGTCCGTGCCCGGGCGGCCGCTCCGGCTCCGGCGCGTAGTACGAGAGCGCGGCCGAGACGACGGAGCGCGCGTTCGGGAGCAGGCGCTCCGGATGGCACGACACCTCCGGCTGCGCCATCGTGAAGCGCATGTCCGCGAACAGGCCGCGGGCGCGCCGCTCGCGGATGTGCCGCTCCGTCTCCTCGTAGGGCTCCGCCGGGGCCGCGCCGACGACGTCGATCCCGAGCTCGTCCGCAAGAGTTTCCAGCTCCGCCGCGGTCATATGGAAGATTGTGCCGCTGTGAAGGCCGTGAGGATCCACGAGGACGGCGGACCCGACGTTCTCCGCTACGAAGACGCGCCCGACCCTTCGCCCGCGGACGGCGAAGTCCTCGTCCGCCTCCGCGCCGCGGCGCTCAACCACATCGACCTCTGGATCCGGTCCGGGCGGCCGTCCGTGCCGAAGCCGTTCATCCTCGGCTCCGACGGCGCGGGCGAGCGCGTCGACACCGGCGAGCGCGTCGTGCTCAACCCCGGCCTCGACGACGGCGCCAAGGTCCTCGGCGAGCACCGAGACGGCACGAACGCCCAGCTGATCGCCCTGCCCGCGGAGTACGTTCACCCGATTCCGGACTCGCTCTCGTTCGAAGAGGCGGCCGCGTTCCCGCTCACGTTCGAGACCGCGTACCGGATGCTCGTGACGAAGGCCGGCCTCCGCGAGGGCGAGTGGGTGCTCGCCTGGGGAATCGGCGGCGGCGTCTCGCTCGCCTCGCTCGCGATCGCCAAGGCGCTCGGCGCCCGGGTGCTGGCGACCTCGTCGAGCGACGCGAAGCTCGAGCGGGCGCGAGAGCTCGGCGCCGACGCCGTCGTGAACCATGCGCAGCCCGACGTCGCCGCCGCGATCAAGGACGCGACCGGCGGCGGGGTCGACGTCGTCGTCGAGCATGCCGGCGAGGCGACCTGGCGGGACTCGCTCGCGGTCGCGAAGCCCGGCGGCCGCGTCGTCGTCTGCGGCGCGACCTCCGGCCCGAATCCGCCGGCGCAGCTGCACCGGATCTGGTGGAAGCAGCTGACGATCCACGGCTCGACGATGGGCTCGCGCGAGGATTTCGCCGCCGTCCTCGAGCTCGTCGCGTCGGGGCGCGTACGCCCGGTCGTCGACGAGGTGTTCGAGCTCGCGGACGTCGCGGCCGCACACGAGCGCCTCGAACGCGCCGAGCAGTTCGGCAAGGTCGTCCTCCGGATTCCCGACTAGCGCGGGCCGGCGGAAACGACCGAGCCGGGTTCTCCCCTCAGGCTGCGGCGACCTTCGGAGAGCATTCCCGGCCCGGCGCGGCCACCGTAGCGCAGGTCCTCACGACTTGCGCGGCACGGGAAGAAAACCTGTCCCGGTTCCGTCTAGGTGTGTGGGCCGGCGGTGCGGCGGTCGGCCCTTAGCTTCAGCTATCCGAAGCCGAGGATGAACTTCGCGTCGTCGGACATCTTCTCCGGCGACCACGGCGGATCCCAGGTCAGCTCGACGTCGACGTCCTCCACGCCCGGCAGCGCGCGCACGACCTGGTCGACGTTCTCCTGGATCATCGGCCCGACCGGACAGCCCATCGACGTCAGCGTGTGGATCACCTTCACCTTCGATCCCTCGACCTCGACGTCGTAGAGCAGGCCCAGGTCGACGATGTCCATGCCGAGCTCGGGGTCCTCGACGCCGCGCAGCGCCTCGATCACGTCGTCCCTCGTCGCCATCGCGGTCCAGTGTATGGAACGAGGGCGAGTCGGACGCGAGGGCCCGCGGCCGCGGGCCCTCGCGTCTCCTGCTGCTCAGCGGATGCGAACCCGTCGCGAGAGCGTGACGGTCGCGCCGTGGACGCGTCCGCGCAGCGTCAGCAGATACGTGCCCGCATGAACGCGGCGAACGACGTGGACGTTCGCCCGCGTGAAGTGGCCGTGCTTCATCCGCACCGTGCCGTGCACGAAGAGCCTCTGCCGCGCCGTCAGGCGGAACGTGGCGGCCGTCAGCGCGCTCGACACGGTCCACGAGCCGGGCGGGAAGAGCTTCCCGCACATGTTCCTCGCCTCGGGCGTGTTGTTGCAGACGACCTTCCCCGCCGGTCCCGCCGGGCCCTGCGGGCCCTGCGGCCCGGTCGGTCCGGTCGGACCCGTCGGGCCGGTCGGCCCCGTCGGTCCCGGGCCGCCAGGCGGTCCGGGTGGCCCGGGTGGGCCGGGAGGTCCGGGCGGCCCCGCCAGCGCGGGCGTGCCGGTGCCGGTCAGGCCGACGGTGTGCGTCTCCGCATATGGAGCCTCGCTCGACGTCGTCAGCGTCGCGAGGCGTGCCGACGCGTCCGAAGGAGCGAAGCGCACGTGGATCGAGCACGTGTCCGAGCCGAACGTCGGCGACGTCGTCCCGGCGCAGCTGTCGCTGGAGACGAGGAAGTCGTCCAGGTTCGTCCCGGTCACCTTCGCGGCGTCCATCGTCACTCCGCCTCCGCGGGTCACCAGCGCCGGCATCGGCGCGCTCAGCAGTCCGACAGACTGGAGCCCGAAGTCGATCGGGTCGGGCGTGATCGTGAACGCGATCCCGGTCGAGCTGAGGGTGAGGCTGTTGGTGGTGAACCCGGGACCGCCGGTCGACGACCCGCCGAAGAAGACCGAAAGGACGTCGCCGGTGTGGGGGCCGATCCCGAAGGGAAGCGGCCTGATCTTGAGCTGGCACGTCCCGCCGGCCGGAACGTCGCCGTTCGCGTCGAGCGTGCAGACCGGAACGCCGTCGAAGTCGCTCCAGAGACCCGCGAAGTTCGCCAGCGAGGCCACTGGGTGCCCCACAGGCGCGCCCGACGTGTTCGTGGCGGTGAACGTCGACGACGTTCCCTCCGTGTGGACCAGGGCCGTCCCGAGATC
>JBPYFE010000111.1:0-16797 GCA_051986525.1 Gaiellaceae bacterium
TCGCGCAGCCGCACGCCGGCGTGCCGGAGCTCCTCCTCGATCACCTGCCTGACGCCGGCCCCGTCCTGCATCAGGATCAGCGGCTCGCCGCGCAGGTCGGCGAGCGTCACCTGTTGCCCGGCGAAGCGGTGGTCGGGCGGCACCGCGAGCACGACCTCGTCGCGGAAGAACGGTTCGAACGTGACCCCACGATGCCGCGGCGCCGCGCCGACGACGCCGAGCTCGAGCTCTCGGTCCGCGACCTGCTCGATCACGCGGTTGGTGTCCGAGACCGACAGCGCCACCGTCACCTCCGGGTGCTCGCGCTGGAACTCGCCCAGCAGGACGGGCAGGACCGTCCCGCCCGGCCCGGTCGAGGCGCCGAGGGCGAGCTCTCCCTGGAGGTCGCCTTCCGCGCCCGCGAGCTCGGCGACGAGCTGCTCCTCGGTCGAGAGCATCCGCTGGGCCGCGCGGTAGAGCCGTTGCCCGGCCTCGGTGGGCTCGACCCTGCGTCCGGAGCGGTCGAGCAGCTTCGTCCCGAACCGCTTTTCGAGCGAGCGCACCTGCAGGCTGACCGCCGGCTGCGTCACCCCGAGCCGCTCGGCGGCCTGCGAGAAGCTCTTGCGGTCGACGACCTCGCAGAAGGCCGCGAGCTGGCGGGTGTCCATAAGCGAAAACTATGCCAGAAGCTGTCGAACACGCCGTCTGCTTATCCATGCCGTCCGCCGTCCCGGGAACGCGCTACGGTCCGCGGCTGCGAGGCCTCGACTCTTCACCGCCCAGTGATGACTCGCGCCGCCCCACTCGTCGCACTTTCCGCGCTCGTGCTCGCGGCCGGCGCAGCGACGGCCGAGGTCGGAGCCGGCAGCGGTGAGCCGTCGGTCGCTGCACTGCGGATCTGCAGCCACGACCCCTTCCCGCGGCGGATCGCCGCCTTCCGTTACGTGATCCTGAACGCGTGGGATTGGCGCCGCATCGCGGCGATCAAGGCGCGGAGCCCGGCGACCAAGGTGCTCGTCTACAAGGACATGGCCTCCACGCGTGAGGACGCGGTCCACAACGGGCGTGACCAGGCGCTCCTGCCGACCGGCGTCGGGTGGGCGTACGCGAACCGGCTCCACCCGCAGTGGTTCCTCCGCGACACGCAAGGCCGGCGCGTCAGCTGGGGCTCGGCGGGCGCGTGGCAGATGGACGTCGGCGACCCCGCGTATCAGCGCACCTGGGCGCGCAACGTCGGCCGGGAGCTGAAGGCGCACCGCTGGGACGGCGTCTTCGTCGACGGGGCGACGGCCGAGCCTCAGGCTCCGTGGGCGCTCGCAGGCCGGGTCTTCGCCAAGTATCCGACCACCGCCTCGTACCAGCGCGCGACGACCGGCTTCTTCCGCCGCGTCGGGCCGACGCTCAAGCGGCGCGGCCTGCTGGTGGTCGCGAACGTGAACGACGCCCCCTTCGCCCTCTGGCGCCGCTGGCTCGGCTACGCCTCCGGCACTTCGCGAGAGTGGTGGACGAAGGCCCAGACCGGCCGGGCTGCGGGACTGCTCGGCGGCTCCTACTGGGCCGCCCAGATGCAGCAGCTGCAGACGGCCGGGTCGCTGCACAAGATCTTCATCGCGATCACGTACGGGCCCGCCGACGACGCGCGCTCGCTCGCCTATGCGCGGGCGAGTTTCCTCGTCGGAGCGAGCGGCTCGACGACCGCGCTGACGTACTCGTCCGGCTGCGGTTCGGCGGCGTGGGCGCCGGGCGGCCCCGGCCTCGGCGGCGCGACCGGAGCGGCCGTGAAGGTCGGGCCGGTCTGGCGGCGCGACTTCGCCCGCGGCGCCGCGCTCGTGAACCCGAGTTCCGTGCCGGTGCCGGTTCCGCTCGGCGCGAGCTTTCGCGAGCCGAGCGGCGCGATCGTCAGCAGCGTCGTGATGGCACCGCTGACCGGGCTCCTGCTCCAGCGACCTTGACCACTATCGTGCGGCGGATGCGGCCCGTGGCCTGGCTTCTCGTCCTCACGCTCGCGCTCGTGGCCGCCGGCTGCGGCTCCAAGTCGACAACCGGTTCGACGACGACGCGGACCTCGCCGAACGAGTCGAACGCGAACGAGAGCGCGGCGAGGTTCACCGTCCTCGTCCAGGCGCAGCTCAAGCGCGGCCAGTTCGCGGCCGCCTGGAAGACGCTGCACCCGGCGGAGAAGCGCCTCGTCTCCGCGCAACGGCTGGCGTCGTGCTACCCGCGGGGCCAGTTCCCGCGCAGCGTCACCTTCCGCGCGCGGAACGCCCGCGACGTCCGCTGGACGGTGCCGGGCGGCGCGACCTCCGACGCGAAGGAGATCACCATCGTCGCCACGTCGCCGAACCAGCCGAAGCAGACCTTCACGCAGCACGTCGTCCGCGCGAACGGCGGCTGGACCTGGATGCTCAGCAGCGCCTACTTCAAGCGCGCCAAAAACGGCAACTGCTGAGTCAGGCCGCCTCGAGCGCGGCCAGCACCTCGGAGCCGTAGCGCTCCAGCTTCGCCGGGCCGACGCCCGGGACCGTCGCCAGCTCGGCGAGCGTGCGCGGGCCGCGCTCGGCGATCGCCTCCAGGGTCGCGTTGTGGAAGACGACGTACGCCGGAACCTCGTCCGCCTTCGCGCGCTCCAGGCGCCACTGCTTCAGCGTCGTGAACGCCGGTGGCAGCTCCTCGTCGGAGCGTCTCGGCCTCGCAGCCGGCTCGCGGCGCGTCTCGACGCCCAGCTCGGCGAGGAAGCGGCTCGGCCTTCGCGTCCACGTGAGCGCGAGGTGCTGCCGCGCCCGCGTGATTCCGACGTAGAGCAGCCGGCGCTCCTCTTCGATCGCGGCCGGATCGCCGAGCGAGAGCTTGCACGGAAGCTCGCGCTCCTCGACCCGCGGCAGGAAGACCGCGTCCCATTCGAGGCCCTTCGCACGGTGGAGCGTCAGCAGGTGGACGCCGCCCTGCGCGCCGTGGTCGAACCGCTCGCGCAGCCAGGAGATCCAGTCGGCGACGGTGTGGGCGCCGTCGTCGAACTCCTCCGCCAGGCGAACGAGCCGGGCGAGATCGTTCTGGCGCGTGAGCTCGCGCTCGCCGAGCCGCTCCGGCGGGTCGTCGAGCAGCCCGTGCTCGTATGCCAGCCTCCGGACGTCGTCCGCGACCGAGATCGACGGCGAGCCGCCGAGCGCCTTCAGCAGGCGCCGGGCCGCATCGCGCGTCAGCAGCGCCGCGCCCTGGAACGGGATCTTCGCGTCGCCGAAGACCTCCTCGAAGTCCGCCGAGCGCGCGTTCAGGCGGACGAGGACGGCCATCTCCTCGTACGGCGTCCCGGCGGCGTGCAGCTCGCGCACGCGCCGGACGACGTACTCGCCTTCGGCCTCCGTGTCGTCGAAGCCGCGCAGCTCCGGCTCCGCCCCGGACGGCCGCGTCGCGCGCAGCGTCTTCTCGGCGCCGCCGAGCTTCGGCGTCAGCCGGTTCGCCAGCGCCAGCACCTCCGGCGAGGAGCGGTAGTTCGCCTCCAGGCGGACGACGGCCGCGTTCGCGAACCCTCGCGGCAGCGCGAGCAGGTAGTCCGGCGTCGCGCCGGTGAAGGCGTAGATCGACTGGTAGTCGTCGCCGACCGCGCAGAGCTCGTCCCGTTCGCCGAGCCAGAGGTCGAGCAGCCGCTGCTGGAGCCGGTTCACGTCCTGGTACTCGTCGACGGTGAAGGCGAGATAGCGGTCGCGCACCTGCTCGAGCGTCACCGGCTCCGTCTCGAGCTGGTCGATGGCCAGCTGGAGCAGGTCCTCGAAGTCGATCAGGCCGGCCTCGCTCTTACGCCGCTCGTAGTCGCGGAAGACGCGGGCCATCAGGTCGTCCGGGATCGGCGGCTCGCGGCCGTCGATGCTTCGGCGGTAATTCTCCGGCGTCAGCCCACGGTTCTTCGCCCACTCGACCTCGGTCGCGAGGTCGGCGGCCGGGCGAAACCGGTACGGACGCGGCAGCGCGTTGCCGATCTGGCGGAGCATCAGCGCCTTCGAGCTCAGGATCCGGCCGGGCGCCTCGCCGCGGAACCAGCGCAGCTGCGCGAGCGCCGCGGAGTGGAACGTGCGGGCACGGACGCCCGCGGCGCCGAGCGTCGCCAGCCGCTCACGCAGCTCGTGCGCCGCCTTGTCGGTGAAGGTGACCGCGAGGATCTGCTCGGCCTCGAACGCTCCCGTCTGGACCTGGTTCGCGATCCGGCGCGTGATCGTCGTCGTCTTCCCCGAGCCGGCGCCCGCGAGGATGCAGACGGGGCCGCGCACCGTCTCGACGGCGCGCCGCTGCTCCGGGTTCAGGCCGTCGAAGATCCCTCGCGTGTCCACCGGGCCACCCTAGCCCGGCCGCGTGACGGCGTTCGTGCCGGGACCGCCACGAAACGCGCCTCAGACGCCGGGTCGGACGAGCCCTGCCTCGTACGCCGTGATCACTGCCTGCACGCGATCGCGCACGCCGAGCTTGCGCAGGATGCTGGAGACGTGGGACTTGACCGTCGCCTCCGTCAGGTAGAGGCGTTCGGCGAGCTCCGCGTTCGAGAGCCCGCGCGCCATCAGGCCGAGGATTTCGCGCTCTCGCTGGGTCAGCTGCTCGAGCTCCCCCGCCTGATCGCCTGCGTACGGCTCCGCGAATCGCTCGACGAGCCGCTGCGTGGCCTCGGGGCCGAACAGCGAGTTGCCGGCGGCGACGACCCGGATCGCGTCGACGAGGTCGGCCGGCTCGACGTCCTTGAGCAGAAAGCCGCTCGCGCCCGCCCGGATCGCGGCGTAGACGTACTCGTCGAGGTCGAACGTCGTCAGCACGAGGATCCGCGCGCGGGCGCCACTCTCGACGAGCCGCCGCGTCGCCTCGACGCCGTCGAGGTTCGGCATCCGCACGTCCATCAGGATCACGTCCGGATCGAGCTCGCGCGACAACCGGAGCGCCTCGACGCCGTCGGCAGCCTCGCCGGCGAGCTCGAGGTCGGGCCTCTGGTCGAGCACCATCCGGAAGCCGCTGCGCACGAGGGGCTGGTCGTCCGCGACGAGAACGCGGATGCTCACGACTCGCCTTCGAGCGGGAAGCTGGCGGAGACCGCGAAGCCGCCACCGGGGGAAGGCGCCGCCGTGAGCTTGCCGCCGTAGACGGCGACGCGCTCGCGCATGCCGATCAGGCCGCTGCCCCCGCCGTCGCCGTTCGCCGCGCCCGCGCCGTCGTCGCGGACGTCGACATCGAGGCAGTCGGGGCCGAAGCGGAGCCTGATCTCGGCGCTGCGGGCGCGGGCGTGCTTGAGCGTGTTGGTCAGCGCTTCCTGGACGACCCTGTACGCGGCCAGGTCGAGACCTGCCGGCAGAGGCCGAGGCTCACCCTCGATGGTGACCGAAAGCCGGAGGCCGGCGGCTCGGACCTGGTCGACGAGCTCGTCGAGTCGCTCCAGGCTCGGCTGCGGCGCGTAGCCGGCGCCGCCGTCGCGAACGACGCCGAGCAGGCGCCGCAGCTCAGCGAGAGCCGCACGGCCGGTGGCCTCGATGTTCTCGAGCGCCGCTCTCGCCTCCTCGGGCCGCGCGTCGAAGACGTCGTTCGCGGCCGCGGCCTGGACGACCATGACGCTGACGTTGTGCGCGAGCACGTCGTGGAGCTCGCGCGCGATCCTCGCCTGCTCCTCGGCGGCCGCGCGCGCCGCCTCAGCGGCGCGCTCGCGTTCGAGCCGCTCCGCACGTTCCTCGAGCGCGCTGACGTAGCGCCGCCTGACGCCCAGGCTGTCGCCGACCAGCCAGGCGACCGCGAGCGTGAGCAGACGGAACGGTGTGTCCCGGCCCCAGTGCGACGCATGACCGTACGGCAACACGAGCGCGACGACCGTCAGCCCCGCGGCCGTGAGGGAGACTCGCCGCTCGCAGCGCTCGGCAACCGTGTACAGCGCGACGCCGACGGGCCAGGGATTGTTGATGCCCCAGAAGCCGAGGACGAGCGCCGTCGCGGCGACCTCGACGGCCAGCACCGGGAGCGGGTGATCGCGCCGCGCCAGCAGCGCGAGGCTCGCGACGAGCGCGAGCGGCACGCCGGCTTCCGGGCGTCCATGTCGAGCGGCGGCGCCGACCGTCGTCGCGAGCGCGATGAGGACGAGGATCCAATCGACGACCCGTGGATGCCGGTGGAGCCAACCTCCGACCATCGCCGTGCAACGCTACGCGTCTCGCGTGGTCTCGCGCCAGCCTCCGGCGACGAGCGCCACTCCGACCCAGACGATCATCGTCGCGGCTGCTGCGGCGAGCGTCATCGGAATCTGCGGGCCTTGCTTCGCCGAATCGAAGATCGCCCAGGGGAGCAGCTTGTCGATCGCGACCCCCGGAAGCGCCTCGCGGACGACGCCGAGCGCCGAGATCGAGGCGAGCAGCGGCGTCACCGCGAGCCGGAACGCGAGCACGGTTCCGATCGAGTACGCGCGCGAGCCCGTCAGGCACGCGACGCCGTAGGCGATGAGTGAGTAGACGGCGACGCCGAGGAGGACCCAGAGCCCGCTGACCGTCAGGACGTACGTCGACGGCGCGGGGTGGTAACCGCGAAGCACCACGCTGGCGACTGCCTCGAGCGCGTACGCCGCCGCGACGAACGGCACCAGGAAGAGGGCCGCCGCTGGAATACGCGAGAGGAAGAGCGCGAGCCGCGAGCGGCCGGTGACCACGAGCTCGCGGTACACCCCGGAGTCGAGGTCGCCTGAACCGGCGAGCGCGCCGACGATCGTGCCGGCGACCGCGCCGAGCGCACCGATCGTCCACGCGAAGTGGCCGAGCATCGTCACCCCGCCCGCCGGACCATGCGTCGTCGCGTTTGCCAGGTGCAGGCCCTCGATGACGCCGTTCGCGATCAGGACGGAGCCGACCGTGAGCAGGCCGGTGACGAGCACGAGCCCGCGACGTTTGCGCAGCTTCAGGAGGTCGGCCGAGACGAGCCGTCGGTTCGGGAGGGTGAGGGCGAGCGTGCTCATGCTGCGTTCTCCAATCTGGTCGTGATCTCGAGGAACCGCTGCTCGAGCGAGGCCTCGAGCGGCTGGAAGTGGCGGACGGCGACGCCCGCCTCGACGAGGCGGCGGTTGACGTCGGCCGGCTCGACGGCCGGGCGAAGCGTCGCGACCACGCCGTCGCCGTCTTCGGTCACGGCCTCGATGCCGGGATCCGTCGCGAGCAGCGAGCGCGCGCGCTCGAGCTCGGCCGCCTCGATCAAGACGGTCGGCTTGCCGTCGGCGCGCAGGTCTTCGATCGCGCCCTGGACGACAACACGTCCCTGGTCGACGATGGCGATGTAGTCGCAGGTCTTCTCCACCTCGTCGAGCAGATGCGACGAGAGGACGATCGTGCCGCCGCGGGAGACGAACGAGCGGACGAAGCCGCGGAACTCGAGGATGCCGGCCGGGTCGAGCCCGTTCATCGGCTCGTCCAGGATCAGCAGCTCGGGGTCGGCGATCAGGCAGCGGGCAATGCCGAGGCGCTGCCGCATCCCTAGCGAGTAGGTGCGGACGCGGTCGCCGGCGCGGCCCGCGAGGCCGACCTCCGCCAGCGAGGCGTCGATCCGGTCATAGGCGGCGCGGCCGCGCGCGGCGGCGACGATCTCGAGGTTCTCGCGGCCGGTCAGGTGACCGTGGAACCGCGGCTCCTCGACGATCGCGCCGACACGTGCGAGCGCTTCCGCCCGCTGCGCCGGAACCGGGTGGCCGAGCAGCCGCATCGAGCCGCCGCTCGCGCCCGTCAGGCCCAGCAGCATCCGGATCAGGGTCGTCTTGCCGGCGCCGTTCGGGCCGAGATAGCCGAACGCGACGCCGCGGGGAACGCGCAGCTGCACGTCCTCGACGACCGCTCTCTGACCGAAGTGCTTCGTCAACCCTTCGGTCTCGACGACGAAGTTGTTCAGTTGAGTGATCATGGCTCGAAGGTACGGCGCAGCTACCGGCCGTCGCCTCGGGCGCAAGGGCGAACCGCGCCGTCGCGAGGCGGATTCGCGACTCCGACGAAAGTCGGAGTCGACGGCGTCAGCAGCAGCTGCGGAGGTCGTGCCCGTCGAAGTAGACGATCGCCGCCGGCCGGCTCGGCGTCGGCTGCACGACCGCAGAGGAGTCGAGCCCCGGCGGCCAGCCGCCCGAGCTTGCGGGCCGATACTGACACTCGGCCGTGAGCGACCCGGCCGGGCGGAGGAACGGCACGTCGATCCTGGCGCCGTCGTGCGTCGCGACGGAGTAGACGTGTCCCGGCGTCACGGTGCTGACCGAGACGGCGCCGTGGTCGACATGCCGCAAATGGACCTGGAGGCAGAACGCGGAGGTGACGTCCGGGCGACCCGCGTCCTGCAGCGCATAGTCCATCGTCGGCTGCGGGAAGAGGTGCGCGTTTCGGTAGCTGCTCGGCGCCGAGAGGAGGATCAGCTCCGTGTTCCTCGGCGCGAGCGCGACCGCCTCGCGGATCACGCGCCGCTCGACCCGTCCGGCGACGAGCCACGTGTACGCGCTCGTCAGGCAGAGCGCCGCGAGCAGGACGCCGGCCGCGACCGACAGCCAGGTCACGCGCGGCTCGACGACGGCGCCGAGGATCATCGCGACGCCGACCGAGGCGAGCATCAGCAGGCGCTCCCCGTTCGAGTCGTTCAGGTCGACCGTCAGCGTCACGAGCGGGAGAAGCGAGACGAAGAACCAGGCGCCGCCCACGTACGCGAGCCGGAGCCGGTCGGCCTCGCGGCGGCGGTGCAGGACGACGACGCGCCAGACGACGAAGCCGAGCACGAGGACCGCGCAGAGGAAGAACGGGGCCGCCCAGGCGAGCTCGAGCTGCGGCGGCGTCGCGGAGGCGAGCACGTACGACGCGACCGCGGCGGCGGCGCGCGGGACCCGCAGCGGGTAGCCGTAGCCCCCGAAGCCGCCGACGACGCGCCAGCGCACGATCAGCACGACGAGCTGCGCGGCGCCGATCGCGAACGGCGCCAGCCAGCGGACACGTTCGCGCGGGTAGGCGAAGAGGAGCAGTGCGGCCAGGAGCGGCAGCACGAACGCGATCTCCTTCCCGAGGGCCGCGGCGCCTCCGAACACCGCCGCGCCCGCGATCGCGAGCCACGGCCTGCGGATCGCGTACAGCCACAGCAGCGCCGAGACGGAGAGGAGCGGCGCCGGCAGGTCCGGGCTCCCGCCGAGCCACGCGACCGCCTCCCCGTGACGCGGCCAGAGCGCGAACGCGAAGCCGGCGACCCACGCCGCCGGCTCGCCCGCGAGCAGGCGGACGAGCGCCCAGACCTCGAGCGTCAGGGCGGCGAAGAGCAGGAAGCTGCCGAAGTGGAAAGCGACCGCGTCGGCTCCGAAGAGCTTGTAGATCGCCCAGTTCCACGCGACCCAGACCGGGCGGTAGAAGTGACCCGACGAGCCGCCCTCGCCGAGGTCGTTGTGGGAGAAGAGCCAGTGCAGGCCCGCGACGCTCCGGACCGTGTTGAGCATCCGGTAGTCGTCCGCGATGAACCCGGCCCACGCCGCAGGGAGAAAGACGACGAAGGCCGTCGCCGCGAGGCCCGCGAGCGCGAGCGGCCGCCTAATGGAGCGTGTCTTCGAGGACTGCGTCCGGAGCCCGCTCGATCGCATAACGCGGGTCCTTCGCCATCGTCGACAGCAACGACACGACCTCGAGCGTCTCCCCGGCCTCGACGAGCCGCTCGAGTGCGGCGAGCTCTTCTTCGAGCCAGAGCGCGTCGACGACCGGGCCGCTGATGCGTCGGATCTTCGGGTGCGAGGTGGCGACGACGGTCTCGCCGACCCCCCAGAGCTCCTCGTGCAGCTTCTCGCCCGGCCGCGTGCCGACGAACTCGACGCCGACCTCGTCGACGTCCTTGCCCGAGAGCCGGATCATCTGCTCGGCGAGCTCGACGATCTTGACCGGCTCGCCCATGTCGAGCAGGAAGACGTCGCCTTCCCCGCCGATCGAGCCGGCCTGGATCACGAGCGACGCCGCCTCGGGGATGGTCATGAAGAAGCGCGTCATCTCCGGATGCGTGACCGTGACCGGGCCGCCGCGCTCGATCTGGCGGCGGAAGATCGGGATCACGCTCCCGGAGGAGCCGAGCACGTTTCCGAAGCGGACGGCGACGAAGCGTGTGGCGACGTCGACGCGCGCGCCATAAGCCTCGACCACCCACTCGCAGACCGCCTTCGACTGGCCCATCACGGTCTTCGGGTTGACGGCCTTGTCGGTCGAGACGAGCACGAAGCGCTTCGCACCCAGCTCGGCGGCGACGTCGGCGACGACCTTCGTCGCGAGCGCGTTGTTGCGCACCGACTCGATCGGGTTCGCCTCCATCAGCGGCACGTGCTTGTAGGCGGCGGCGTGGAAGACGACCCCCGGCCGGTAGCTCTCGAAGACCTGTCGCATCTTGGTCGCGTTGCCGACGTCCGCGAGCACGGGGACCGCCGCGGTGAAGCCGCGCTCGGAGACGAGCTCGCGCTCGATCTCGAACAGCGCGGTCTCGCCGACCTCCACCAGCACGAGCCGCTGCGGCCCGAGCCTCGTCAGCTGGCGGACCAGCTCGGAGCCGATCGAGCCGCCGGCGCCGGTGACGAGCACGGTCTCGCCGCTGATGTAGTCGGCGGCCGAGTCGAGCTCGACGTCGACCGGCTCGCGGCCGAGCACGTCCTCGACCTGGACCGGCCGAATCTGGACGGCGAGCTCGGCGTCGCCGCTGATCAGCTCGTGCAGGCCCGGCAGCGTCTTCACCGGCACGCCTTGCTCGCGCGCGACCGTGACCACGCGCCGGCGCAGCTCGCCGGGCGCGGACGGGATCGCTATCAGGACCTCGTCCGGCTTGTTGTCGCGCAGCAGGTGCGGCAGGTCGGCCGTCGTGCCGAGCACGCGGACGCCGTGGACGCGGATGTTCTTCTTGCGCGGGTCGTCGTCGACCAGCCCGATCGGCGTGTAGCCGAGCTGCGGGTTGCGGTGCATCTCGCGGATCGTGTCGCGCGCCGCCTCGCCCGCTCCGACGACCAGCACCTCGCGCCCGCGCGCGACGACGCGGCCGACCGCCGGCCGTTCGAAGACCGTCCGCGCGAGCAGCCGCGAGCCCGCGATCAGCGCGAGCAGGAGCAGCCAGTCCATGACCGCGATCGAGCGCGGCAGCCGCACGTCCGCGACCGGCGAGGCGAAGTAGACGGTCACGTCGGCGACGAGGCACGCGACGGTGACGCCGCGGGCAGCGGCCCACATGTCGCGCGTGGAGACGTAGCGCCACCAGCGGTCGTAGAAGCCGAAGAGGATGAAGACGAGCAGATTGATCCCGACCACGATCAGGACCGTGCGCTCGAAGAGCGTCCGGTAGTAGACCGGGACGCCGTGGTCGAAGCGCAGCTCGAACGCGAGCCACCAGGCCAGCGCGACCAGGAAGCCGTCGGCGACGAGCTGCCAGAGCCGGTGCCGGTTGACCGGGATCATCGGGCCGCTCCGACCGTCGATGCCTGGCGGATGATCGAGACGACCTGTTCCTGGATCTCGACCGGAATGCCGGCCCAGAGCGGGAGTGCCAGGTTCTCGCGGGCGGCGCGCTCGGTCTCGGGCAACGACCCGTCCTCGTAGCCGAGGAACTGGAGCGCAGGCTGGCGATGGAGCGGGGTCACGTAGTAGGAAGCATTCCCGATTCCGGCGGCCGACAAGGCCTCCGCGAGCCGTGCCCGCTCGGGCGTCCGGACGACGTACATGTGGTAGACGTGGCCGGGCTCGTCCCCGGGAACCTCGCAGAGCTCGCCGAGGCCGAGCTCCATGTAGCGCGCCGCAGCCTCGCGCCGGGCGCGGTTCCAGCCGTCGACCTCGCCGAGGAAGAGCCGCAGCACCGCGGCCTGGATCTCGTCCAGTCGCGAGTTCGTCCCGATGTACGAGAACGTCTGCTTGTCCTTCGAGCCGTGGAAGCGGAGCATGCGGACCCGCTCTCCGAGCTCGGTGTCCGTGACGGCGACGAGCCCGCCGTCGCCGATCCCGAACAGGTTCTTGGTCGGGAAGAAGCTGAACGTCGAGGCGACGCCGGTCGTCGCGATCCCCTGCGCGCCGAAGGCCTGGGCGGCATCCTCGACGATCGGCAGCCCGAGCTCGGCCAGCGCGGCGAGCGGCGCCGGCCGACCGAACAGGTGCACCGGCATGATCGCGCGCGTTCGCTCGGTCACCTTGGCGGCGACGTCCTCGGGATCGAGGTTCAGCGTCGCCGGGTCGATGTCTGCGAAAACGGGCTTCGCGCCGGCGCGGATGATCGCCTCCGCCGTCGCGTAGAACGTGAACGAGGGGCAGATGACCTCGTCGTCGGCACCCAGCTCCATCGCGTTCAGGACGAGCACGAGCGCGTCCGTCCCGTTCGCGACGCCGACCGTCGCAGGGACGCCGAGGAAGGCCGCCGCTTCCTCCTCGAACGCGGACACGTTCGGACCGAGGATGAACTTGCCGGACTCGAGCACGCCCTGAACGCGCTCGAGGATCTGCGGCGTCAGGCGCTCGTACTGCGCCCGGACGTCAACTAGAGGGACCGGCACTTCTGGCGATTCTAGATGAGCGCCAGCGCCAGATCAGCCAGGCGGCCAGGGCGATGACGCCGAGGACGACGAGATATTCGATCCAACGGAAGTCGTGATGGAACTTGTCCCAGCTCGCGCCGAGCGCCCAGCCGGCGCCGGCGAGCCCGAAGCACCACGGGATGCAGCCGAGGAAGGTCAGCACCGTGAAGCGGCCGAGCGGCATCCGCAGCACGCCCGCCGGGATCGAGATGAACGACCGCACGACCGGGACGATCCGTCCCCAGAAGACGGCGCTCTCGTCGTAGCGGTCGAACCAGCGGTCGGCGCGCGCGAGCTTCTCGTGGTCGAGGTGGAACCAGCGACCGCGGTTCTCGAGCAGCGGCCGCCCGCCGTAGTAGCCGATCACCCACCCGATCACCGAGCCGACCGTGTTCCCGAGCACGCCGGCGAGCGAAACGGCGACGAAGGCCCAGAACGGCGTCGAGATCTGGTGTCCGAAGAGAACGACGTGCTGGCCCGACAGCGCGCCCGACGCGAGCGCGCCGCCGTAGAGCATCACCAGCTCGCTCGCGGCCGGGAAGACCGCGTCGACGACCATCAGCAGGAAGATCGCGTAGAGCCCGTGGTTGCCGATGAACGACGTGACGGAGCTCGTCAGGGAGGCGAGCACCGCGGGATCGTATGCAGCTACCCCCGACGGACGCTGAAGGTGCGGGAGAGCTCCGTCGGGCCGAAGCCGTTCTGCGCCCGGACGACGACGACGTAGCGCCCACCGTAGACCAGGCTCCCGCGCCGGTCGCGGCCGTCCCAGCGGACGGTCGCGGCACCCGCCTTCAGCTTCGCCGTCCCGAGCTTGCGGATCAGGACGCCGTTGGCGCTCTCGATCGTCGTCGTCACCGACGCCGGCCGGGTCAGCTTGAAGTGCGCAACCGCGATGCGGCGGCCGGCGCGGACGACGGCTCCGGCGGGCGCGCTCAGGTTTCCGAGCGTGACGTTGAGCCAGAAGGGCTGGTCGGCGCTCGACTGGCGGCCGAGGTCGTCGGTCGCGGTGACGGTCCAGTGCCAGCGCCCTTCGGTGTCGAGGCTGCCGTCGGCCTTCGTGCCGGGATACGAGAACTTGTACGTCCCGGGCGCCTGCGGCCCGCTCTGCGTGAAGCGGGCGACGCCGTCGGGGCCGACGATCCTCGCGGTCACGGTCGAGGGCCGCACGACCTTGTAGCTGAGGTACTCCCGGTCGCCGACGCCGTCGCCGTTCGGCGACAGAACCGCGTCCGACGGCGGCGGCGCGTAGACCCCGTAGTAGTAGACGAACAACGCGTCCGAGATCGCGCGCTCGCCCGAGGGATCCGAAGGCTTGTTCAGGAGCTGCCCGTCGAACGCCATCGTCGTCGACGGGCCCGGCTCGAGCGCGGAGGCCGTCGTACACCCCAGCAGCGCCATCTCCTGCGCGAGCTCGTAGTTCGTCATGCCGACGCTGTAGCCGACCCTGCCGCCGTCGACGGCGACGAGGACGATCGAGCCGTCACGCCGCTGCCCCACCGCCGTTCGCGCGGTCCGCGGCGCCAGGACCGAGGAGGCGAAGTCTTCGAACGCGCGGAAGACCGCCTTGCCGTTCTTGACGAGCAGCGGCCCGCCGCCGATCGCGCCGACGGCGGAGTCCCACCCGGAGCTGAGCGCGAGGCGGACGAGGACGTGTTGCCCGGGCGGCGCCTCGGCCTCGAGCTTCTGCGCCGAGCCGCCGGTTGCCGAGAGCACCGCGCCGCCGGGCGGGATCGGCGTGTTGCCGCCCTCGGTGAAGTTGACGACCGGCCCGCTCAGGTCGGTCTCGGGCGTGACGGCCGGAAACGGGTAGACGACCGCCTCGGTCGCGCCCGCGGCGGGCGGGGTCGAGGCGCCCCACGCCGGCGTGTAGAGCGAGATCCCGCCGGGGTTCGCGGGCTCGTTCAGACCGGTCAGCGGGCGGCGCTGCCCGCGTCCCTGCCAGTACCCGCTCCACGCCGCGCGCTTGACGATCAGCCCGCCGGCGCCGGTGATGCCGACACTGGTGCGCGTCGAGTCCGGCAGGCTCGAGAGCACGCCGTCCTGCATCAGGACGCCGGCCGGCCGGCCGTCGTTCGCGTTGAAGAAGTCGCCGTTGACGCCGGCGACGGTCGCGCTCGCGGAAGCCTCGCGCTGCATCGCCGTCACGCGCTCCCGTCCCGCGATCGCCAGGTCGGAGAGCGCGGGTCGCAGCGCCCAGAGGCCGCCCGGCCGAGGCGCCGTCAGGACGTTGACCGCGACCGGGCCGTGCGGGGTGAACAGCACGCGTTTCGTGAAGGTCAGTCCCGGGATCAGCGTCGTTCCCGTCGCGGCATTCGCCGGTGCGGCGAACGCGCACGCGAGTAGCGCAGCGATGAAGAAACGACGTACCACCTTCGACCCCGCCCCAAAGTAGCGGAATTCGCTGCCAAGATTCCGGCGTGAGGGCGGTCGCGATCATCCTGACGGCGCTCGGGGTCGCCGGCTGCGGCTCGACGATGCACGAGCACGCCGCGTCGACGACGGTGCCGAAGCCGCCGGCGAAGAAGGCGCCGCCGCCGAAGCCGCGGATCGTCCATCCGCACACGCGCGCGGTGCCGATCCTCGAGTACCACGTCGTCGGCACGGCGCCGGCCGACGCGCCGTTCCCCGAGCTCTACGTCCGCCGCTCGAGCTTCGTCGTCCAGCTTCAATGGCTTCGCCGCCACGGCTTCCAGCCCGTCTCGCTGCGGCGGGTGTACGAGTACTGGAAGTACGGCTACGCGCTGCCGCCGCGGCCGGTGGTGCTCAGCTTCGACGACGGCTATCCCGAGGACTTCACGAACGTCCGCCCACTGCTCCTCCGCCGAAATTGGCCGGCGGTGCTCAACCTGGCCGTGCAGAACGTCCTCGACCGCAAGCTGACCATCCCGCAGCTGCGGACGATGGTCCGCGAGGGCTGGGAGGTCGACGCGCACACGATGACGCACGTCGACCTGACGACGGTCTACGGCGCGCAGCTCCGCTATCAGGTCGCCGGCTCGCGCCGCTGGATCCGGCGGCGGCTCCACGTTCCGGTCGCCTTCTTCTGCTACCCGTCGGGCCGCTACGACGCGGGCGTCCTTCGCGCCGTCCGCGCCGCGGGCTTCCTCGGGGCGACGACGGAGAACCAGGGCGCGGCGAGCCCGCGCGACGGCCTCCTGACGCTCGATCGCCTGCGCGTCAACGGCAGCGACAGCCTCGCGAGCTTCGCCGCGAAGCTGGGCTGATGGATAGGTTCTCCCCGTGCCCGCCCGCACGCAACTGGTCGAAAGCCTGATGGATCGCTTCCCGCAGATCCCGAGCGAGGCGGTGCTGAAGGAGGATCTGCTGCGGTCGGGAATCGCCTTCGACGCCTCGGCGCTCACCGACAACCTCGACGGCGAGGTGAAGCCGAAGTCGTACTTCATCTTCTCGTTCGACCAGAAGCCGCTGGCCGAGCTCGGCGAGGCGAAGCTGCGCCGGCCGCCGGAGGAGATCGCGCTCACCGGCGGGCCCTACGAGCTGCGGCGGACGATCGTCTCCGTGCGGGTGAACCCCGGCTCGCCCTACCGAGTTGCCCGCGAGGACGGCGAGCTGCGCCTCTCGCTCGAGGGCCGCGACCTCGCCGGCGTGACGCTGCCGCCGATGCCCGAGTACTACCGGCACGCGCTCGCGAACGGGAAGACCGTGATGGAGACCGCGCCGACGATCCAGTGGGGCTACCTCGTCTACCTGACCGTGCTGCGGCTCTGCCAGTACTTCGGCGCGCACGAGGAGTGCCAGTTCTGCGACATCAATCACAACTGGCGCCAGCACAAGAAAGAGGGCCGGCCCTACACGGGCGTGAAGCCGGTCGAGGACGTGCTCGAGGCGCTCGAGCTGATCGACCGCTACGACGACGGCGGCTCGAAGGCGTACACGCTGACGGGCGGCTCAGTCACGTCCACCGTGGACGGGCTCGCCGAGGCCGACTTCTACGGTCGCTACGCGAAGGCGATCGAGGAGCGCTTCCCGGGCCGCTGGATCGGCAAGGTCGTCGCGCAGGCGCTGCCGAAGGCCGACGTGCAGCGGTTCAAGGACTACGGGATCACGATCTACCACCCGAACTACGAGGTCTGGGACAAGCGCCTCTTCTCGCTGATCTCACCGGGCAAGGAGCGCTACGTCGGCCGCGAGGAGTGGCACCGCCGGATCTTCGACGCGGCCGAGGTCTTCGGCCCGCGCTACGTGATCCCGAACTTCGTGGCGGGCGTCGAGATGGCGAAGCCGTACGGGTTCGAGTCCGTGAACGAGGCGATCGCGTCGACGACCGA
>JBPYFE010000112.1:0-6029 GCA_051986525.1 Gaiellaceae bacterium
CCGCTCCGAGCCGCCCGTGACGGTCACTTCGAGCACGGTCCCGAGCCCGCGGATGTAGTACTTGTGGTCGACGACCCCCGGCTCGAGCGGCGTCGTCTCCTTCGTCAGCATCGCGCGGCTCGACGAGGCGGCCGGAGTCTTCGCGCTCGTCCGCAGGCTCAGGATCCGGAAGTGGTCCTCGGCATGGCCCTTGTAGTACTCCTGGCGGAACCCGATCCCGACCTTCGGGTGCGCCGGCATGAAGATCCCGGGCTTGGCGCCGTCGCGGCCCGCCTGCCACGTCCCTTCGCGGCTGGTCACGTGACCGTGCGCGTCGAGCTCGGCCGTGTCCTCGCCGTAGTACCAGACGTTTCCGCGCGCGTCCTGCGTGTACCAGTCGGTCGTCCGTTCGATCACGTGTCCGTGCGAGTAGAGGCGGTCGCTGATCGCGGCGCAGGCCGCGCCGGCGATCGTCTTCGTCGCGCTGGTGACGTGGACGACGTCGCGGGTCGGCTTGCCGTCCTTCTCGCCGCGGTAGACGAGCGTGCGGCCGACCGGCAACGGGAACCACGGATTCGTCACGTGGGCGCTGAAGCCGGACGTCGCGGCGTCCGAGCTTCCACCGCCGAGGCAGAGGCAAGCGGCCACCGCTGCGAGCAGGGCGAGGCGCCTCACGCGCCCGACTCTAGCGCTCGTGCGCCCGGCTGAGGCGATCGCGCGCACGCCCGGCGAGCAGTCCTCGCCGACTGCTACGTTCGCAGACATGAGCGAACCCGCCGCAGAGTCGCCGAACGTGATCGTCTGCCCGCACTGCAAGAAGCCGTTCGAGGGCAACCTGCTCGCCGCCGGGACGCGCCACCAGGGGTTCAAGTGCCCGCACTGCCGGCTCTTCGTCCCGGTCGAGCGCGCCGCGGGCGAGAACGACTGAGCTAGACCGAGGGATCCCTCGTTCAAGGGATCGGCGGCTCGTGCCGATGCCGGTCTCGTGGCGATCGACTTTCCCGTCGCGCGGACCGACGAGCTCCGGCTCCCGTTCGGGCTCGAGCGCATCTCGGCCGTGCCGGCGCGATTCGTCCTCGCCGGGATCGTCGGCGTCAGCTTCTTCGTCCGTCTGCTCGTCGCGCTCGGTCACGCGACGCCGCTCTACTTTCCCGACGAGTACATCTACGGCTCGATCGCGCGCTCGCTCGCCGAGCACGGCCGGCCGCTGATCCGCGGTCAGGCCGCGCATTTCCCGGCGATGCTCGAGCCGGTTGCTGCGGCGCCCTTCTGGCTCACGCACGATCCCGAGCTCGCCTACCGGCTGACGCAGGCCGAGAACGCGCTCTTCATGTCGCTCGCCGCGGTGCCGGTCTACCTGCTCGCCCGCCGGCTCGGCCTCGGCGCCGGCTGGGCGCTGGTCGCGGGCGCTCTGACCGTCGCCTCGCCCGATCTGTTCTTCGTCTCCTTCGTGCTCGCGGACCCGATGGCCTATCCGCTCGCGCTGACCGCCGTCTACCTCGCGGTTCGGGTGCTCTCGCGGCCGACGCGCTGGAACCAGCTCGCGTTCGTCGGCCTGACGGTGGTGACGACGCTGACGCGGATCCAGTACGCACTCCTGCCCGTCGTGCTCGTCGTCGGAGCGCTCGCGGTCGAGCGGTTCTCGGTCCGCGCCGCGCTGCGGAGGTTCCGGCTGACGTGGGCGATCTTCGCCGCGCCGGCAGTGCTGCTCCTGGCGCTCGGCCCCAGCCGCGCGCTCGGTTACTACAACGGCATCGTCCAGCTGCACGTCCGCCCGGGCGCGATCGCCCATTGGATCGCGACCGACGCGATGCTGCTCGTGTACTGCGCCGGCTGGGTGCTGATCCCCGGCGCGCTCCTCGGCCTCGGCTACGCGCTCTGGCGGCCGCGCTCGCGCGAGGAGGCGGCGTTCGGCGGCGTCACGGTCGGGCTGCTGTTGATCCTGTTCGCCGAGACCTCGATGTACGCGTCGAACGGGTCGGCGCGCTTCCAGGAGCGCTACTTCATGGCCTTGCTGCCGCTCGTCCTTCCCTGGTTCGCGCTGTACCTGAACCGCGGCCGGCCGGGCCGGCTCGCTGTGGCGTTGCTCGGCGTCTCGCTGCTCGCGGTCTCCGCCCGCGTGCCGCTGGCGCCGTACAGCATCGCCGACAACAAGCAAGACTCGCCGTTCCTGCTCGGCGTGTTCCGCCTCGAGCACGCCATCGGCGTCGCCAACGGCTCGCTCGTGGTCGCCGTCGTCGCGGCGCTGCTCTCGGTGCTCGCGGTCGGGATCGCGTGGCGCGGGCGCCTCGCCGTGCCGGCGCTCGCGGTGACGCTGCTGCTCGCCTGCGCTGCCTCGGCCGGGTCGGTGGCCTTCGACCACCACGTCTCGCGCGCGGTCCGCGCCTCGTACCTGCCGCCGGACGCGCGCTGGATCGACCACTCCGGCCTGAAGCACGTGCTGCTCGTGCAGACGCCGGGAACGCCGCACGCGCGCGCACACGAGGAGCTGTTCTGGAATCGCTCGCTCGACACCGTCCTCTTCTTCGACCAGGCCTCGGCGATCGACGCCTTCGGACATCCGCAGCTGACCACGGACGCGCGCGGCCGGCTGGTCCGCGGGAGCCACGTCGTCCGCGCACCGCTCGCGATCTCGAACTACGCGGTCCGAATGCGGTTCCGCAACGCGAGGCTCGTCGGACGCGGCGTCGACTATCAGCTGTGGCGGCCGCTCGGCACTCCGCGGCTCTCTTTCTTCATCGGCGGCCTCTACACGGACGGCTGGCTCGCGCAGGGTGGTCACCTGACCGTCTGGCCGGCGCGCGGCGGACGGGTACGCGGAACGCTTCGGTTCCCGCTCTCGCTGCCGAAGAACACGGAGCGGACGGTGTTGCAGCTCGCAGGCCCGGGCGTGCAGCGGAAGGTCGTCGTCCGGCCGGGCTCGCACCGCACGGTCGTCCTGCGCGTCGACCACCGCGGGCCGTGGACGCTCAACTTCCACACGAACCGTCCGGGCTACCTCGCCGACGGCCGGCCGATCGCCGTCAAGGCCCGGATGCCGGTCTTCACGCCGGCGCGCGGCTAGACGCCGAGACTGCTAGACGCAGTCCTTGAGCCCCTGCGCTTCCGGCAGGGACTCCAGCTTCTTGAGCGTGTTGTTCTCGATCTGGCGGATCCGCTCGCGGGTGACGCCGAAGGCCTTGCCGACCTCCTCGAGCGTGCACGGCTGCTCGCCGGTCAGCCCGAAGCGGAGCTCGATCACCTTCCGCTCCCGCTCCGGCAGCGACGCCAACGCGTTCTCGATGTCCTCCCGCCGGAGGGAGAGCGATGCCTGCTCGTCCGGAGACTCGGCCGCGTCGTCGGGGACGAAGTCGCCGAGCTCGGACTCCTCCTCCTCACCGATCGGCTTCTCGAGCGAGACCGGATGCTGGGCCATGCGCAAGATCTCTCGCACCTCGGCCGTCGTCATCTCGAGCTCCTCAGCGATCTCGTCGGGCCGCGGCTCTCGCCCGAGGCGCTGGACGAGCTGGCGCTCGATGTGGACGACCTTGTTCAGCTTCTCGACCATGTGCACCGGAATCCGGATCGTCCGCGCCTTGTCGGCGATCGCCCGCGTCACGGCCTGGCGAATCCACCAGGTCGCGTAGGTCGAGAACTTGTAGCCCTTGCGGTAGTCGAACTTCTCGACCGCCCGGATCAGGCCGAGCGAGCCTTCCTGGATCAGGTCGAGGAAGCTGAGCCCGCGGCCGAGGTACGACTTCGCGATCGAGACGACGAGCCGAAGGTTCGCCTCGATCATCTGCGTCTTCGCCCCCATGTCGCCGCGCTCGATCCGCTTCGCCAGATAGACCTCCTGGTCGGCGGTCAGCAACGGGACCTTGCCGATCTCGCGCAGGTAGAGCCGCAGCGAGTCGAGCGACGGCTCGACCGTCAGGTCGAGCTTCGGCGTCTTCGCCGCCTCCTCTTCGGCGAGGTTTGGCTGCTCGTGCGGCGGATGCTTGTGCGTCTCGCCCTCGACGAGCTCGACGCCGTGGTCGATCAGGTACGTGTAGAAGTCCTCGATCTGCTCCTTCGTGAGCTCGACCTCGTCGAGCCCCGTGGCGATCTCGTCGTAGTTGAGGACCCCTTTCTCCAGACCTTCCTGGACGAGCTTCTGGAGCTCTTCAACCTCCGGGAGCGAGATCTCGACGGTGAGCAAGCGGCCTCCGTTCGTCTCGTGTCGGTTGGCTGGGGGCTGACCTACTGGACACGAGAAGAGCCGACGGCTCTCACCTCCCCGGCTCCCTCCCGCGCGCTGGAGTTATACCTCGCGATTCCGGAATTTGGAAGAAAAATCTCAGGTGGTTGCGACAACCGCGCCGACCTCCTCGCCGCGGCTGTTGCGGACCGGATGGTCGCCGAAGCGCGCCCCTGCGTCGACGCCGATTCGGCCGAGCACGTGGGGGACCGCGGCGCGCAGAGGCCGGAAGGAGCCGTCCGCGCTCTTCAGCGCGACGCCGATCCCGCCCGGGCCGGCGGCGCAAAGCAGGCCCTCGGCGCCGCCCTTCGCCACCCAGCCCGGGAGCGTCTCCATCAGGTCCGTGTCCGGCCGGTCCTCGCCGCCGACGAGGCGCGGATGCGCGCGCATCGCGGCCGCGACCTGCGCGCCGCCGTCGCGCGTCTCGAGCCGCGAGAACATGAACGCGACGCGCTCGAGCGGGAGCGCGAAGCAGACGACGCCGCAGCCGTCGACCGCGGTCTCGAGCTCGCCCTCGTCGACCTCCGCCGCCGCGGCAACCTCGGCGACGATCGCCTCCTGCAACGGGTGGCCGCGCAGCCGGTAGCCGGCCGACTCCCAACCGCGGGCGCGACAGGTCGCGAGCATGCCGGCGTGCTTGCCGGAGCAGTTGTGGAAGATCGGCTCCGGCGGCCGGCCCTCCTGGATCCCGAGCTCGAGCTCGTCCTCCCTCGCCGGCGCCTTCGCGAGCAGGCTACGAACGGCGTCGATCTGCTCCGGGGTCGCGTTGTGCGACGCGGAGGCGATCGCGACGTCGGCGTCGTCGAGGTCGTCCCGCGCGCGCACGAGCTGCAGCGCCTGGAACGGCTTCGCCGAGGAGCGCAGCGAGGTCATTAACGCCGGGTCGCCCGCCTCGGCGACGACGGCGCCGTCCTGGACGACGACCGCGTGGACGCGGTGAACGGATTCCACGAACTCGCCGCGGCGCACGGCTACGCTGATCGCGTCCATGGAGGCAAGACCCTAGATGCCCGAGTTGCCCGAGGTCGAAGCGCTCCGGCGGAGCCTCGACGACGCAGTCCGGGCCTTCCCGATCGAGAAGGCCGGCCCGGCCCACATCGCGACGCTGAAGACGTTCGACCCGCCGCTGTCGGCACTCGAAGGCAGGCGGCTCGCAGGGGTCGAGCGGCGGGGCAAGCGGCTGCTCTTCCCGACCGAGGACGGCGAGCTGGTGATCCTGCTGCACCTGATGTCTGCAGGCCGGCTCCGCTTCCTGGCCGCGGGCGAGAAAGGGCCGAAGACGGCTGCGTTCCGGCTCCGGTTCCAGGGAGGCGCCGAGCTCGTCCTCACCGAGGCCGGCTCGAAGAAGCGGGCCGGCGTCTGGATCCTCAGCCCGGAGGCCGCCGACGCCGAGGTCGCGCACCTCGGCCCCGAGGCGCTGGGACTCGGCGCGGAGCGCCTGGGCGAGATCTGCGCGAACGAGTCGCGGCGCCTGCACTCGCTCCTCCGGGACCAGCGCGTGCTCGCCGGCATCGGCCGCGCCTGGGCGAACGAGATCCTGCACCACGCGAAGCTGTCGCCGTACGCGCTGACATACGAGCTCTCGAGCGACGAGGTCGAGCGCCTCGCTGCGGCGATCGACGCGGAGCTCTCGCGCGGGCTCGAGCTGCGCGAGCAGGGCGCCGGAGACAAGCGCGTCTACCGCGTCCACGACCGGCTCGACGAGCCATGCTACGTCTGCGGCACGCCGATCGCGCGCGTCGACTACGAGGAGCACACGGTCTACTACTGCCCGGACTGCCAGACGGAAGGACGCGTCCTCAAGGACAGGCGTCTCTCGCGGCTGCTGAAGTAG
>JBPYFE010000113.1:0-8156 GCA_051986525.1 Gaiellaceae bacterium
AGCCCCGAGTCGTCGCCGACCGAGAAGCCCAGCGACACGTTCTTCGAGATCGAGCCCGAGCCGATGTTGGAGGTCATGATCACGATCGTGTTCCGGAAGTCGACCTTCCGGCCCTGCGCGTCGGTCAGCCGGCCGTCCTCTAGGATCTGCAGGAGGATGTTGAAGACGTCCGGGTGCGCCTTCTCGATCTCGTCGAGCAGCAGCACCGAGTACGGCTTCCGGCGCACGGCCTCCGTGAGCTGGCCGCCCTCGTCGTAGCCGATGTAGCCCGGAGGCGAGCCGACGAGCCGGGACACGGAGTGCTTCTCCATGTACTCCGACATGTCGACCTGGATCATCGCGTCCTCGTCAGCGAACAGGAACTCGGCCAGCGTGCGCGCCAGCTCGGTCTTCCCGACGCCGGAGGGGCCGAGGAAGATGAACGAGCCGGTCGGGCGCTTCGGGTCCTTGATCCCCGCGCGGGAGCGGCGAATCGACTTCGACACGGCGACGATCGCCTCGTGCTGGCCGATGACGCGCTTGTGCAGCTCCTCCTCCATGTGCAGGAGCTTCTGCGTCTCGGCCTCGGTGAGCTTGAAGACCGGGATGCCCGTCCACATCGAGACGACGTCGGCGATCTCCTCCTCGCCGATCTCCGGCTGCTCCTCCGCCTCGGAGTTCTGCCACTGCTCCTCGAGCTCGCGCTTCTTCTGCGTGAGCTTGCGCTCCTTGTCCCGGAGGCTCGCGGCCTTCTCGAACTCCTGCGCCTCGATCGCGTCTTCCTTCTCCTTGCGGACCTTCTCGATCTCCTCCTCGAGCTCGCGGTAGCGCGGCGGCGCGGTCATCGTGCGGATGCGCATGCGTGACGCGGCCTCGTCGATGAGGTCGATCGCCTTGTCCGGAAGGTGGCGGTCCTGGATGTAGCGGTCGGCGAGCGTCGCCGCGGCGTGCAGCGCCTCGTCGGTGATCTTCACGCGGTGGTGAGCCTCGTAGCGGTCGCGCAGGCCGCGGAGGATCTGGATCGTCTCGTCGACCGACGGCTCCTCGACGCGGATCTGCTGGAAGCGGCGCTCCAGGGCAGCGTCGCGCTCGAGGTACTTGCGGTACTCGTCGAGGGTCGTCGCGCCGATCGTCTGCAGCTCGCCGCGCGCCAGGGCGGGCTTCAGGATCGAGGCGGCGTCGATCGCGCCTTCGGCGGCGCCTGCGCCGACGAGGTTGTGGAGCTCGTCGATGAACAGGATGATGTCGCCCCGCTGCTGGATCTCCTTCATGACCTTCTTCAGGCGCTCCTCGAACTCGCCGCGGTACTTCGAGCCGGCGACAAGGGCGGCCAGGTCGAGCGAGTAGATCTGCTTGCCCTTCAGGAGCTCCGGCACCTGGCCGGCGGCGATGCGCTGCGCCAGTCCCTCGACGACGGCGGTCTTGCCGACGCCGGGCTCGCCGATCAGCACCGGGTTGTTCTTCTGGCGGCGGGAGAGGATCTGCATGATCCGCTCGATCTCGGTCTGCCGGCCGACGACCGGGTCCAGCTTGCCCTCGGCGGCCTGCCGCGTGAAGTTGCGGCCGAACTGGTCGAGGAGCTTCGAGCTCTTCGTCTTCTCGCCGGTGCCGCCTCCGCCGCCCTGCTGCCGGCGGCCGGGGCCGGAGAGCATGCGGATGATCTCGTTGCGGATCTTCTCGGCGTCGGCGTCGAAGTCGAGCAGGATGCGCGCCGCGACGCCCTCGTTCTCGCGGACGAGGCCGAGCAGGATGTGCTCGGTGCCGATGTAGTTGTGGCCGAGCGACAGCGCTTCGCGAAGCGCCAGCTCGAGCACCTTCTTCGCGCGCGGCGTGAACGGGAT
This sequence comes from Gaiellaceae bacterium, assembly GCA_051986525.1. Classification (GTDB taxonomy): domain Bacteria; phylum Actinomycetota; class Thermoleophilia; order Gaiellales; family Gaiellaceae; genus 13-2-20CM-68-14. The sequence goes on from JBPYFE010000113.1 coordinate 1,821, forward strand.
CTGGCCGGTCGTGACCTCGTCGCCCTGGCCGACGATACGGGCGACCTGGGCACGAACCTCTTCGACCGTGATGTCGAGCGACTCCAGCACCCGCGCTGCGAGGCCTTCCTCTTCGCGCAGCAGGCCGAGGAGGATGTGCTCGGTGCCGATGTAGTTGTGCTTCAGGGCGCGGGCCTCGTCCTGGGCGAGGACGACGACCTGGCGGGCCCGCTCTGTGAACCGTTCGAACACTGGAAGGCAATCTTAGCCCAGGGCTCGGGTGCGGCAGAGACGCGCCCAACACCGCCTTAACACGACTCCGAGTGGGCGCCGGGGGCTCAGATAGCCTGCCGCCGTGCCCGGGAAGAAGGCGCTGATCACCGGGGGCGCTGGCTTCATCGGCTCCCATCTGGCCGAGCTCCTCCTCGGCGAGGGCTGGGAGGTCTGGGCACTCGACGATCTCTCGACCGGCGTCAACCGCAACGTCGAGAAGCTCCGTGACGACCCGAGCTTCCACCTGGTGGTCGACTCGATCCTGTCCCGGTCCGTGGTCAGCGAGCTCGTCCACCGCGTCGACGTCGTCTACCACCTGGCGGCCGCCGTCGGCGTGCGGCTGATCGTCGAGCAGCCCGTCCACACGATGGTCACGAACGTCCAGGGGACGGAGACCGTTCTCGAGTACTGCAACAACTTCGGCAAGCGCGTCTTCATCGCGTCGAGCTCGGAGGTCTACGGGGACCACCGCGAGGAGCGGCCGCTCGGCGAGGACGACCGGCGTGTCTACGGCCCGGTCACGGAGCGGCGCTGGCTCTACGCCGACTCGAAGGCGATGGACGAGTTCCTCGCGCTCGCGTTCCACCAGGAGCGCGAGCTCGACTGCGTCATCGGCCGCTTCTTCAACACCGTCGGCCCGCGGCAGCAGGGCCAGTACGGGATGGTGATCCCCCGCTTCGTCGAGAAGGCGCTCTCGGGCCAGCCGCTCGAGGTGCACGGAGACGGCACGCAGACGCGATCGTTCTGCCACGTGCAGGACACGATCCGCGCCGTCTTCGGGCTGGTGGAGGCGAAGGGGATCTCGGGCGAGATCTTCAACATCGGCTCCGCCGAGCGGGTGAGCATCCTCCAGCTCGCCGAGCGGGTGCTCGCGGCGACCGGGTCGAGCTCGGGCATGGAGTTCATCCCGCACGAGGAGGTCTACGGCCTCGGCATCGAGGACGTCCTGCACCGCGAGCCGTCGATCGAGAAGATCGGCAACGCGATCGGCTGGAAGCCGACGCGCGACCTGGATCAGATCCTGACCGACGTGATCGAGGGCTTGCGGGCGGCGCCCTAGTCCGTCACGCCGAGCGCGCGGCGGACGCGGACTGCGAACGGCGACCGGACGGCCGGGCGGGCCTTGAACGCGACCCTGCGGGCGCTGTCACGGCGCCAGACGCCGACGCGGAAGACGTCGAACGGGTCATCGCCCGTCGGGTCGCCGGGCAGCCCGAAGGCCGCCTCGTAGCCGGCGGCGCGAGCCGCGGCGCGGACGCGGTCGTCGCACTCGCCGAACGGATAGGCGAGGAAGCGGCACGGGCTGCCGAGCTCCTCCTCGAGCCGCCGCTTCGACGCGGTCAGCTCCTCCTCGAGCTCCTCGTCCGAGAGCGTCGGCAGGTGCGGGTGCGAGACCGTGTGCGCCTCGACCTCGATATCCCCGCGCCCGTCGAGCTCGCGCAGCTCGCCCCAGCTCATCGTCCGCAGCTCGTCGGCATGCGTGTGGAGCTCGTCGGCGAGCTCCGACACGCTCAGCGGTCGAGGGTCGTCGGCGTAACCCGTGCAAGCGAAGACGGTCGCGGGCACGCCGAGACGCTCGAGGATCGGCAACCCCTGCCGCATGCTCGTGAACGCGTCGTCGAACGTGACGTGCAGCAACTTCCCTTCGCCGGAGACGGCCTCGGCCGCCGTCACGGGGCGGTAGCCCTGCCGGAGGAGAAGCTGCAGCTGCGCCTCGAGCGCACCGGGCGAGACCGAGAGCTGATGCGGCCAGGTGTCGGAGACGGCGTGGTAGAGGAGGACGAGCGGCGGCACGCGAGCGGCGCGTCCTCAGTCGCGTTCCCGCAGCAGGGGAAACAGGATCACGTCGCGGATCGTGTCGCGGCCGCCCAGCACCATCGCCAGGCGGTCGATGCCGATACCGCAGCCGCCGTTCGGCGCCATCCCGTACGACATCGCCTCGACGTAGTCCGGATCGCCCGGCTCGGCCTCGACGTCCCCTGCCTCCCGCTCGGCCTCCTGCATCCGGAAGCGCTGCTCCTGCTCCTCGCTGTCGTTCAGCTCGCTGAACGCGTTCGCTAGCTCCATGCCGCTGACCACGACCTCGAAACGCTCGACGATCGACTCGTCGTCGTCCGTCGTGCGCGCGAACGGCGACAGCTCGATCGGCCAGTCGTAGACGATCGTCGGCTGGATCAACTCCGGCTCGACGAAGTGTGAATAGGCGTGGTCGACGAGCTGCGACCACGTGTTGTCGCGGCCGATGTCGACGCCCGCCTCGGTCAGCTTCGCCTTCAGCTCCTCCGTGTCACGAGTCCAGACGCCCTTCTCGGCCAGGGCGTCGGGGAACCGAACGCGCGCCCAGGGCCTCGCGAGGTCGACCTCGTGGCCGCGGAAGGTCGCCTCCGTACCGTCGATCGTGGCCAGCGCGGCGCTCTCGACCAGCTCCTCGGTGCGCGCCATCGTGTCGCGGTAGTCGGCGTACGCCTCGTACCACTCGAGCTGCGTGAACTCCGGCGAGTGCTTGTACGAGTAGCTCTCGTTGCGGAAGTCCTTCGACAGCTCGTAGACCTTCTCCAGGCCGCCGACGATCAGGCGCTTGAGGTAGAGCTCGTCGGCGATACGCAGGTAGAGGTCCTGGTCGAGCAGGTTCGAGCGGGTCGTGAACGGCTCCGCGAAGCCGCCGCCGTAGCGGGGCTGGAGGATCGGCGTCTCGACCTCGACGAAGCCCTGCGAGTCGAGATAGGCGCGAAGCGCGGTGACCATGCGGGCGCGGAGCATGAAGTCGGCGCGCGACTCCTCGTTCATGAGCAGGTCGAGATAGCGCTGCCGGTAGCGAATCTCGGGATCGGTGACGCCGTGGAAGGTGTCGGGAAGGGGGCGGCGGATCTTCGCCAGCAGCGTCAGCTCGTCGACGGCCAGGCTCGGCTCCCCGCGGCGCGTCCTCGACGGCGCTCCCTCGGCGCCGACGATGTCACCGAGGTCGACGTCCACCTGCCCGGTGCGGTCGGCCGGACAGAGGAGCTGCAGCCGTCCCGACCGGTCGACGAGGTCGAGGAAGACGATCTTGCCCATGTCCCGTCGGCCCATGACCCGCCCGGCGACGCGCCGCCTGGTGTCCGCCTCTGCGCCCGGTTCGAGCGGCTCCGCCTCTGCGCGGACAGCCGCGATCTCGTCACGATCGGGGAAGCGCTTGGGGAGTCCCGCCACGCCGCGAGTCTACGCGGCTCCGGCCTCGGGCTGGTCGGCGGGAGGCTCGCCCCTAGCGCGCTCCCGCTCCTCGATCTCGAGCTCGAGCAGCTTGCGTGCGAGGTCGTAGTTCCCTTCCTCGAGCGCTTCGTCGCGCGCGTGTCCGAGCGCTCTGAACTTCCGCCGGCGCCGGCGCCATTGCTGAGGCATGCGCTGCGGTCGGGGAGCTGTCGGAACGGTTGCGGCCACCGCTTCGCGAACGGCGTCGGCGTCCGCTCCGAGTCCGAGCATGACCCGGGAGGCGACCCCTCCGTTCTCGCGGACGATCCCGAGGAGGATGTGCTCGGTCCCGATGTAGTCGTGCCCGAGCGAGATCGCCTCGCGCAGCGACAGCTCGAGCACCTTCTTCGCCCGCGGGGTGAACGGGATCTGGCCGGGGACTCCGGAATCTCCGACACCGACGATCTCGGCCACCCGCGCGCGGACTTCCTCGAGCTCGATGCCGAGCGACCGGAGGACCGCACAGGCAGGACTGTCCTCCTCGCGCAGCAGCCCGAGCAGCAGATGCTCGGTGCCGATCGAGCCGTGCTTGAGCAGGCGCGCCTCGTCCTGCGCAAGCACGACGACTTGCCTGGCACGCTCGGTGAAGCGCTCGAACATCCGCGGCTCCGGGCCGCGACCCCCTAGGCGGCCTTGATCTCGAGGATCTTGAACTTGAGCGAGCCGCGCGGTGCGGCAACCTCGACGGTCTCGCCCTTCTTGTGCCCCATGATCGCCTTGCCGACCGGGGACTCGTTCGAGAGCTTGTTCTCGGACGGGTTCGCCTCCGCGGAGCCGACGATCTTGTACTCGAACGTCTTGTTCGCGTCCATGTCCCTGAGGCGCACGGTCGAGCCGATCGAGACGACGTCCTTGGCGACGTCCTTCCGCGAGATCACACGAGCCGAGCGAAGCCGCTCTTCGAGCGTCGCGATGCGGTGCTCGAGCATCGCCTGCTCGTTCTTCGCGTCGTCGTACTCGGAGTTCTCGGCGATGTCGCCGAACTCGCGCGCATGGCGGATCCGGTCAGCCACCTCGCGGCGCTTGTCGTTGGACAGGTACTCGATCTCCTTGCGGAGCTTCTCGTAGCCCTCTTTGGTGAGGATGACTTCCTTCACGCTCATCTCCTGCCGCCTTTCGACAAAAAAACGCGCGGCTTTCGCAGCCGTCGCGGGCGAGGATTCTAGCGAACGCCGCGTGCCCCGCGCAATCCTCTCGAAGATAAGCTTTTTGTGAGTTATGCAGGCAAATCTCCTTGAAAGCTGGCAGATCGGCCCGGTCGAGATCCCCTCACGCCTCGTCCTGGCGCCCATGGCAGGCGTCAGTGTGCAGGCATTTCGTCGTCAGGGCCGCCGTTTCGGCGCCGGACTCGTCTGCTCCGAGATGGTCAGCTGCGCGGGTCTCCACCACCAGAACGAGCGCACGCTCGGCTACCTGCGGATCGCGAGCGACGAGCGCCCGCTCGCCGTTCAGATCTTCGGCTCCGAGCCGGCGCTGATGGCCGAGGCCGCAGGGATGGTGGAGCGCGCAGGCGCCGACATCGTCGACATCAACTTCGGCTGCCCCGTCCGCAAGGTGACGAAGACCGGCGCCGGCGCGACGCTGCTCGACGATCCGGACCGCGCCTGCCGGATCGTCGACGCGGTCGCGGCGGCGGTCGACGTGCCGGTGACGGTCAAGATGCGCCGCGGCCTCGAGAACGGCTCGCGGGCGTGCCTCGACGTCGGGCCGCGGCTCGTCGAGGCCGGCGCACAGAGCCTGACCCTCCATCCGCGCTCCGCCCGGCAGATGTACACCGGCACCGCCGACCACGCTCTCACGGCCGAACTCGTCGAGCGCGTGCCCGTCCCGGTCGTGGCCTCGGGCGACATCATCTCTCGCCAGCGGGCGGAGGACGTCCTCGCCTCGACGGGCGCGGCGGCGGTGATGGTCGGACGCGCCGCGCAGGGCAATCCCTGGGCGATCGCGGAGATCCTCGGCCGCAACGGCCATGAGCCGTCGCGCGAAGAGGTCGCTGCGGAGCTGATCCTGTTCGTCCGCGAGACGGTGCGCGAGCTCGGCGAGCGCCGAGCCTCCGGCTTCCTGAAGAAGTTCTACGCCTGGTACCTCGGCCACGGCCGCTTCCCTCGGCCGTTCAAGCAGGAACTCGTCCAGCTCGACTCGACCGAGGAGGTCGTGACGCGGCTCCTCGCAGCCGCCCCCGGGGCCGCCGAGGTGCTCGAGCGCCTCGAGGCCGAGACGGTTCCGGGCGACGAGGTGATGCTCGAGCTGCCGATCTCGATCTACGGCGGCGGCTGACGGCGCCAACCGAATGCCGGTTTGGTGCCGTGGTATTGCGCGCGGCTTAACGAAGCGCAAGACGAACGTAAACCGATCCCCGATTCCGGACGCCGGATCGAAATCGGCCATCGCTGACAGGTCGGCCGCCGTCCTACCAGGTAGCTGTGGGAAGACACTCGGAGATCCGTTCGACGCCACGACTCCCGTCGGGCGGCATCGATGTGCAGGCCCCTGCAGCGCTTGCTGAACCGTTCGGCCGGTATGGGCACGGGGGGGCTCGTGCCCGTACCGCCTCCCCGGGCCGGGTCTGAGCCCGGCCTGCCAGAGGCACGAACAACGTCCGAAAGGAGCCAGATGCACAAGAAGTCACTGCTGTCAGGAGTCCTTGCCGCTCTCGGGGTGATGATGCTCGCCGGCGCGATCTTCGCGTCGACGGCGACGGCCTCGTCGCACCGGGCTGCCAAGCCACACTCGAAGCATGCGTTGAAGGGCGGGACGCTTCGCGTCAACGCTTCCAACAACGACTTCGAGTTCAGTGATCCGGGGCTGGCCTACGACACGCTGTCGTGGTCGATGCTGTACACGACGCAGATGCTG
>JBPYFE010000114.1:0-5385 GCA_051986525.1 Gaiellaceae bacterium
ACGCGCGCGATCCCCTGGATCCGGCCGCGCGCCGCCTGGATCTCAGCGAGTGTCGGGGCTGCTGTTTCCGTTTTCAACTTTGAACACCCGAATCATGATCTCTCGCACGGCCGTGAGCGGGTCGAGCTCGCGATTCTGGACCTCGTCCAGGAGGCGGCGGAGCTCCGGGTCGTCGGCGACCGCGTGCTCCAAGTGTGACTTCGCGCGCGCCGACGCGACCGCGAAGACCTCGCGCGCGAGGTGCTCGCGCCGGCGCTGCTCGAGTAGGCCCTCCTGATCGAGGAAGGCGCGGTGCTCCTCGACCTTCCCCCAGAGCTTCTCGATGTTCTCGCCCCGCGCGGCCTCGGTCAGGACGATCGGCGGCTTCCACTGCCGCTCCGTGTCGAGGCTGAGAATCGAGCGCACCTCGTTCAGCATCGTCTTCGCGGCGGGGTGATCCATCTTGTTGATCGCGATCACGTCCGGGATCTCCATGATCCCCGCCTTCAGCGCCTGGATCGAATCGCCCGAGCCGGGCATCAGCACGAGCAGGACGGTGTCGGCGATCCCGATCACCTCGACCTCGCTCTGCCCCGCGCCGACGGTCTCGAGGAAGACGAGCTCCTTGCCCGCCGCGTCCAGCACGAGCAACGCCTGCAGCGTCGCCTCGGCGAGGCCGCCGAGGTGGCCGCGCGTCCCCATCGAGCGAATGAAGACCTCGGGGTCGAGGAAGTGGTCGGCGAGCCTGATCCGGTCGCCGAGCAGCGCGCCCTGCGTGAACGGGCTCGAGGGATCGACCGAGATGACGCCGACCCCCTGGTCCCGGTCGCGAACGTGTCGGACGAGCGCGGAGATGAGGCTCGACTTCCCGACGCCCGGCGGCCCCGTGACGCCGACTGCATAGGCCTTGCCGGTGTCGGGATAGACGTCGCGGACGAGCTCGTACGCGAGCGGATCGGAGTTCTCGACCAGCGTGATCGCGCGGGCGAGCGCCCGCTTCTCGCCCGCTCTGACTCCCGCCGCGAGCGTTTCGCGCGTGAACTCCCGCCGCGCCGCCATGGCCCGGATGCTATGCGGACTGCGAGTGGGCCTCGACGGCGGCCTCGCGCTCGAGCCCCGTCGGCAGCGGCTCCGGCGCCGCCTCGGGCTGGTCGCGCACGCCGCGCGCGAGCGTGTAGCCGACGATCGACGCCGCGAGGGTCAGGATCGCGGCCGCGCCCCAGATCCAGCGCGCCCCGACGGAGTCGGTCAGCCGTCCCGCGACGACCATGCCGACCGTCAGCACCGCGACGTTCGAGCTCATCAGCAGCGTGAAGGCACGCCCGCGGTAGCGGTCGGGCGCGCCGCGCTGGACGAGCAGCGCGTTGCAGACGATCGTCGCGCCGTTGCCCGCGCCCGAGAGGATCACGCAGGCGGCGGCGACCCACACGTTCGGCGCGAGAGCCGCGGCGCCGATCCCAACCGCCATCAGCGCCAGGGAGATGCCGTAGACGTTCGCGAGCCCTCGTTGCTCGATCCAGGAGCCGGCGAGGAAGGCGCCGACGGCGAGTCCGACGGCCGCGGCGCCCATCAGCAGGCCGAGCCCGAAGCTGCCCGCGGAGAAGACGTCGGTGGCGAGGAACGGCTCGCCGACGTTGACGAAGCCGTTCGCGACCATGCCGACGTTCCACGCGATCAACACCGTGAGCAGCGCGCGAGAGTGGAGCACGATCCCGAAGCCGTCGGCGAGATCGCGCCAGTGTCCGCGGCTCTCGGCCTTCCCCTCCTGCAGCAGCCGGTGCGGGATCCGCGAGAGCAGGAGCGCCGAAGCGGCGAAGGTGGCGGCGTTGACCCAGTACGCGATGTTCGGGCCCTGAGCTGCGACGAGCGCCCCGCCGACGAGCGAGCCGATCGCCCACGTCGAGTTGTCGATCGTCTGGAGCAGCGAGTTCGCCTGCGGCAGGTCCTCGTTGGAGACGAGGTTGGGCAAGCCGGCGTAGACCGCCGGGCGGAAGAACCCGTTCGCGACTCCGGCCACCGCGGCGAGAGCGACGATCGTCGTCGCGTTCGGCGCGAACGGCAGCGCGCAGAACACGGCGCCGCGGGCGAGGTCGGCGCCGACCATCAGGCGACGTCGGGCGAGGCGGTCGATCAGCGGGCCCGCGAGCAGGCCGATCAGGACGGCCGGGAGGATGTTCGCGATCAGGAGCGCGCTCATCCAGACGGGCGAGTGCGTCCGGTGGAGCATGTCGATCTGCAGCGCGACGAGCGCGAGCCACGTCCCCAGGCCGGAAAACAGCGTCGCGACGAAGAGCGAACGGAAGTGCGTCTCGCGGCGGAGAACGTCGAACCGGCGGCCGTTCGGATTGCGGCTCACGGCCTCCGAAACGCTAACAGCGTCGGGGCGCCCCGAACGAGGGTTTTTACGGACTAGGCCGTGGCGGCCGTGTCGAGGACGCGTTCGAGCGCGTCGCCGAAGAACGCGTTCTCCTCCGCGGTCCCGACCGTGACTCGGATCGCGTTCTCGGCGCCGAATCCATGCGTCGGACGGACGATCACACCCTCGCGCAGGAGTCGCTCGAACAGCGGCCGCGAGTCCTCGCCGACCTCGGCGAAGAGGAAGTTCGCAACCGCGGGCCCGGTCGGCTCGAGGCCGTGCTCGCGCATGATCCGCTCGACCTCGGGCCGCTGGGCCGCGTTCTCGCGCCGGCGCCGCTCGAGCTCGGCGTCGTCGTCGAGGCTCGCGAGCGCTGCCTCCTGCGCAGGCGTCGTGATGTCGAATGCGCGCCGCACCTTCGCGAGCCCGGTCACGAGCGCATCCGGGCCGATCGCGTAGCCGACGCGAAGCCCGGCGAGGCCGAAGATCTTCGAGAACGTGCGCAGGACGACCACGCGCCGGCCGGCCTTTGCGTACTCGGCGATCCCGTCCGGATAGTCCGGGTCGTCGATGTACTCGAGGTACGCCTGGTCGAGGACGGTGAGGACGTGGTCGGGGACGCGGTCGAAGTAGCGGTCGAGCTCGGCGCGCGTGTTCATCGTCCCGGTCGGATTGTTCGGGTGGCAGACGTAGACGATCTTCGTCCGCTCGCCGACCGCGTCGAGCATCGCGTCGAGGTCGTAGCGGTGGCCGTGAAGCGGCACCGTCCTCGGCACGGCGTCGAGCTTCTTCGCGTCGATCACGTAGCTCGGGAACGAGGGCCAGCCGCAGACGATCTCGTCGCCCGGCTCGAGGAGCGCCTGCGAGAGGCCGTCGACGATCCCGTCCGAGCCGGCGCCGACCGCGACCTGCTCGAAGCGCACGTCGTTCCGCTCGGCGAGCGCCGCACGGAGCCGGTACGCGCCGCCGTCGGGGTAGCGGTTCAGCTCGCGCGCCGAGCGCTCGATCGCCTCGAGCGCCGCCGGGAAGGGCCCGAACGGGCCCTCGTTCGAAGCCAGCTTGACGACGCGATCGAGCCCGAGCTCGCGCTGAACCTCTTCGACCGGCTTCCCCGGCTCGTAGGGCACGAGACCTCGCACCGCCGGTCGGAAGAAGCTGTCGGCAAGGTCGGCGATCCCGCGCTCGGACACGCCGCCACTCTAGACCGGCACGGCGCTCGTGGACACGGCTCGGGCCGATCGCCGCACCTCCCCACCCGGGTGGGGCCGGAGGACCACCCGCCACCCGCGGTGATCGTATCGACCGATCCGTGCCGTGTCAGGAACGGCTCTGTGACGATTCCGTGGCGTCGCCGCTTTAGAGTTCGCGCGGCATGAAGGTCGGGGTTCCTCGCGAAGCGGCACCGGGCGAACGCCGCGTCGCGCTCGTTCCCGAGACGGTCAAGCGCCTGACCGGCGGCGGTTTCGAGGTCGCGATCGAGCGCGGAGCCGGGACAGCGGCGTCCTTCGTCGACGAGTCGTACGCGGAAGCCGGTGCGCAGCTCGTCGACGATCCCTACGCGGCCGACGTCCTCGCCAAGGTCGCCGCCCCGTCGGCCGAAGAGGCGGGAAGGCTCCGCACGGGACAGGTCTTGATCGGCTTCCTGCAACCGCTGACAGACCGGGACGGCATCGCACGCCTGGCCGACCGCGGCGTCGTCGCCTTCGCGATGGAGTCGATTCCGCGCATCACGCGCGCCCAGACGATGGACGCGCTGTCGTCGCAGGCGACCGTGTCCGGCTACAAGTCCGCCCTCCTCGCGGCCGACCGGCTCCCGAAGTTCTTCCCGATGCTGATGACGGCCGCCGGAACGGTCGCGCCGGCGAAGGTGCTCGTCCTCGGTGCGGGCGTCGCCGGCCTGCAGGCGATCGCGACGGCGCGGCGGCTGGGCGCGGTCGTCTCCGGCTTCGACGTACGACCCGTCGTCAGGGAGCAGGTCGAGAGCCTGGGCGCGACGTTCCTCGACCTCGGGGTGACCGGTGAGGAGACCGCCGGCGGTTATGCGCGGGAACTGACGGAGGACGAGCAAAGGCGCCAGCAGGAGGCGCTCGAAGCGCGCCTGCCCGAATTCGACGCCGTGATCACGACCGCGCTGATCCCGGGGCGGCCGGCGCCGCGGCTGATCCCCGCAAGCGCGGTCGCCGCGATGAAGCCAGGATCCGTCGTCGTCGATCTCGCAGCCGAGACGGGCGGCAACTGCGAGCTCACCGAGCCCGGGGAGGTCGTCGTTCGCGACGACGTCGCGATCGTCGGGCTGACGAACCTGCCGAGCACGATGCCGTTCCACGCGAGCCAGCTGTACTCGCGCAACGTCCTGGCGCTGCTCCAGCACCTCGCCCCGGACGGTGAGCTGAACCTCGACTGGGACGACGAGATCACCTCGGCGGCCTGCGTGACGCGAACGGAGGAGGTTGCGCATGACCACAAGAGCCGGGTGTAGACGAACCGGCACACAATCGGCACCCGGCGCTCGTGAAAGCTGGGGTAGCGTCGACCGCGAGGGAGGCGGGTCGAGCCCCACCCCGGGCGGGGGTGTGCGCGTTGAGCCAAACGCCATCGCAAACCGGAGCAAGCGATGAGCCACGGCCTGCTGCTCGTCTTCGAGCTGACCATCCTCGTGCTCGCGATCTTCGTCGGCTTCGAGGTGATCTCGAAGGTGCCGACGCTGCTGCATACGCCGCTGATGTCCGGCACGAACGCGATCCACGGGATCGTCATCGTCGGCGCGATGCTGGTCATGGGAGAGTCCGGCAAGGACACGCTGACCTGGATCCTCGGCTTCGTCGCGGTCGTGCTCGCGTCGGCCAACGTCGTCGGAGGCTTCGTCGTCACCGACCGGATGCTCGAGATGTTCAAGAAGCGCGAGCCGGCCCGAAGCGCGCCTGCCTCGTCGGACGGGAGCGCCGACGGCGATGACGGGACCGGTTCGTGAGCACTCAGCTCTCGAACCTGCTCTACCTGATCACGATCGTCACCTTCATCCTCGCGCTGCGCTTCCTCTCGAGCCCTGC
>JBPYFE010000115.1:0-8756 GCA_051986525.1 Gaiellaceae bacterium
GACGGGTTCGCCGCCGACTGGGCCTGCAGGTTCGCGTCGTCCTGGTAGAGGCACTCGTAGGGCGCGAACGTGCTCGGGCCGGTCTGGCCGAGCTGCGTGGTGTGCGCCGCGTCGGCGTCGGAGAGGCCGCGCACGCCCTCCCAGCCGCCGTACAGATTGTCGAAGCTGTGGTTCTCCTCGTAGATGACCACGATGTGGTCGACCGTCCGCAGCTTGTTCGCGTTGCTCGGCCCGCCCCCGGCGGCCGCGCCGCCTGACAGGACGAGCGTCGCGACCGCGGCCGCAGACACTACGACGAGCGCCGCAAGGCGCCGAAGCATCCAGAAACCTCCTCGGTTGGTTGTCTCCCCTGTTGCTGCGAGCGCGACGTTCGCAGCGCGGAGGGGCCGAGTCAAACATCGTGCTGCGATTTGCGCCCTGTTGCGCTGATCCGCACCCAGGTATAGGTTCCTCGGCGAGTTTCGGAGACAACGGGGAGAGGAGCATCTAGATGAGACGCTGGGCCCGCTGGCTCGCGCCGACGGTGGTCGGCGCGGCGGCCTTGATCCTCACGCTGACCGCAGGCACCGCGACCGCGAAACGCGACGGACGCCCGATCGAGAAGGTGGTGATGTTCGCCTCCGACGGCATGCGCCCCGACCTGATGGAGCGCTACGCGAAGCAGGGCGCGATGCCCACTTACAGGAAGCTGATGAAGGAGGGCGCCACCGGCTCCAACGGCATGGTGCAGGCCTTCCCGCCGAACACCGGCGTGGGCTGGTACACGATGGCGACCGGCACGTACCCGTCCGAGCACGGCTCGACGAACAACACCTACTTCCGTAGCGGCGACGCCTTCGGCAACCGGACGGCGTTCTCGGCCGCGAACACGCTGCAGGCGGACACGATCGCCAACGCGGCCGAGCGGGCGGGCAAGAAGGTCGCCCAGATCGACTGGGTCGGCGGCGCGGCGGCCAACATCCAGGGGCCGACCGTCGACTTCACGAACTTCTTCTCCAACCGCGGCGTGCTCGTCGGCCAGGCCGACGCGACCGAGCAGGCCGGCTCCGCGTTCTTCGGCGTGACGTACCAGGTCTCCGCCGCACCGGCGAACGCCTCCGGGTGGAGCAACGTCCCGGCCGGCGATCCGGCCGCGACGCCGAAGGAGACGACGTGGACGATCCCGACCACGTTCGCGGCGCAGAACCCGAACCGGACCTACAACGTCTACTTCTACGACAGCGTCACGGGCGGCGGCGCGCGCTACGACCACGCGATCGTCAGCCCGGTGGGCAAGACCGGCGCCTCGCCGTCGATCGACCTCAAGGTCGGCGACTTCCTCCCGATCAAGCTGACCGGCGCCAACGGCCTGATCGGCGCCCGGGCGGGCCAGAGCTTCGGCCACTACGTCAAGCTGATCTCGCTCGAACCGAACCTGAGCAACTTCAAGCTCTACGACACCTCGCTGGCGCGCGCGATCGCGAAGTGCGGCACGCCGTGCGACGGCCTGCCGGCCGGCGGCGCCGGCGAGGACCGGCTCGAGAAGTACATCGCCGACAACCTGCTGCCGTGGGCGGCGGCCGACTTCGCGCCCGAGGAGGCCGGGGTCATCGACGAGGACACCTACGTCCAGCAGGGCCGCGACCTCGAGCGGGCCTACAGCCTCCAGGTGATCCGCTTCATCCTCGGCACGCTGCAGCCGGACACCGACCTGGCGATGGTCGGCTACCCGTTCACGGACGAGGTCTCGCACCAGTTCATGGGCCTGGTCTCGCCGACCGACCCCGACGGCTCGCCGAACCCCTGCTACGACGTCAACCCGAAGTTCGACGACGTCCAGTGCACGGGCCGCGGCACGGCGCACCGGGTCGCGATCCGCGAGGAGTACATCCGCAGCGCCTACGCCGACGCGGACGAGAAGCTCGGCATCACGCGCGACCTGCTGGGCGGCAACCCCGTCACGTTCGCCGGCTCCGACCACGGCTTCGCACCGCAGCGGTACGCCGTCAACGCGAACAACGTCCTCAACCAGTCGACGGTGAACGGCATCTCGCTGCACGCGAGCAACGCGAGCGCCTCGAACTGCTCGGCCGCCACGACCGACCTGACGAAGGCGTGCTGGGCCGGCGGCACGGTGCAGATCTACGTCAACCCGACGCTGCCGTCCGGGACGACCTACGAGCAGGTCCGCACCGCCGTTCGGAACGCGTTCGCGAACGTGACCGACCCCGCGAACCCGACGAAGCAGGTCGTCCTCGAGATCATGAACAAGGAGGAGCTGCGCAACGTCGACGGCTCCGACTCGCTGCATCCGAACCGGAGCGGCGACGTCGTGGTCGTGCTCGACCCGCCGTACCAGTCCGACGCGGGCACGGCGAACCAGACGATCGCGCTGTCGCACTTCTTCGGGCAGCACGGCTACCTGCCGAACACTGTCGACCTGGCGGACAACATCAACATGCACGGGACGTTCGTGCTGGGCGGCCCGGACATCAACAACAAGGACGGAATCACGGGCCTGCGCGCGATCGACGTCGCGCCCACGCTCTCGTTCCTGATGGGAATCCCCGGCCCGCAGAACGCGCGCGGCCGGATCCTGTACGACCTCGTCAAGGACGCGCACGACCTGACCGAGGTGACGATCCTCGACATCAGCGACTGGCACGCGCAGCTGACGCCGCTGAGCGAGGCCTCGGACAACCTCGCGGCGCCGGCCGTCAACCCGAGCTTCGGCATCGGCGGCTCCGCGTTCCTGAAGTCGTGGTTCGACGCCTACGAGCGCGAGTCGGCGCTGAGCTCCGACAACGGCAAGGCGAACATCCTCGAGGTCGCCGGCGGCGACTCGTTCGGCGGAGCCACGCCCCCGATCTCGAACTTCTTCGGCGACAAGCCCACGCCTCCGATCATGGGGATGATGGGCATCGACATCGACGCGATCGGGAACCACAGCTTCGACCGCGGGCAGACGTACCTGCGGAACGAGCTGATCTCGCTCGCGCCGTTCCCGATGATCTCCGCGAACGTCGTCGACGGCACCAGTGGCCTGACGCCGGCCGAGTGGTCGCCGTCGCACGTGTTCACATTCGACCACGGCGTGAAGCTCGGGTTCGTCGGCTTCACCACGGAGTCGACGCCGGGGATCGTGTTCCCGGGCAACCTCGACCCGTTCGTCGTGAACCCGGTCGTTCCGGCCGTGAACGCGGCGGCGGCCGCGCTCGCGGGCTCGACGGACGCGATCGTGGCCCTCGGGCACGAGGGCGCCACCGGCGGCACGGTCACCGACCCGACCGGGCCGCTCGCCGATATCGCCGACAGCGTCGAGAACGTGGACGCGGTGATCGGCGACCACAACGACCTGCAGGTCGACTCCCTGCGCTCGAACGGCGTGCTCACGACCGAGAACCGCGGCAAGGGCATCCGCTTCACGCGGATCCGGCTCGTGATCGGCCCGGGCCAGGAGGGCGTCGTCTACAAGACCGCCGACTACCACAAGCCGTGGACCATCGGCGTCACCCCGGACCCGGCCATCCAGGCGCGGATCGACGAGCTGAACGCGCAGCTCGCCCCGATCCTCGGCACCGGGATCGGCGAGTCGACGAAGTTCATCCCGCGCGCCGACCAGTGCGGCGGCGGGACCGGCCGGACCTGCGAGTCGCTGGTCGGCAACGTGGTCACGGACTCGATGCGGACGCGCTACAGCTCGATCGGCGTCCAGTTCGCGGTCACCAACTCGGGCGGCCTCCGCGCCGACCTGACCTGCCCGAACCCCGATCTCGCGGGCGACTTCTGCCCGTCGTACACGCCGCCGCCGTACCCGATCACGCGCGGGCAGTCGCTCGCGGTGCTGCCGTTCGGGAACATCGTGGTGACGCTGAGCGTGAACGGGGCCGAGCTGAAGACGATGCTCGAGAACGGCGTCTCGCGGATGCCGGCCGTCGACGGCCGCTTCCCGCAGGTCTCAGGCCTCTGCTTCACCTACGACATCGCGGCCGCGGCCGGGAGCCGGGTTACCTCCGCGGTGGTCGCGAACGCGGACGGGAGCTGTACCTCCACCCCGGTCGACCTGACCGCGGCCTCGACCTACAAGGTCGCCGAGAACGACTTCATGGCGACCGGCGGCGACGGCTATCCGAACTTCGCCAGTCGGATGACGACGCAGGACATCATGGAGCAGGTGACCGCGGACTACATCACCGCGAGCTCGCCGCTCTCGCCGGCCGTGCGGGCGTTCCCGAACGGGCGGATCAACTGCGCGGACTCGAACGGGGCGGCGGCGCCTAACTGCCCGCCGCTCGTCCCGTCCCCGTAGCGACCCCGGGGTCCGAGGGCCCGCGGCTTCGGCCGCGGGCTCTCACTCCGAACAACACGGCGGCCGCGAGCACGAGCAGAGATACGCCGGCCACGACGCCGAAGACGAGGTCGCGGCCCTGCGACGACGACCGCTGCGGCGCGTAGCCGAGGAGCCCCGTGATCGCGAACGGCCTGCCGGCGACCCGCCCGGGGACGCTCCAGGCGAAGACGCGCTGGACGCGGTCGGGGTGCTGCTGGACCCCGCGGGGCAGCGTCGCCTGGCTCCAGTGGATCCGGTGGTCGAACCACTCGTACGAGGCGCCGCCGGCGACCTTGCGCCAGCGGGGCCGCGCGGCCGGGTCGGCGGCGCCCGGGTGGAGCCCCCGCGAGCGGCGGAAGCGGTTCAGGTAGACCGCGGGCGAGCGGGTGTTCGCCCAGACGCCGCGCCGGTCGAAGCGCAGGTACGGCTCCCGCTCGTAGCCGAGGATCAGCACCGTCTTGCCGCTGTAGTTGCTGACGCGCAGGCGCGCGTCGCCGCCGGTCACGTTCGCGCTCAGCCCGAGCACGTTCGGCAGGACGGCGGAGACGGTCGAGACGAACCCCTTCTGGAACGTCTTGCCGCCGTGCGCAAACGTGTTGCCGGGAAGTACCAGGGCGGTGAGCGCAAGCACGATCGCAGTCCTTTTCATCGCGCTGCAGTCTGCCGGACGGATGCGACTTGGACTAGCGCATATCGGGCTCTAGATTCGCTGACGCTATCCACCGAGGAGGGCTCATGAAGGGGAGACGGAGCGTCCTGGCCGCGCTCGCGGTCACGGCGCTCACGGCGGCCGTCGTGCTGGGCGTGTCGTCGCAGTCGGCCGGAGCAAAACCGGCCGCGCCTGTGGCGGCTTCGGGCAGCTGCACGTTCGCCAACGGCATCAAGCACGTGATCCAGATCCAGTTCGACAACACGCACTTCCGGCGGGACCGCGCGAACGTCCCGTCCGACCTCGAGCAGATGCCGCACCTGCTCAACTTCATCCGCGGCAACGGCACGCTGCTCACCGACGACCACACCGTCCTGATCTCGCACACGGCGACGGGGATCCTGTCGACGCTCACCGGCGTCTACCCCGACCGCATGGGACAGCCGGTGTCGAACAGCTTCCGCTACTTCACGCCGGCCGGCACGAGCCGCACCGGCGTCGCGTTCGCGTACTGGACCGCGCCGCTCTACGACCCGGCGGGGCCGCCGTTCCCGCCCGCGGCGCAGACCGACCTCTCGCCGGAGATGATCAACGAGAACGGCAAGATCGCCCCCGCTCCGTGGGTGCCGTTCACGCGCAACGGCTGTGACGTCGGCCAGGTCGCCACGGCGAACACCGTCCTCGAGAACACGGGCATCGACATCCCGTCGTTCTTCGGGCCCGGCTCGCCCGAGGCGATCCAGGCGAACGGCGACAGCCCCGGCGCCTCCGCGACGCAGACGTTCGCGGACTACGTCGGCATCGGCGTCCACTGCGCCCAGGGCTCCGCGATCTGCGGTGCCTCGACCCACGCGCACGCGGACCTGCTGCCCGACGAGCCGGGCGGCTACAACGGGTTCGACGCGCTGATGGGCGCGAAGTACGTCGACCCGGTGATCAAGCCGGGCGCGCCGATGACGGACCTGAGCGGGAACGTCATCCAGGACCAGAACGGCCACGTCGGCTTCCCGGGCTTCGACGGGATGGAGGCCACGGACTCGCTGTCCTGGGTCGCGCAGATGCAGGAGGCCGGGATCCCGGTCACGTACGCGTACGTCTCGGATGCGCACGACGCCCACGGCACCGCGGGCAACATCCACTTCGCGTACGCGCCGGGCGAGGCCGGGTACGTCCAGCAGCTGCACGACTACGACATGGCGTTCCAGCAGTTCTTCGACCGCCTTGCCGCGGACGGGATCAACAAGTCGAACACGCTGTTCCTGTTCACCGTCGACGAGGGCGACCACTTCGCCGGCGAACAGCCGAACAACCCCGCGTGCGACGGTGTCACGGAGCCGTGCGACTACACCGGCAAGCAGGTCGGCGAGATCAACGGCGACCTCCGCCGCATGGTCCTGACGCAGTTCAACGACCCGACGAACTTCACGGTGCACTCGGACGACGCGCCGAACGTCTACATCACAGGCAATCCCTCGCAGACGGCGCCGGTGACCCGGAACCTCGAGCGGGAGATGGCCCAGCTGCACTGGCTGAACCCGTACACGGGCCAGGACCAGCACAACATCATGGTGGCGCTGGCCGACAAGACGGAGATGCGGACGCTGCACATGGTGACCGCGGATCCGTTCCGGACGCCGACGTTCACGCCGTTCGCCGATCCGGACTGGTTCTTCTTCGCCACCGGCGGCGCGGCCTGCGCGACGCAGGCGGCGTGCGCCTCGATCCCAGCGCGGACGAGCCAGAGCTTCGCCTGGAACCACGGCGACGTCCAGGACGAGATCGCCACGACCTGGGCGGGCTACGTCGGCCCCGGGATCAAGAACATGGGCGACGTGAACAACCTCTGGACGGACCACACCGACCACCGGCCGACGCTGCTGACGATGCTCGGCCTCAAGGACGACTACAACACGGACGGCCGTGCGATCACGCAGATCGCGGACGAGAACGCGCTGCCCGTCAGCCTGCGGGTGCACCACCCGAGCCTCGAGCGGCTCGCGGACTCGTACAAGCAGCTGATGGCGTCGTTCGGGTCGTTCTCGATGGACACCCTGGCCGCCTCGACCCGCGCGCTCTCGAGCAACTCGGCGGGCGACCAGACCTACACCGACACCGAGAACGCGATCTCCGCGCTCACCGACCAGCGCAACACGCTGGCGGCGGAGATCAGGGCCGGCTTCAACTCGGCCGAGTTCGACGGCGTCAAGCTCGACGAGAACCAGATCAAGGCGTGGACCCGGGCCGCCGACGACCTGCTCACGCAGGCGAGCGACCTGGCCTCTTCGTCCTGAGCTGATCGACTTCGGAGGGCTCGAGCTCGCGCCACGCGCCGGGCTCGAGCCCTTCGAGCGTCAGGCCCGCGTAGCGGCTGCGGTGGAGGCGCCTGACCGGGTGGCCGATCGCTTCGAGCATGCGCTTCACCTGGTGCTTGCGGCCCTCGTGGACGCCGAGCTCGACCGTGCTCGGGCCGAGGAGGCGCGCCTCGGCGGGCGCGGTCGGGCCGTCGTCGAGCTCGAGGCCCTCCCGCAGGCGCTGCAGCACGTCGTCGCCGGGCTCGCCCTCGACCTCGGCCTCGTAGACCTTCTCGACCTCGTACCTGGGGTGGGCGAGCCGGTGCGCGAGCTCGCCGTCGTTCGTCAGCAGCAGCGCGCCGGTCGTGTCGGCGTCCAGGCGCCCGACGGGGACGACACGCGCGGGGTGGTCGACGAGCTCGACGACGGTGCGGCGGCCCTGCGGGTCGCGTGCCGTGGTGACCGTCGCGGCGGGCTTGTGCAGCAGCACGTACGTCAGCGGCTGGAGCTCGACCCGGCGGCCGTCGACCTCGACGCGGTCGCGGCTCTCGACGAAGGTGTTCAGCTGACCGGGCTCGCCGTTCACGGTCACGCGGCCGGCCTTGATCAGCTCGTCCGCGCCGCGGCGCGACGCGACCCCGGCCCGCGCGAGGTACGCGTTCAGCCTCACGGCTCGTGCTGCAGCGTGAACGTCTCGCCGCCGGCGGGCCGGACCACGACGCGGCCCGCCGACGACTCGTCGCGGATCAGGCCGAGGACGAGCCGCGCGATCTCGTCCGCGCTCACGAGCTCCGGGACGGACGCGCGCTCCTCCTCGCTCAGCGAGTCGAGGCTGCGGCGCACCGCTGGTGTGTCGACCCAATCCGGGCAGATGCAGCTCACGCGGACCCCGCGCGTCTCCGCCAGCGGCGAGAGCGCGCCCGCGAGCCGGATCAGCCCCGCCTTCGAGACGGCGTACTCGGGCGCATCGTGCGGAGCGAGCCCGTAGCCCGCGATCGAGGAGATGTTCACGATCGCGCCGCCCAGCGGCATCGCCTCGAGCCCGAGCTGCGTCGCGAGCATCGTGCTGCGGAGGTTGAGGTCGAGGGTGCGGCTCCAGTGCTCGACGGGCGCCTCGGGATAGTACGGGCCAGGCGCGCCGCCCGCGTTGTTGACGAGGATCTCGAGGCCATCGGCGGCGGCGATCAGCGCGCGCAGCTCGTCGTCCACGAGCACGTCCGCGGCGACGAAGCGGCCTCCGAGCTCCTCGGCGGCGCGGCGGCCCTCGTCGGAGTCGACGTCCGCCACGACCACCGCCGCGCCCGCGCCCGCGAGGGCCTTCGCGACCGCCCGGCCGATGCCCGCCGCGGCGCCGGTCACGACCGCGATCTTGCCGCCCACCTCCATCGCGGCAGTATGTTCTGCCGGTGCCGCACTACGTCTCGTTGATGCGCTGGACGTCCAAGGGCGTCGCCGGGCTGCCCGCGTGGCGGGAGCGGGTCGAGGAGGGCGAGCGGATCGTCAAGGA
>JBPYFE010000116.1:0-13990 GCA_051986525.1 Gaiellaceae bacterium
TAGCCGCGGGCCTTGATCTCGACGTCGGCAACGTCGGGCCCGCCCTCGACGAGCGCCTCCGCCGCAAGACCGCCGGCCGCCCCGAACGACCTCTCGTGCTCGGTTTGGGACATCTGCGGGCGGAACTTTAGCCGGATCCGGCTGCGGGCGTGATCGACAAGCGTGATAAGGCCGACGCTCAGCCCGCGAGCGCGTCCGCGCCGGCCACGACCTCCAGGATCTCCTGCGTGATCTCGGCCTGGCGCGCGCGGTTCATCGCGAGCGTCAGGTTGTCGATCAGCTCACCTGCGGCCTTCGACGCGTTGCGCATCGCGGTCATCCGCGCGCCCTGCTCCGACGCCGCGGATTCGAGCAGCGCGCGGTAGAGCTCGGTCTCGACGTAGACCGGCAGGAGCCGCTCGAGGATCTGCTCGGGCTCGGGCTCGTAGATGAAGTCGCCGCGCTGGGCCGCGACCTCGTCCTCGTCCCCGCCCCCCGACTCGACGACCTTCTCCGGGATCGGGAGCAACTCCTGAACCGTGACCTCCTGGGTCAGGGCGGAGACGAACTTGTTGTAGACGACGACGACGCGGTCGACCTCCTCGTTCGTGAACAGCTCGACCGCCTTGCGCGCGAGCGCCTGTGCGTCCGCGTACTGAGGCCGCTCGCTGAACCCGGTCCAGGCCTGTCCGATCGAGTAGCCGCGGAAGGTGAGCGTCGAGCGACCCTTACGGCCCGCGACGAGCCAGCGGACCTCGACGCCGTCGCCACGGTACTCGCGCTCTAGCGCGAAGGCGCGACGGAGGATCTGCGCGTTGAAGGCCCCGGCGAGCCCGCGGTCGGCGGTGATCGGCAGCAGCGCGACGGTCCGCACCTCGCGCCGCTGGAGCAGCGGGAGCCGGACCGAGCCCGCCGCCCTGGCGGTGATCCCCATCAGCTCCAGCATCCGGTCGGCGTACGGGCGCACCGCCTCGCTGCGCGACTGCGCCCGCCGCAGACGGGCCGAGGCGACGAGCTCGAACGCCTTCGTGATCTTCTGCGTGTTGTTGACGGAGCGGATCCGCCGCTTGAGGTCTTGGACGGTCGCCATGGACTACGAGACGAGCGACTCCTCTTTGACCGCGAACGTCTTCGCGAACTTCTCGATCTCCTTGCGCAGCTTCTCCTGGAGCTCGTCGGAGAGCTCCTTCTGGTCGCGGATCTCGGCGTAGGCGGATTCCTCCGTTCGCAGGTGCTCGCGGAGCTCGTCCTGGAAGCGCTGGACCTGGTCGGCCGGGACCTCGTCGAGGAAGCCTTCGTTGCCGGCGAAGATCGCGGCCACCTGCTCCTCGAGCGCCCACGGCTGGTACTGGGGCTGGTTCAGCGTCGCCACCATCCGCTGCCCGCGGGCGAGCGTCTTCTGGGTCGCCTGGTCGAGCTCGGAGCCGAACTGCGAGAACGCCTCGAGCTCGCGGTACTGCGCGAGGTCGAGCTTCAGCCGGCCGGCGACCTGGCGCATCGCCTTGGTCTGGGCGCTGCCGCCCACGCGCGAAACCGAGATGCCGACGTTGATCGCGGGGCGGACGCCCGAGTAGAAGAGCTCGGACTCCAGGAAGATCTGGCCGTCGGTGATCGAGATGACGTTCGTCGGGATGTAGGCCGAGACGTCGCCGGCCTGCGTCTCGACGACCGGGAGCGCCGTCAGCGAGCCGCCGCCGAGCTCGTCGGAGAGCTTGACCGAGCGCTCGAGCAGGCGCGAGTGGAGATAGAAGACGTCTCCGGGGTACGCCTCGCGGCCGGGCGGCCGGCGGAGCAGCAGCGACATCTGCCGGTACGCGTCGGCGTGCTTCGACAGGTCGTCGTACATGACGAGCGCGTGGCGGCCGTTGTAGAGGAAGTGCTCGCCCATCGCCGTCCCGGCGTAGGGCGCCATCCACTTGATCGGCGCCGCCTCGGAGGCGGCGGCGGAGACGATGATCGTGTACTCCATCGCGCCCGCGTCCTTCAGCCGCTCGTAGACCTGCGCGACGGTCGAGGCCTTCTGGCCGATCGCGACGTAGATGCAGATCAGGTCCTGGCCGCGCTGGTTGAGGATCGTGTCGACGAGGATCGCCGTCTTGCCGGTGCCGCGGTCGCCGATGATCAGCTCGCGCTGGCCGCGGCCGATCGGGATCATCGAGTCGATCGCCTTCAGGCCGGTCTGGAGCGGCTCCTTCACCGGCTGCCGGTCGATCACGCCGGGCGCCTTGAACTCGAGCAGGCGCGTCTCGTCCGTCTCGATCGGCCCCTGGCCGTCGAGGGGATTGCCGAGCGGGTCGACGATCCGGCCGATCAGCGCGTCGCCGACCGGGACGCTCGCGACGCTCCCGGTCCGACGGACCGGCTCTCCCTCCTTGACGTGCTGCCACTCGCCGAAGAGCGCGGCGCCGACGTTGTCCTCCTCGAGGTTGAAGGCGAGGCCGGTGACGCCGTGCTCGAAGTCGAGCAGCTCGCCGGCGACCGCGTTCTCGAGGCCGTAGACGCGCGCGATGCCGTCGCCGAGCTCGAGCACGCTGCCGACCTCGGCGAGGTCGGTCTCGATGTCGTACTGCTCGATCCGCTGCTTGAGGATCGACGTGATCTCTTCCGGACGAAGCTTCATCTAACTCCTTTGACGAGGTCTCTGCGAAGACGGTTGAGCCGGCCGCGCACGCTCGAGTCGAGGCGCATCGAGCCGACCTGGAGGACGAGGCCGCCGATCAGGTCCGGGTCGACGCGGCGCGTCGCCTCGACCTTGCGGCCGGAAGCTTTCTCGATCTGCTGGATCACGTCCTGCGCCTCGGCGTCCGAGAGCTCGACCGCCGTCGTCAGCTCGACGTCGAGGATCCCCTCCTCGGCCGCCGCCAGCCGTTCGAACTCGCGCGCGATCTCCTCGACCTCGCCGCCGCGGTTCTTCTCCGCGAGCAGGAGCAGGAAGTTGCGGATCAGCTCCTCCTCCCCGCCGAGCAGATCCTGCAGCGCCTCCACGCGGACGCGGTGGTCGAGCTGCGGGTTCCGCAGCAGCTCGCGCAGCTCCGGGACCTCGCGCTCGGTCGCGACGAAGTCCGCGAGCTCCTCGCGCACCTGCTGGACGCGGCCCTTGTCCTTCGCGACGTCGTAGAGCGCGCGCGCGTACATGCGGTGGGCTACCGCCACTAGTCGTTGCGCTCCAGGACGCTGAAGTCGAGCTCGCCGATCGCCTCGTCGATCAGGCGGCGCTGGTCGGCGTCGTTCAGGGACTTGCGCGTCACCTTCTCGGCGGCGACGAGGCTGAGCTCCGCCACCTCGGCGCGAATCTGCTCGAGCGCCCTGCGCGTCTCGGCGTCGATCTGGCGGGACGTCTCCTCGAGCCGGCGCTTGCGGTCGGCCTCGGTCTCCTCCTTGACGCGCGCCTGCATCGCCTGGCCGACCTGGCGCGCCTCGGAGAGGATCTCCTCCGCCTCTCCGCGGGCCTGGCCGATCAGCTTGCGATGCTCCTCGAGCAGGTTCCGCGCCTCCTCGCGCGCCGCGTCGGCCTCCTCCAGCGCGCGCTGGATCCGCTCACGGCGGTCGTCGATCAGCTTCTGGATCGGGCCGAACGCGTACCGCTTCAGGACGAAGAGCGCGACCAGGAAGCAGACGATCGTCCAGACCATCAGCCCCGGCGAGACCTGGATGAGCGGGTTCGAGGCGAGCATCGGCGCCACTAGACCAGGACGTAGGCGAGGATCGAGCCGAGCAGGCCGTAGAAGACGACCGCCTCGGTGAGGGCGAAGCCGAGCCACTGGATGCCCTGAAGCTCACCGCGGAGCTCGGGCTGCCGGGCCACGGACTGGATCATCGAGCCGAAGATGTTGCCGATGCCGACGCCGGCGCCGAGGGCGCCGAGGCCGACGCCGAGCGCGAGGCCGATCGCCTTGCCGGCCTTCGTGACGTCGCCGGACGTGGCGGCGAGGAGCGTGCTCATCTGTGCGGTCCTCCTAGTGTTGGGGCTCGATCGCCGAGCCGATGTAGATGGCGGACAGGGCGGCGAAGATGAACGCCTGGATGCCGACGACGATCACGACCTCGAAGAGGTAGAAGACCGTCGCCGGGATCAGAACGGGGAGCAGCTTCAGCGACTGGAAGATGAAGATCAGGCCGAGGAAGGTCAGGATCAGGATGTGGCCTGCGAGCATGTTCGCGAAGAGCCGGACGCTCAGCGAGATCAGGCGCATGAACTGCCCGAGGATCTCGAGCGGCACGATCAGGAACAGCAGCACTTTCGGCGCCTCGGGGATCCAGCTCTTGAAGTAGCGGCGAGGCCCGTTCCAGCGGATGCCCTCGAAGTGGGTGAAGACGAAGGTCAGCAACGCGAGCGCGAGCGTCACCGACAGCGACGACGTCGCGGCGTAGATCCCCCAGGTCGGGATCCCGTGCCAGGTCTCGCCCGTGATCGGCAGCGGGATGAAACCGATCAGGTTGATCACGAAGATGAAGAGCAGCAGCGAGGCGACGTACGGGAACCAGCGCCCGATCGCCTTCGAGGGCAGGCCCTGCTCGGCGATCTGCGTCTGGGCGACCTCGTAGATCTGCTCCCCGATGGCCTCGCGGCGCCCGCCGCGGGCGCGCATCAGGACGAGGCCGAGGACGATCGTCAGCGCGGTGCCGATGAACAGGTAGACGACCGCCTTCGTGATCGAGAGGTTGAGCGGGCCGAGGTGGATCGGGATCCACTCGTGCTGCTCGAACTCCTTCGTCGGGTCGAACGACCCGCGTGCGAAGGCGGGCGTGGGCAGGCTGAGCGCGAGCAGCGTCGCGATCGCGAACGCGCGCTTCACGCCTTCGGCTCCTGGACGTAGTAGCCCGCGAGCGAGACGGCCAGCTCGACCGTGTACGCGAGGCCGTAGAGCAACGCCGCGGCCAGGCCGACGTCGCGGTTCGACGCAGCGACCGCGACCAGGACGACCAGCACCGCGAGGAGCCTCCCCATCATTCCGAACGCCAGCACGCTTGAGGCCGCGAGGTTATCGGCGGACGGGCGAATCCGCGACAGCAGCACCCCGACCGCCTGAACCCCGACCCAGAGGACTGCCGCGACGGTCCAGCCCGCGAGCGGCCAGCCGGCGACGAGGAAGATCGGCAGCGCGAGCAGGATGGTGACGCCGCCGGCGGCGACGGGCAGCAGCCGGCTGGGCGCCGGGCGCGGCGCTCCGAGGACGGTCGCCCTCACGAGAGCGCCTCCCGGTAGCGCACGTAGACGGCGGCGATTCCGGCGGGCACGCCGACGACCGCGCCGCCGAGGATTCCGTAGCCGACGTTGCCGAGCAGCCAGCCGATCAGCGCGCCCACGCCGATCGCAGCTGCAGTCGTGGCGGCAAGGAGCATGCCCGCTCCCGCCGGCTCGAACGTCGGACGGGTGGGGCTCTCCACAGGGCGAGCATACCAAAGCTTGTGACACCGACATTTCGCGTGTTCTCAAGGAAAACACGGCTTTTTCGGGGCACTTTGTCACGCAGTTATCGTGAGCCGCGTGGAACGGCTCGTCCTCGTGCACGGCAGCGCCGGCACCGGCCGCATCACGTGGTCCGCGCAACAGCCGCTCGGCGAGCGCTACGAGCTCGTCGTCGTCGAGCGCTCCGGCTATCCCCCGAACCCGGCGCTCGCGAGCATCGACTTCGACGCGCAGGCCCGCGAGCTGCGCGCCCTGCTGCGTCCGGGCGACCATCTCGTCGGCCACTCCTACGGCGGCGTCGTCGCGCTGCTCGCGGCGGCGGACGCCGAGCTCGGCTCGCTCGTCGTCAACGAGCCGCCGGCGTTCGCCCTCGCGCGCGGGAACGCGGCCGTGGAAGAGTTCCTGGCGAAGATGGAGCAGGCGCCGAGCGAGCCACGTGCGTACCTGGAGTACTTCCTCCCGCTCGTCGGCGTCGAGCTGGAGGTCCCCGAGCGGCTGGCCCCCGAGTTCGAGGCGTCGGTGCGCGCTGCGATGGCCGAGCGGCCGCCGCACGAGGCCGAGATCCCGCTCGCCGAGCTGCGGGCGGCAGCGTTCCCGAAGCTCGTCGTCACCGGCGCGCACAATCCGGCCCTCGACGCGGTCGCGGACGTGCTCGAGCGCGAGCTCCCGGCGGAGCGGGCGGTCCTCCCGGGCGCCGGCCACAACCTGCCGCGCGCGACCGGCTACAACGAGACGCTGCGCGCCTTCATCGACGCGGCGTGATCTCGCTGCCGCTCGAATCCGCGAGGCTGCGCATCCGGCGTTTCGACCCCGCCGCGGACGCCGAGGCGATGTTCGAGCTCTGGGGCGATCCGGAGGCGATGCGCTTCGTCCGCCCGGACCGCGCGAAGCTGAGCCTCGGCGACGTGCGCGAGCGGCTCGAGCAGACGCTGCTGCGGGCCCGCGACGGCTGGGGGTTCTGGGCGCTCGAGGAGCTCGAGGGCGGCGCGGTCGTCGGCGGCGCGGGCCTCTTCCCGCTCGCGTGGGAAGGGCCGGAGATCGAGCTCGGGTACCACGTCGTCCCCTCGCGGTGGGGCCGCGGCTACGCGACGGAGGTGGGCGCGGCGCTGCTCGACGCGGCCTGGCGCGAGACGGAGCTCGACGAGGTCGTCGCCGTCGCCTTCGAGGACAATCGCGCCTCCACCCGCGTGATGGAGAAGCTCGGCATGACCTACGACGGACCCGTGCTCTACCGCGGGCACGAGGTCGTGCGCTACTCGGCCCGGCGGCCGGCCTGAGCGATGCGCGTCTGGGTCGACCTGACGAACTCCGCGCACGTCGTCGTCCTGCGGCCGCTCGTCGAGCTGCTCGAGCAGCGGGGCCACGAGGTGACGCTGACCGCTCGGCCGCTCTCGCACACGACGGAGCTGCTCGACGACTGGGGCCACCCGTACACCGCCATCGGCCGCTATGGCGGCGCGGGGCGCGCCGGAAAGGCAATCGCCGCCGGCGAGCGCGCGGCGCAGGTGCTCGCCTTCGCACGCGGCGAGGGGTTCGACTACGGCCTCGCCCACGGCTCGACCGACCTGCCGCCGGTCGCCCGCCTGCTCCGGTTCCCGAACACGACGATGTTCGACTACGAGTGGGCCAAGCTCCAGCACGAGCTCAACTGCCGGCTCGCGAACCGAGTCCTGATCCCCGACGCGATCCCTGCCGAGCGGGTCGCCCGCTACGGCGCCCGGCCGCCGAAGCTCGTCCGCTACCCGGGCCTGAAGGAGGAGTACTACCTGGCCGGGTTCGAGCCAGACCAGTCCGTCCTGGACGAGCTCGGACTCGACCCGGCCGGAATCGTCGCCGTCGTCCGGACGGCGCCGTCGTACGCGCTCTACCTCGGCGGCTCCGAGAACGAGCTCGTCCCGCAGGTGCTGCGGCGTCTGCTCGACGGCGGCGCGCAGGTCGTCGTGCTCGCGCGGACGGACGAGCAGCGGCGGGCGCTGCGGGAGCTCGACCCGACGCTCGTCGTCCCCGACCGCGCCGTCGACGGACGCAGCCTCGCCGCGCTCGCCGACCTGGTCGTCTCGGCCGGCGGGACGATGATCCGCGAGGCCGCCGTGCTGGGGACGCCGACCTGGTCGATCTTCGAGGGCCGCCCCGGCGCGGTCGACGAGCAGCTCGAGCGCGAGGGCCGGATCGCCTTCCTGCGCGACCCCGAGGAGCTGGTCGTCGCGAAGGCCGGGCTCAAGCAGCGCCGCGCCAGCCGAGACCCGGCCGAGCTCCTCCGCCTCGCCGTGCCCAGCGCCTAGCGGCGCTCGCCGGCGACGAGCGCCCGCTCGACCGCCTCTTCGCGCTCGGGCTCGGCGTCGGGCCGGCCACGCCGCAGCAGCTGCAGGTGGCGGGACTTGAGGATCTCGAGCGTGTAGACCATCCAGACCGACGCCGCCAGCACGACGACGCCGACCGCGGCGGCGATCAGCGTGTTCGTCAGGTCCCACTGGCCGTGCGGCCGGGGCGGCTGGAAGCGGAGCAGCAGCGCGTAGGCCGAGAGCAGCAGCGCCCAGAGGTGCAGGTACGCCGCCGTCCGCCGCTGCGTGAAGCCGATCCGCATGAAGCGGTGGTAGAAGTGGTTCTGGTCGGGCGCGAACGGCGAGCGCTTGTACTTCAGCCGCTTCAGCACGACGAAGGACGTGTCCAGGATCGGCACCGCGAGGACGAGCAGCGGGCCGATCAGCGCGATCGTCGCCGCGGTCTTCAGGACGCCCTGGACGGCGACGCACGCGAGCAGGAACCCGAGCGCGAGCGCGCCCGTGTCGCCCATGAAGATCTTGGCCGGGTGGTAGTTGTGGCGCAGGAACGCGAGCGTCGCCCCGCAGACGATCGCGGCCAGGACGGCGGCGTCAGTCCGGACGAACGAGGCGGCGAGGATCGCGAACGAGCCGGAGGCGATCGCGACGATGCCGGAGGCGAGCCCGTCCATCCCGTCGATCAGGTTGACGAGGTTCGCGAGCAGCGCGATCCAGAAGATCGTCAGCGGATACGCGGCCCAGCCGAGGTCGAAGTTCCCGAGCAGCGGCAGGCCGCCGCTCTGCCAGGTCATGTCGAAGCCGACGACCGGGATCAGCGCGGCGACGACGATGCCGAGCATCTTGATCCCTGCGTTGATCCCGCGGATGTCGTCGATCAGCCCCAGGGCGGCGACCATCAGCGTCCCGAGCAGGATCCCGAGGTAGACGCCCTCCGGCTTGACGAAGATCGCAGTCGCGACGCCGATCGCGACCACGATCGCGAGCCCGCCGATCCGCGGGATCGGCTTGCCGCCGTGGACGCGCGGGCGGTCGGCCTTGTCGTCGACGCCGCCGATCCGCGGCGCCAGCCGGGCGACCAGCGGCGTCAGCACCAGGACAAGACCGCCTGCGACGAGGAAGCCCCAGATCGCGTTGCTGTCGCGAAACAGCGCGTGCAGCGAGTCCGCGAAGGACATCGTCGCGGTTATACCAGGCCCGATTGCGGACATTCGAGGCCGAGAGCCCTCCTACGACGGATGGACGACCGCGTCGGCGAAGCCGCCACGGCCTCCAGGCGGCATCGCAAGCGATGCCTCGGCAGCCCACTTGCAGGAAATGGAGCGGTTTGTCGATAGAAGTACCCGCGGAACAGGTTGCTAGCCTGCAGCGTCTCGTGAGCAAGCTTCTCTCACCAGAAACCACCTTCGACGAGCGGATCGCCCAGCGAACGGCGACGGTCGGCATCGTCGGCCTCGGCTACGCAGGGCTGCCGCTCGCGATGGCGTTCGCCGAGGTGGGCTTCGACGTCACCGGCATCGACCTGAACGAGCAGCGCGTGCGCGCGGTGCGGAACCACGAGTCGTACCTCGTCGACGTCCCGGTCGAGCGCTACGAGAACCTCGAGGCCGAGCTGACGGCGACGACGGACTATGCGGTCGTCCGCGAGCTCGACGCGCTCACGATCTGCGTCCCGACGCCGCTCTCGAAGACGCGGACGCCAGACCTGAACTACATCGTCTCCGCAGCGGAGTCGGTCGGCTCGAACATCAAGCCGGGCATGCTCGTCGTCCTCCAGTCGACGACGCATCCGGGGACGACGGAGGAGGTCGTGCTCCCGATCCTCGAGGAGCGCTCGGGCGGCAAGGTCGGCAAGGACTTCTTCCTCGGCTACGCGCCTGAGCGCGTCGACCCCGGCAACGAGGTCTGGAACATCCGCAACACGCCGAAGCTCGTCTCCGGCGTCACGGAGGAATGCCTCCGGCGGACGGCGCTCCTCTACGAGACGATCGTCGACACGGTGCAGCCGCTCTCGTCGCCGATGGTGGCCGAGACGGCCAAGCTCCACGAGAACACGTTCCGAGCGGTCAACATCGCGCTCGCGAACGAGCTCGCGCTGATGTGCGACCGGCTCGGGATCTCGCCCTGGGAGGTGATCGAGGCCGCGTCCTCGAAGCCGTTCGGCTTCCTCCCCCACTACCCGGGCCCCGGCCTCGGCGGCGACTGCATCCCGGTCGTGCCGCACTTCCTGGCCTGGCGCCTGCGCGAGTACGGCTATTCGGCGCGCCTGATCGAGGCGGCACACGAGGTGAACGCCGCGATGCCGCTCTACGTTGTGCAGAAGATCTCGGACGCGCTGAACGAGGCCGGCAAGCCGATCAAGGGCTCGAGGCTGCTCCTGCTCGGGATGGCGTACAAGGCCGACGTCCACGACACCCGCGAGTCGCCCTCGCTCGAGATCATGCGCCAGCTGATCCAGCGCGGCGGCGACGTCCGCTACTGCGATCCGTGGGTCGACCAGGTCGAGCTCGACGGCGCCACTCATACCTCGGTCGGGTGGTCGGCCGAGGAGGTCGCGGCCGCCGACTGCGTCGTCGTGCTGACGCCCCACACGCGCTTCTCGGAGGAACCGCTCTGGGACGGCGCGCAGGTCATCGTCGACACGCGCCACGTCGTGCCCGACGGGCCGACGGTTCATCAGATCTAGCTCGATGGCGCGGCTGCTGGTCCTCGGGGCCGGCTACATCGGCTCGAAGCTCGCCGAGCTGGCGCTGGCCGGCGGGGACGAGGTCGTGCTCGCGGACAACTGGTTCGCGACGGAGCGCGCCCAGGTGGAGAGCCTCGGCGCGCGGGTCGAGACGGTCGACATCCGGGAGCCGGTCGACGCCCTGCTCGCCGACGGCTTCGACCGCGTCCACCTGCTCGCCGCGCAGGCGTCGCGGCCGCTCTCGGAGCGCGATCCGGACTACACGGAGCAGACGAACGTGAGCGGCACCCGGCGCGTCGGCGAGGCCGTGGGAGCCGCGGGCATTCCGCTGCTCGTCTTCGGCTCGTCGCTGCACGTCTACGGGTCGCCGCTCTCGGGCGAGGTCGGGCCGGAGACGCCGTACGGGCCGCAGGGCGACCTCGCTCACCTGAGCAAGGTCTACGGCGAGCAGGCGCTCTCGATCTCGGCCCGGCGCCACGGCTTCGGCCTAGCGATCCTCCGGCTCGGGATCGTCTACGGCCCGAGCCCGGTCGAGCACGAGACGCCCGAGTCGCAGACGGTCGTCGACAAGTTCCGGCGCCTCGTCGCGGCAGGCGAGGAGCCGACGCTCGACGACGGCGGCCGGGCGACGATCGGCGTCGTGCACGTCGAGGACGCGGCGCGGATCCTGCTCGCGGCGGAGCCGGGGACCGAGAACGTGGCGGCGGAGACGGTCACCGTCGCGGACGTCGCCGCGCTCGCCCGCGGCGACCAGCCGGCGGGCGATGCCTCGTTCACGATTCGCTCGCCCTTCGAGTACCAGCACCGGCTCGCGGAGTACCTCGCGCGATGAAGGTCCTCGTCACCGGCGCGAGCGGCTTCCTCGGCGCCCGCGCCGCCGAGCTGCTGGAGGAACGCGACCACGACGTCGTCCGCCTGGCGCGGCCCGGCGGCGCCGACCGCGCGGGCGTCGACGAGAGCGGGCTCGAGCGGCTGGACGCGGGCGACCCGGCTGCGCGGAAGCTGATCTCCGGCTGCGACGCCGTCTTCCACTTCGCCGGCATCCCGGATCCGACCCGCGCCCGCGAGGATCCGGCACGCGCCGTCCGGGAGAACGCCGGCGCCACGCTGAACCTGCTCGAGGGCTGCGCGGAGCACGGCGCCGGCCTCGTCTACCCGTCGACCCTGCGGGCGGCGTTCACGCCGCCGCCCGACGCATACGCGATCTCGAAGCGCCTCGGCGAGGAGGTCTGCCGCCTGCACCCGGCGAAGACGCTGATCGCCCGCTTCACCTCGGTCTACGGACCGGGCCAGGTCGCGTGGGAGGGCGCCACCGGCGCGATCGCGGCCTTCGCCGCCCGCGCGCTCGAGGGCGAGCCGATCGTGATCGCCGGCGACCCGCAGCGCCGCCGCGACTTCGTCTACGTCGACGACGCGCTCGGGGCGGTCGAGGAGCTCGTCTTCGCCGACGACTGGGACGAGACGGTCTTCGTCGCGAGCGGCCGCGCGACGCCGTTGCTCGAGGCGGCGGAGCTCGTCCGTGCGGCCGTCGGCGCCGAGGTCGAGATCGAGGCGCCGGGAGGGGACCTCCCGGCCGGCGAGAACGACAGCTACGAGACCGCCCCGGAGGCCCCGTTACCCTTGAACCTGTCCCTCGAAGAGGGCATCCGCCGCTATGTCGACTGGCTCCAAGCCCATCCTGCAGCTCAAAGCCGCGCCGCTCGCTGAGCAGCTCGCCGAGCGCCTCGACGGCGAGGACTGGCAGGGCATCGAGATCGCGCTCGGCCCGCGCGACCTCGGAGCCGACGCGATCTCGGGCGCGGACGCGGTCGCCGACGCCGTCGCCGCCGTTCGCGCCGCGGCAGGCGACCTCCCCGTCACCGCCGAAGCGCCGCTCGCCTGGCCGAGCGGCGCGTTCGTCAGCGTCGACAGACTCGATGCCGAGGCCCGGGCGGGGATCGAGGCGAGCGCCGAGTTCGCCGCCGCCGTCGGGTCGCCCGTCCTGACGATCCATCTGTTCATCCCCACCGACGCGGACGCTTTCCGCACCGCCGGGGTCGTCGACGAGGCCGCCGTCGAGCGCTTCCTTCGCTTCTACGCCGAGGCCTGCGTCTCGCGCGGTGTCAAGCCCCTGATCGAGAACGTGCCGCCGGTCCTGCGCATGAGAACGGGCGGCGTCTACCTCTCTCCGATCGGCGGCCATTGGCGCGACCTGCTGCGCTGGCATGAGCGGATACCGGAGCTCGGCTTCACCTTCGACACCTCGCACGCTGGACTGTTCCGCTCCTTCGCCGCGGCGTATCCGAGCCTGTTCGGGCTCACCTCCGACGACGACCTCGACCTCTGGCGATACGCCGAGGAGCTCGGCCCGCACGCCGAGGTCGCGCACATCTCGGACGCGCACGGCCTCCTCGGCGAGGGTCTTCCCTACGGCGACGGCGAGCTCGACCTCGACCCGATCGTCCGCCGTCTGGGCGAGCTCGTGTCCTACATGGTCGCGGAGATCAACGAGCCCGACCCCGCACGGTCGCCCGCGATGAAGGCCGCGTACCGCCGGATCGAGCGGGTGCTCGACGAGCCCGCCGTCGAACGGTCGCGGCCGCGGAGCCGGATCCCGGCCGACCCGTTCGACTGGCAGACCGTGCTCGAGCGGCGCGACCCGGTCCCGTCCGTGCTCGAGCTGCAGGAGCGCTTCGGCGGCCGCAGCATCCTGCTGACCGGCGGCGGCGGCTCGATCGGACAGGCCCTCGGCACCTTCCTCGCCGGCTTCCGTCCGGAGCGGATCACCGTGGTCGACGGGCACGAGTCGTCGCTGATCGCCGACCGGCGCTCGCGCGATCCGGAGACGCTAGAGCGGTTCCACCACGTCCTCTGCGACATCCGCGAGCCCGGCCGGCTCGAGCGCGAGCTCGCCGCCGCGAAGCCCGACGTCGTCTTCCACCTCGCCGCCTACAAGCACGTCGACTGGGCCGAGGTCTTCCCGGAGGAGTTCGTCGACACGAACCTGAACGGGTCCTGGAACGTCCTCCGCGCGGCCGAGGCGGCCGGTGTCGAGACGGTGGTCGTGGCCTCGACCGACAAGGCAGCGCTGGCCCAGAGCTTCTACGGCCGCACGAAGCGGTTCATGGAGCAGCTGACCGCCTTCGCCGCGCGGCGAACGGGCGCGCAGCGGACGGCGGTGCGGCTTGTGAACGTGCTCGGCTCGGCCGGGTCGGCCTCGGAGATCTTCCTCCGCCAGGCCCGGGCCGGCGTGCCGCTGACCGTCACGGACACCGGGATGGTGCGCTTCTGGATCACGATGGCGCACGCGGCATCGCTCGTCGCGCAGTCGACGCTGCTCGCCCGCGACGGCACGCCGCTCTGCACCGCGTCGGACGCGGTGACGCTGACCGTCGGGGAGCTCGCGGAGCGGATCTGGGGCCTCGCCGGGCCCGGCGGCGAGATCGAGATCGACCTACTCGGCATCCGCCGCGGCGAGACGCTGACGGAGGTGCTGACCGGGCCGGGCGAGTCGCTCGGCGAGGAGCGCCACCAGGGCATCTGCGAGATCGAGGGCGAGATCCCGACCGCGGGCGCCGCGTGGGTCGTCGAGCGCCTGCCGGAGCGCGGCACGCGCGAGGACGCGCGCAAGATCTGGCTCGAGGCGATGCAGCGCCC
>JBPYFE010000117.1:0-8714 GCA_051986525.1 Gaiellaceae bacterium
GCATGGGGGTACTGGAAGGCGAGGAAGAGCCCTTTCTGCGCGCGCTCGTCGGCCTCCATCTCGGAGACGTCCTCGCCGTCGAGGAGGATCTCGCCCTCGGTGATCTCGTACGCCGGATGGCCCATCAGGGCGTAGGCGAGCGTCGACTTGCCCGAGCCGTTCGGGCCCATGATCGCGTGGGTCTGGTTCGTGTCCACGGCGAGATCGACGCCCTTGACGATCTCGGTTCCGTCCTCGAGCGCGACGTGCAGGTTTTTCAGCTCTAGCAATGCCATTCGATCAGGGTGCGGGCGCTTGGGAGCCTGCCCGCCACGGACCATGCTAGCGGGTCGCGCGAACCCTCCGAACGAGGGATGTAGCTCAGGTTTTCCGATCCGAAACCAGGACGAAAGACGACCGATGGCGGGCGGCCACGCCGCAAGTAGGAGGATCCATGTCCGACCATCAGCCGAGCTTCGGCGTCGCACTCGTGGCGGTGCTGGCAGGCGGCGTCGTCAGTTCCTGGATCGCAGCGCTCTTTCTCGGCTTCGACACCGCGTCGAGCCCCGAGGCGTGGGCGATCGTCAGCAGCCTCGCAGGCGGAGTCGCGGTGAAGGCCGCGATGCGTCTGCTCCACTACGACGTCCCGTTCGCATTCGCGGCGGGCGCCCTGCTCGCCGGCCGCGTCGCAAGCCTCGCCCTCGTCCAGGCGATGCCCGACCTCGGCGGGCACACGCTCCCGGTCCTGCCGACGTACGGGCTGTTCTCGAGCTTCCCGAGCCTCGTGCTCTCGGCGTTCCTCGTCCAGATCTCGGCGGGGCGCGGAAGAGCGATCACGTACTAGCGCTTCGGAATCTTCAGGCGAATCTGGGTCCACAGCGTGGACCCCTTCGCCTGCTCGTCGAAGCGGCCGTGCGCGCCCGGGTCGCCCGGCATCGTCTCGAACAGGTTGTCGGGCGAGTCGAGCGGCTTGTCCTCGCCCGTGTGCTGTTTCTTCCAGCCCATCCGCCGGAGCATCCAGTCGCCGGCGTGCGGCGAGAGCTTCTGGCCCCAGAGGAGCTTCTGCGCGCCCCACGAGACGGGCAGCTCGCGGATCGGATTCTCGGCGCAGTGCAACACCGCGTCGGCGTAGGGCTCCGGCTGGTAGATCGGCGGCACGGGCATCGGCTGCTTGCCGATCTTCTGGCGGTCGCGGTCGAACTGCGGCGTGTTGATCGCCCCCGGCAGGACGAGCGAGATCGCGACGCCGGTCTCGTGCTTCTGCTGCTCGACGCGGACGCTCTCGAGGAACGTGCGCACCGCCGCCTTCGAGGAGCAGTAGGCGGCCTGGAGCGGGATGCCGCGGTAGGCGAGCGCCGAGGAGACGTGCAGGAAGGTCCCGCGGCTCTCCTTCAGCGCGGGCAGCGCCGACCAGAAGCCGTAGACGACGCCGAAGAAGTTCACGTCGAACACGCGCCGCAGCTCGTCCGGCTCGAGCTGGTCGGCTTCCGCGTAGACGGTGACGATCGCGTTCGCGACGTACGTGTCGATCCGGCCGAAGCGCTCGAGCGTCCGGCGGACGAGCTCGTCGTGGAACTCGCGGCCGGTGATGTCGCCTGGAACCGCGAGCGCCTCGGAGCCCGCGCTCTCGATCTCGGCGACGGCGCCGTCGAGACCCTCCTCGCCCCGAGCGGTGACGACGACCTTCGCGCCGCGCTGTCCGGCCGCGCGCGCCACGGCCCGGCCGACGCCGCTCGAGGCGCCGGTGACGACCATGACCTGTTCGTTCAACGGCTTCTTGCGCACCCCATCGGGGTTGCCGCGTGGCACAGGTCCGAAACGCGAGCTACGCTTGGGCCATGCCAGAGGTCGGAATCACGGGCCTGATCGTCCTGCTGATCGTCGCGCTGCTCGTCTTCGGCCCGAAGCGGTTGCCGGAGATCGGCCGCTCGCTCGGGCGCGGCATGCGCGAGTTCAAGGACTCGATCAGCGGCGACAAGGACCACGACGAGGAAGCACACCGCGCCGAGCTGACGGCTTCGGCGCCGCCGCCGCCGGTCGACGAGCCGGTCGGCGTCGTCCAGGCGCCTGACCAGGGCGACAAGACCGCCTGACGATGAAGCGGCTGCCGCGGCGCCTTCGCCACGGCGAGGAAGCGACGCTCGTCGAGCACCTCGGCGAGCTGCGGGCGCGCCTGATCATCGCGCTCGCCGCGATCGCGGTCGGCTTCACCGTCGCCTACGTCTTCCACGGACACCTGCTCACCTGGCTGAACCGGCCGCTGCCGGACCAGTTCAAGAAGCCCGTCACCTTCAGCCCGATCGAGCCGTTCACGACCTCGATCTGGGTCAGCCTCTACGCGGGCCTGCTGCTCGCCCTGCCGATCGTCCTCTGGCAGCTCTGGTCGTTCCTCGCGCCGGCGTTCGAGGAGCACCGGCAGCGTTCGATGGCGACGATGGTCGGGTTCGCGACCCTGCTCGCCGTTGCCGGCGTCGCGTTCGGCTACTGGGTCGTGCTGCCGCCGGCGATCCACTTCCTGACGAACTACGACTCCTCGCACTACACGATCCTCATTCGCGCGCGCGACTACTACAAGTTCGTCACCTTCGTCCTGCTCGGGGTGGCGCTCGCGTTCGAGGTGCCGGTCTTCGTGCTCGCGCTCGTCCGGCTGCGAATCCTGACCGCGAAGCAGCTGCGCAGCTCGTGGCGGATCGGCGTCTTCGCGATGACCGCGATCGGAGTCGCGCTCCCCGGGGTCGACCCCGTCTCGACGACGCTATCGGTCGTCCCGCTCGTCGCCCTCTACGTGCTGGCGATCGGCCTCGCGACGGTGCTCGAGCCGCGCTGGCACGGCGCCGACGCACAGCGCACGGCGCCGATACCGGAGTGACGTACCCGAAGATCGAGCTGCACGTGCACCTCGAGGGCACGGTGCGGCCGGAGACGCTGTTCGAGCTCGCGCGCCGGAACGGGCACTCGCTCCCCGTCGAGTCGGCCGACGAGCTCCGGCGCCTCTACGAGTTCCGCGACATGGCGCATTTCATCGAGGTCTTCATGCTGACGACCGACGCCCTGCACACCGCCGACGACTTCCGCCGGATCACGGTCGAATACGCGGAGCAGGCGGCCGCGAACGGCGCGGTCTACCTGGAGGCGATCTTCTCGCTCGGGCTCTGGCGAGGACTCGACAGCGACCTCGTCTTCAGCGGCTGCTGCGACGGCGCCGACGAGGCGCGCGAGCGCTTCGGGATCGAGATCCGCCTGACGCCCGACATCGCGCGCATCTACTCGCTCGAGGAGGCGCTGCACACGGTCCGGTACGCAGCGAAGTATCGCGAGCGCGGAGTCGTCGGCGTCGGCCTCGGCGGCGACGAGGCGCCGAACCCGCCCGAGCCCTACGCGCCGGCCTTCGACGTCGCCCGCTCGGAAGGGCTCGGCTCGGTCCCGCACGCGGGCGAGCACGCGGGGCCGGAGTCGATCCGCGGCGCGCTCGACGCGCTCGGCGCAGACCGGATCAGACACGGGATCACCGCGGTGCAGGATCCGGCGCTCGTGCAGGAGCTCGCCGAGCGGCGGATCGTGCTCGACGTCTGCCCGGTGTCGAACGTCTGCACGCGCGCGGTCCCGTCGCTCGAGGAGCATCCGCTGCCGCGGCTCGTCGAGGCCGGCGTCGTCTGCTCGGTCTCGACCGACGATCCGGCCATGTTCGGGACCGATCTCACGCATGAGTACGAGGTCGCGGCGTCGCTCGGCGTCGACGCGCGGGCCGCCTACGAGGCCGGGCTCGAGGGCGCGCTCTGCGACGAGCCCGTGAAAGACCGCCTGCGGGCGATCGGCGACGAATTCGACTGGTCGTCGGTCACTGGAAGCGCGGGCGTCGAGGTACCCTAAGACGTCCATGGCCAGAGGAGCAGCACAGGCACGCCGGAAGACAGCGCCCAAGACGCAGGCGCCGCGACGCCAGCGCGCGGCCCCGTCCTGGGAGGACCAGCTCTTCTTCAACCGGCTCCGCCGGCACACGAAGTGGGTCTACATCCTGCTCGCGGGCGTCTTCGCCGCCAGCTTCATCTTCCTCGGCGTCGGCTCCGGCTCGACCGGGATCGGCGACCTGCTGCGCGGCAACTTCA
Source organism: Gaiellaceae bacterium (assembly GCA_051986525.1). Taxonomy (GTDB): domain Bacteria; phylum Actinomycetota; class Thermoleophilia; order Gaiellales; family Gaiellaceae; genus 13-2-20CM-68-14. Next base: position 4,086 of record JBPYFE010000117.1, read on the forward strand.
ACCTCTTCGGCAGCAGCGGCGGTAGCTCGGGCAACAGCTCCGCGGTCAAGAGCGCGCTCAAGCAGACCAACGCCCACCCGCAGCGCGCGGCCGCGTGGCTCGCGCTCGCGACGGCGTATCAGACCGACGGCAAGCTCGACGACGCCAACCGCGCGCGCGAGCACTACCTGAAGCTGCGGCCGAACGACGCGAACGCGCTCCAGCAGGTCGCCGGCTACTACGAGAACAAGGCGACCGTGAAGCAGGCGGAGGCGCAGCAGCTCCAGTCGCAGGCCCCGCTCAACTACGGCACGGTCGTCGGCCTCTCGCCGACGAGCCAGGTCGGCCAGATCTTCAGCCAGGACCAGATCGGCCAGCAGCTGTCGCAGAAGGCGAGCGCCGCCTACGGCGAGGCGTCCGCGGCGCTGCGGAAGGACGAGTCGCTCTACAAGCGGATCGTCAAGGTTCAGCCTTCCGACCCGACGACGCAGTACCACCTGGCGCAGATCGCCGACTTCCTCGGCGACACCGCGGTCGCACTGCCGGCGTACCGCGCGGTCGTCAAGCTGGCGCCGAACGATCCGACGGCGACGCAGGCGAAGCAGCGGATTGCGCTGCTGGCGCTGTCGAGCGGCGGCAAAAAGTAGACTCCTGCGCGTCCAACCCGGGGGAGCGATGAACTTCGACATCAAGACTGAGCAGGTTGACGGCGGTGTGTACGTGATCTCGCTCGCCGGCGAGGTCGATCTCTACACGGCGCCCGAGTTCAAGCAGCAGCTGCTGGACGTGATCGCGCAGGGCGGCAAGGACGTGATCGTCGACTTCTCGAACACGACCTTCATCGACTCGACGACGCTCGGAGTGCTCGTCGGCGGGGTCAAGCGGCTGCGCACCAACGACGGGCAGCTCTCGCTCGTCTGCAGCGACCGGAACATCACGAAGATCTTCGAGATCACGGGGCTCGACCGCGTCTTCACGATCTACCCGACGCGCGACGAGGCGATCTCGAGCGTCGGGGCCTCTACCCAGCCTTCCGCCTAACGCAGTGCGTCTCGCCGCCGCCGCCTTGCTCTGTGCCGGGGTGGCGGTGCTGTCCGCGGGCTGCGGCGGCCAGACCGGGATCGCCAAGGGCGGAGACGTCTCGGCGGGCAAGACGCTGTTCGTGAGCAAGTGCGGCGGCTGCCACACCCTCGCCGACGCCGGCACCCAGGGAACGACGGGGCCGAACCTCGACGGCGCCTTCTATGCCGACCACCAGCAGCACTTCAAGCTGTCGACGATCAAGCAGGTCGTCTACGACCAGATCTACCACGCCGCGGCTCCGATGCCGCGTGAGCTCGTGAAGGGCGCCGACGCCGCGTCGGTCGCGGCCTACGTCGCCTCGGTGGCGGGAACCGGCTCGGCGAGCCAGGGCGCGGCGCCGACGCTGACGACGACCACGGGCGCCGGCGGTGGTGGCGGGGGCGGCGGCGGAGGCGGCGCCGCGGCCGGAGCGGCGCTGTTCCAGAGCCTCGGCTGCTCGGGCTGCCACTCGCTCACCGGCCAGCGGCTCACAGGGCCGCCCCTGAACGGCGTCTACGGCAGCAAGGTGCAGCTCGACACCGGCAAGACGATCACGGCCGACGAGGCCTATCTGCTGCGGTCGATCGAAGATCCCGACGCGGACATCGTCAAGGGCTTCCCCAAGGGGATCATGAGCGCGACGATCCGGCCGCACTCGGTGCCGCCGGCGAAGGCCAAGGCCCTGGTCGCCTTCATCAAGTCCAAGCGGTAGGCCACCGCCGTGAGGCGCTAGTGGATGTGGAGGTTGATCCCGAGCAGGATCAGCGGCCAGAGGATCGTCGCGAGCACTGCCGACGCGATCTGCTTGAACGTGTGCAGGTTCGACCAGTAGTGGTGCGTCGCGGCGACGATCCCTCCGACGACGAGGTACACCAGCAGGAACACGCTGACGCCCGGGCGCGATCTCGCTCTCGAGGGTGCGTAATAGGCCATTCGCGGTCCTCCTTTCGCCTTGGCCTATACCCGGATTGCGACGTAAATCACCCCTGAGCCGCTAGGCCGCTAGCGAACCTCTTCGCGCTCGCGCTCGAGGTCGACGACCACGTGCGTGATCGGCACGGCGAAGCGCTGGCGCGCCCGCTCGACGACGTCGCGCTCGAGCCAGTTCGACCGCCCTTCCGGGTGCGTGGAGATGATGACCTCGTCTGCCCCGAAGGTGCGCAGCGCGTCCTCGATCGCCTGCACCGGCTCGCCGTCGCCGATCTCGCCGCGCGCGTCGATCCCGGCCTCGCGCAGCCTCGCCAGGCTGCGGTCGAGCCGTGCCTGCGCCGCCTCCCGCGCCGCGTCGTCGTCCGACGTCCAGTGCTTCAGCGGCGAGTTCAGCGCGGGCGAGACGACGAGCACCTGCGCCCGGTAGCCCCAGCTGCTGTCGCGGATCCGGTCGCGCAGGGTCTCGCCGCCGACCGTCTCGTTGGCGACGACGAGGATCCGCCGCTCGTCCTCGGCATGAGGCGCCGGGCGGACGACCCGCTCGCGGCGCCGCTCGCCGCGGCGGAAGTACGACCAGACGACGATCGCGCTGAGGACGACGAACACCGCCAGCCCGAGCCAGCGGTTGATCAGCGCGCCCGCGACGATCAAGCCGAAGTAGCCGATCGTCAGCCAGACGAAGCGAAATGCCTCGGCCTCGCTGCGGAACGGATTGAGCGGCATCGCGCCTCCGCGCTAGAGCACTAGAGGATGTAGACGGTCGAGAAGACGACTATCCACATTACGTCGACGAAGTGCCAGTAGATCCCGCCGATCTCGACGCCGTGGTGAGCCTCCGCCGAGAAGTGGCCGCGGAAGGCGCGCGCGGTCATCGCCGCCAGGATCGTCAACCCGACGAAGACGTGGGCGCCGTGGAGGCCGGTCAGGCAGAAGAAGACCGTGCCGAAGGCCGTGTCGTGCGGCGTGAAGCCGATCCGCGCGTACTCGAGGATCTGCGTCAGCAGGAAAGTCAGCCCCATCAGGAACGTCAGCACGAGGCCGGCCTGCATCCCGACCCGGTTGCCGCGCTTGATCGACTGCAGCGCCCAGTGGATCGTGAAGCTCGAGGTTACGAGGATGCAGGTGTTGATCAGGGCGACGAAGACCGGCAGGTGGAACGGCGGCTGCGGCCACGGCTGGTGGTTGACGACGCGGATGAAGAAGTACGCCGTGAAGAAGGAGCCGAACAGCATCACCTCGGAGGCGATGAAGAGGAACATCCCGAGCGTGCGCGCGTCGACGCGCGAGCTCTGGTGCGCGACGGGCGGGTGGGCGGCGTGCGCGTCGGCGGGGACGGCGCTCATGCGACCGGCGCCTCCTCCGGCTTCGCCTGGTCGCCCGCCTGAGCCATCACGTGCTCGACCGGCAGGCCCGTCTGCTTGCGGATCCGCTCGATCAGGTCGCGTCGCAGCCAGCCGGACTTCTCGGGCGCGAACGTCGAGACGACGATCTCGTCGATCCGCTCGTCCTCGACGGCGTGGACGGCGGCGGTGTAGGGATCGGGGTGGGCGATCTGGCCGTGGACGTCGATCCCGTCCGCCCGCAGGATCGTCAGCGCCTGCCGGAGCCGGCGCTCCGCCTCCGGATGATCCGCCTGCGAGGGGTCGCTCTGCGGTGCGACGATCAGGAAGCTCGCTGGCCCCTTGGCGGCGCGCTCGCGGATCTTCTGCAGCAGCGGCTCGTCGACGACCGTCTCGTTGGCGACGACGAGAACGTTCTTCTGGCCGCCCTCGGACTCGAGGTCGACGACGACGTGGTCGACCGGGACGTCGCCGGCGGCGTCGCGGATCTTGTCGACGACGTGCTTGCGCAGCCAGCCCGACTTCTGCGCCGGGTGCGTGGAGACGACGATCCGGTCCGGCCTCGGCTCGAGCTGCGCCAGCGCGTCGCGAACCGCGTCCTCCGGCGAGGTGTCGACGACGAGACCGTGGGCCGCGATTCCCGCCTCGCGCAGCGCGGCGAGCGTCCGCTCGAGCCTGCGGCCTGCCGCGGCGCGGCGCGTGTCCTCGTAGACGACGTAGCCGCCCGAAGGCGCGTTCACGGGCGCTAGGACCGTGACGAGGTCGCCGCCGTGCGCCTCGGCGCGGACGGCGTCGAGCAGCTGGTCGCTCGCGACGGTCTCGTTCGCGACGACGAGGATGTGGCTCACGCGTGCACCTCTTCTTCCTCCTCGACGGGCGCGTCCGAGAAGACCGCGTGCGTCGCGCCGGGAACGCCGTACTCGTACGGCCCGCCGACGACCTGCGGGATCGTGTCGAAGTTGAAGACCGGCGGCGGCGAGGAGACGAGCCATTCGATCGTCCGCGCGCGCCAAGGGTTCGCCGGCGCCGGCTCGCCGCGGGCCCACGAGACGATCATGTTGTAGAGGAAGACCAGCGTCGAGGCGCCGAGGAAGAACGACGCGATCGAGATGAAGAAGTTGAGGTCGGCGAACCGCGGCGCGTAGTCGGAGACGCGGCGCGGCATCCCCTGGAGGCCGAGGTAGTGCATCGGGAAGAAGGTCGCGTTGAAGCCGACGAAGGTCAGCCAGAAGTGCAGCTTCCCGAGCCGCTCGTTGTACATCCGGCCGGTCATCTTCGGGAACCAGTAGTAGATGCCGGCGAAGATCGTGAACAGCGA
>JBPYFE010000118.1:0-6060 GCA_051986525.1 Gaiellaceae bacterium
TGAAGTCGGCGCTCGAGACGAGCGCGATCATCGCCGTGCTCTCGAGCATCTTCGCGGTCGCGCTCGGCGTGCTCGCCTCGCTCGCGCTGACGCGGCGGCGCTTTCCCGCGAAAGGCGCTGTCTCGGCGCTGCTTCTCAGCCCGCTCGTGATCCCGTACGTCGTCTTCGGGGTCGCCCTGCTCCTGCTCTTCCACACGCTCGGCGTCCCGCGCTCGCTGTTCACGGTCGTGATCGGCCACATCGTGATCACGCTCCCGTACACGATCCTCGTGCTCGTCCCGCGCCTCGACCAGGTCGACCTCTCGCTCGAGGAGGCGGCGCAGGATCTCGGCGCCGGGAAGCTGACGACCTTCCGGCTGATCACGCTGCCGCTGATCCTCCCGGCGGTCTTCTCGGCCTTCCTGATCGCGTTCACGACCTCGTTCGACGAGTACGCGGTCGCGTCGTTCGTGGTCGGCTCGCGGCTGACGTTCCCGATCTACCTCTACGCGGCGCTGCGCTTCCCCGACCAGTTGCCGCAGGTGATCGCGGTCGCCGTGGTCGTGCTCGTCGTCTCGCTGACGGTCGTGATCGGCGCCGAGGTCGCGCGCCGGATCGCGGAGCGGCGGCTGACGGCGTAGGCGCGTCCGACCCCGTTGAAGTCGTCCGCGTCTTCTCGTATCTTCATCGGAGTACGTTAATCGCGTAAGGGGGCTTCTTTGGACACGTACCACGTCGTGCTGTACATCCACCTGCTCGCGCTGTTCGTCGGGATCGGGGCAGGCTCGATCCTGGTTCTGTGTCTGATCCAGCTCCGCTCGGCCCGAACACTCGAGGCCGCCGCGCCGTGGGGGGCCACCGCGCCGAAGGTCGCGCGCCTGTTCCCGATCGCGATCCTGGGGCTGTTCGGCTCGGGCGCGTACATGACGTCGGACGTCTGGACGTGGGACACAGGCTGGATCGACGTCGGGATCGCCGCTCTCGTCGTACTCGGGCTGCAGGGGCCGCTGCTCGCGGAGCGGGCGGGCAAGAAGGTCGGGCAGGCAATGGGCCAGAACGGACCGGGTGCGCTGCGCGGGCGGGCGCTCGAGATGACCCGTTACACGCCGCTTTGGTGCGTCGAGCTGAGCTCGCTCGGGCTCGTGTTCGGGGTCGTCTGGAACATGACGACGAAGCCGAGCACGGGAACCGCGATCGCCGCCGCGGTCGGCGGCTACGCGGTGGGAGTGGCGCTCGGCGTGCTGTTCACGCGGAAGCCGGCGACCGAGGCGGCGGCCGCCACCGAGCCCACCTAATCCGGGTTTCAACGCCGAAAGCGTCCGGCGGTTCACTCGAACGAGTGAGCGCCGCCGGTTTTCGGCGCGCCGATTTACGTCCAATGGACTGCGGTGTTTCGGCTGCGCCTGCAGAGGCGCGCGACGATCCGAACGAGATCCTTCGGCGCTACAGCACGCTCGTCCAGCAGCTTCCGCTCGTGATCTACATCGACGCGCTCGACGAGGCGAGCTCGAACATCTTCACGAGCCCGCGGATCGAGCCTCTGCTCGGCTACGCAGTCGACGCATGGCAGAACGACCCGGAGCTGTTCGTCCGGACTCTGCATCCGGACGACCGCGAGCGCGTGCTCGAGGCGCACGCGCACACGCATCGCACGCACGAGCCGCTCAGCGTCGAGTACCGGCTGCTCTCCCGTGACGAGGAGGTCGTCTGGGTCCGCGACGAGGGCGTCGTGGTCTGCGACGACGACGGCACGCCGCTCTACCTCCAGGGCTACCTGCTCGACATCACGGCCGAGCGCGAGGCGCAGGACCAGCTGCGCGCGCAGGCGCTCTACGACCCGCTGACCGGCCTCGCCAACCGCGCCTTCTTCCACGAGCAGCTCGAGCACGCGCTCGCGCTCCGCAAGCAGGACGGCGCGGTCACGGCGCTGATCTACCTCGACCTCGACGAGTTCAAGGCGATCAACGACCAGCACGGACACGCCGTCGGCGACGAGGTGCTGGCGGCGCTCGGCGGCCGGATCAAGAGCCTGGTCCGCGTCGGCGACTCCGTCGCGCGGCTCGGCGGGGACGAGTTCGCCATCCTGCTCGCGAGCGTCACCGACCCCGGCGAGGCGACGTTCGTCGCCGAACGGCTGCTGCGCGCGGTCGAGGAGCCGATCGAGGCCGGCGAGCACGAGTTCGCGCTCAAGGGCAGCGTCGGGATCGCGCTCGGCGACGGCGGCGGCCACCTGCTCAAGCAGGCCGACGCGGCGATGTACCGCGCCAAGGCGCAGCCGGACTCCGACTACGCCTTCTACGACGACGACCTCGACCGGGCGGCGCTCGAACGGTTCAAGCGGATCGCCGAGCTGAGGCGCGCCCTGGACAAAGACGAGTTCGTGCTCGCCTACCAGCCGGTCGTCAGCCTCGACCCCGTCGACGTCGCCGGCTTCGAGGCCCTGCTGCGCTGGCAGCATCCCGAGCGCGGCGAGGTCGCACCGCTCGACTTCATCCCGCTCGCCGAGGAATGCGGGCTGATCGTTCCGATCGGCCGCTGGGTGCTGCGCGAGGCGTGCGCCTACGCGGCCGCGGTCCGCGCGTCGACCGGCCGCGACCTCCAGGTCGCCGTCAACGTCTCGGCGCGGCAGCTCCAGTGCGCAGACTTCCTGACCCATGTCGACGAAGCGCTGAACGCGGCCTCGCTCCCGGCCGACCGGTTGACGATCGAGCTGACCGAGAGCGTCCTCGTCGCCGCAGGCGAGCGCGTCGAGCGGCGGCTCGGAGCGCTCAAGCGCCGCGGCGTCCGGCTCGCGCTCGACGACTTCGGCACCGGCTACGCGTCGCTCGCGTATCTCCAGCGCCTGCCGGTCGACGTGGTCAAGATCGACCGCAGCTTCACGGCGAAGATCGACAGCGGCGAGGACGACCTCGCGCTGCTCCGCGGGATCGTCGGGCTCGGCAAGGCGCTCGGGCTCCAGCTCGTCGCCGAGGGAATCGAGCGCGTCGCGCAGGAGGAGATCGTGCAGGCGCTCGGCTGCGACGGCGCCCAGGGCTTCTACTTCGGCCGCCCGGACTCGGGCGACGCGTCCGCGGACGCGCTCGGCGCCTCGCGCTCGATCGAAGCCGCGTAAGTCACCCGCCCGGGGGTTCCGATCCGCCGCGGCTTGTCATAAGGTTCGCCGCGAACTTCTGGGGTCCCTATCAAGGAAGGAAGCCGCCATGTCTAAGGGGGTCGTTCTCGCCGTCCTCGCGGTCCTCGCAGTGTCCGGCGCCGCTGCCGCTCCGACAGCCGCCCGGACGTCGCCCGCGAACGCGCCGCTACGGGCACCGAACCACAAGCTCAGCCACAGCACGAGCTCGAACTGGTCGGGCTACAGCGCGATCAACGGGCGCTACACGAGCGTCTCGGGCAGCTGGACGCAGCCGACCGCGAACTGCACGTCGCAGACCACCTACTCGAGCTTCTGGGTCGGGCTCGACGGCGACGGGTCGAACTCCGTCGAGCAGACCGGCACGGACGCCGACTGCAGCGGCGGCCGGCCGTCGTACTACGCCTGGTACGAGATGTACCCGAAGTACCCGGTCAACCTCTCGCTCGCCGTGCGGCCCGGCGACTCGATGAGCGCGTCGGTGACGACGAGCGGCAGCGGACGCTTCACGCTCACGATCACGAACAACACGACGCATGCGAGCTACCAGACGACGCAGACGCTGAAGCGGGCGCAGCTCGCCTCCGCCGAGGTGATCGCCGAGGCGCCGTCGGGCTCGGGCGGCGTCCTGCCGCTGACGAACTTCGGCACGGTGAACTTCTCCGCCGCCACCGTCAACGGCCAGTCGATCGGGACGTTCAACCCCGACCGGATCGACATGGCCTCGGGCGGCGTCACCAAGGCGAGCACGTCGGCGCTTTCCGGCGGCACCGCCTTCGGCGTCACCTGGAAGCACTCCTAGGAAGTGCGTTGTAGCCGCGCCCGCTTCGTGCGGGCGCGGCTACGCGTGTCGGTTCAGGCCGAGCCGGCGGCGACGAAGGCGAGGTTGGTCAGCCGCACGCGTCCGTCCGCGTCGGCGAGCGGCCTAGCCGCCTCGGTGACAGCCTCCCACGTCGCCTCGCGCACCTCGGGCGGACGCTGCGAGAGCAGCGCGTTGATCGGAGCGACGATGTCGCGCGTGAAGCGGCTGAACTGCTCGGGCGAGTCCCACTCGGTCTCGACGTCGACCTTCTCCACCTCGACGTCCGAGAACCCGCCGCCCTCGAGCAGGCCGGCGATCGCGTCAGCGGTCGGGCGCGAGAGCGGCCCCGGCGTCCCCGGCGGCGGCGGCGCGATGTTCAGCTGCGCCATCACCGTCCGCATCGGGATCGAGATCATCGGCGCTTCCTCGGGCGAGCCCCACGAGCTGATCGCCATCCGCGCGCCTGGCTTGAGAAAACCGCGCACCCGGGCTGCTGCGGCCTCGCCGTCCGGCTCGAAGATGATTCCCCAGCGCGAGACAGCTGCGTCGAAGCTCGCGGACTCGAACTCCAGGGACGACGCGTCGCGCTCGAGGAACTCGATGTTGTCGACCCCCGCGGCGGCCGCGCGCTCACGGCCGAAGGCGAGCATCTCCGGCGAGATGTCGGTCGCGACGACCTTCCCTTCGGGCCCGACCACCTTGGCCGCCGTGATCGACGGCTCCCCGCTCCCGGCGGCGACGTCGAGCACGCGGTCGCCCTCCTTGATTCCCGCCATCGCCACGATCCGCTCGCTCACCCCGGCGGTCGCTCCGAACATGAGCTCCTGCCAGGTCTTCCAGCCTTCTGCGGCGTTGTTCCAGTCGCGCCGCTGCCCGGCACGGAACTCCCCGGCGTCGATTTGTGTCGCTTCCATGACGTACCTCCTCCGCTCGCCGCGAACCTACTCCGCTCCGTAGTCCGCGTAAACCGGCCGGCGTTACCGCCTGTGGGTTGCGATCCGTGCCAGAGAGGTTTAGAAACGTTCGTGGCAGGCGCTCTGAAAAGGGGAAGTCGGGTCGGCCCCAGCTGCGGCCGGTCAGAGATTGAGGAGGGTGCGATGAGAGTTCATCGGCGACGAGTGCTGATGACGTTGATCCTTGCCGGGGCCTTCGGAGTCTTCGCAGTGCTGGCTCCGAGCGCGTCGGCGGTCCTGAAGCGCTTGCCGAACGGCCAGGCGGCGTCCTATCAGCCGCTGCGCTCGGCCCCGGCTCCGTCCGGGCCGACGCCGTTCGACCTCGCGTTCAACAACATGGACTACAACGGCGGCCCCGTGATGCCGTCGAACACGGACTACATGCTGATGTGGAGCCCGCAGGGGCTGGGGGCCTACCCGGCCGGCTACGTCTTCGGGATCTCCCGCTACTTCAACGATCTCGCCCACGACAACGGAGGCAATCAGAACGTCGACTCCGTCGGGCCGCAGTACAACGACCTGACCGGCGCGGTCGCGAACTACGACGTGCATTTCGGGGGCGTCCTCGTCGACACCGACCCGTACCCGACGAGCCAGTGTCCGGCCAACGGCCCCGTCACCAACTGCCTGACGGACGCACAGATCCAGCAGGAGATCGCGAGCTACGTCACGGGTCACCACCTGCCGACGGATCTGAGCCACGAGTACTTCCTGCTCACGCCGCCCCACGTCGAGAGCTGCTTCAGCGGCAACAAAGCGACCAACTACGACGGATGTTCGGCCGGCATCCAGCCGTTCAACAAGCTCGCGGCGTACTGCGCCTATCACCAGAACACGGCGACGCCGACGATGGTCTTCTACGCGAACATGCCGTTCGTCGCCACGAACACGGCGTGCCAGGACGGCAACTATCCGAACGGGCTCATCTCGGACGGCGAGATCAACGGCGGCCTCAGCCACGAGCACATGGAGTCCGTCACCGACCCGATCCCCAACGACGCGTGGACGAACGGCGCGGGGGCGAATCACGGAGAAGAGGTCGGCGACCAGTGCGAGACCGACATGGGCACGCCGCTCGGCACGGCGCCGAACGGCTCGCCGTACAACCAGGTCATCAACGGCCACCCCTACTGGTACCAGACGGAGTGGAGCAACCTGACTCACAGCTGCGTGGAGCGGCTGACGCTCCCGAAGCA
>JBPYFE010000119.1:0-21492 GCA_051986525.1 Gaiellaceae bacterium
GGTCGCGGTCGGGCTCGTCGTCGCGGCGGCGGTGGTCGGGACGGCGGCGCTGCTCGCCGCCGGGATCACGCCGTCGAAGGTCCTGCACAAGTTCAACGAGCCGGTCGCGGGCTCGACGGGCCAGAGCCCGACGCACCTGACGACGTTCGCCTCGAGCAGCCGCTGGAACTGGTGGAAGGAGGCGTGGCGCTCCTGGGAGCACCACCCGGTCGCGGGCGTGGGGGCGGGCAGCTTCGAGCTCGTCCACAGGCAGCTGCGCGTCGACGGCTCGTTCGCGACCGAGCCGCACAACCTGCCGCTCCAGTTCCTCGTCGAGGGCGGGATCGTCGGCTTCGTGCTCTTCCTCGGGATCGCCTTCGCCGGCGCGCCTGCTCTGGCGGAGACGCTGCGGCGGCTCGAAGGTGAGGACCGGCTCGCGGCGGCGGCGCTCGTGGTCGGGCTCGCCGCGTACGTCGTCCACGGCCTCGTCGACTTCGACTGGGACTTCGCGGCCGTGACCGTTCCGGCGGTGGCTGGGCTCGGCCTGCTCGTCGGGGCGGGGAGGCCGGCGCTGGCGCGGCTGCCGGTGCGGCGGACGTACGTCTCCGCGACCGCGGGCGCGGTCGCCGCGGCGGCGCTGTTCTCGCTGCTGGCGCCGTGGCTCTCGTCGCGGCGGGTCGACGACGCGTACACGGCGATCGGGAACGGCGACCTCGTGGGCGCGATCTCGGACGCGAAGTCGGCGCACTCGCTCAACCCGGTCTCGATCGACCCGCTGCTCGCCTGGGCCGCGGCCGAGCAGGCGCGCGGTCACAGCGCGGCGGCGGGGCGCGTGTACACGAAGGCGATCTCGATCCAGCCGGACAACTGGCGGACCTGGTACTTCCGGGCGAAGTTCCTCGATGCGATCGACGGGCCGCACTCGGCTCTGTTCGACGCGACGCAGGCGGCGAAGCGCGACCCGCTCGGCCCGGCCGGCGCCTACGCGACGCAGCTGACGCAGGAAGCGGCTACGTCGCCGTAGCGCGGAGCCAGATCTGCGTCCACCAGGGGCCCAGCGCGCGGTAGACGAGCGGCTCGGCGAAGTGCTGCGCGATCTCGACCGGCCTGTTCGAGAAGAGGCGCTTGCGGTTGTTGTGGAAGCGCCTGATGTCGGCGAAGCCGGCGTCCTTGAGCATGCGCTTGAGCCTGCGCGGCGAGTAGCCGAGCTCGGTGACGCCGTACTCGTCGGCGGCGCCGCGGCCCTGGAAGCGGTGCTTCCAGTTGGGCTCGACGAGAAGCAGGCGGCCGCCCGGCCTGAGCGCGCGGTGCGCGGCGGCGAGGACGAGGTCGGCGCGGGCGCTGTGGTGGAGCGCGTCGTAGAGCAGGACGGCGTCGAAGCGGCGGCCGAGGTCGAGCTCCTCCATGTCGGCGACCTCGAACTGGGCGGTGCTGTTCTCCTCGGCGGCGAGCTCGCGGGCGATCGCGATCATCTCGGGCGCGATGTCGTAGCCGTGCGCGTCGAGGCCGTGGCGCGCGGCGAAGCGGGTCATCCAGCCGGAGCCGCAGCCGAGCTCGGCGATGCTCGTGCCGGCGTGCAGGTCGAGCACCTGGAGGACGTAGCCGAAGTCGATCAGCAGCCGCGCCGTCATCCGCGGGTCGTGGTGGAACGGCTTCGACCGGAGCCAAGCGCGGCCATCGTCGCCGACCGCGAGCGGGTAGTCGATCTCGGCCTGCTTGCGGTTCGCCTGGGGATTCGCGTCGGTCATCGGCTCGATGATGGACGGGGGGCTGGCGTCACCATTGCCTTGTAACAGACTGTTACGAGCAAAGTTGGGGCGGAGACGTTTCAGTCCGGGCGCAGGATTCCGGCGACAGTGGGAACCATGTTTTCCGGCTTCCGGTCGACCACGTGTTCGCCTCGGCTCGACGAGCGGCTCGTCGCCGTGATCGCGCAGGTCGACGACCCGAGAGTTCCCATCGCCGAGACGAATCGTCGCGTGGGAACCGTTGCAGAGCGGCTCGGGCAGAAGCGGCCGAGCTATCAGCAGGTGCGGGTGGTCACGCACGAGCTCCGGCGTCTAAGACGCTCGCCCTCCCGTGGCCGGCTGCTCCTCGAGATCACGATGCGCGGGCGCTTGCGCCATCCGGACGAGCTCATCGAGCTTGTCGCCGGCCAGGACTGAGGCCCGGGTCCGCCGCTTGTAACAGTCTGTTACGAGGTTCCGAGCAGGATCACGACCTGGGCCCGGCCGAGGAGGCTCGGTTGCAGGCCGTCGACGGCGCTCGCTACCAGGCCCGTGTCGTGGGCCAGGCGTTTGCCCTCGGCTTCGAAGCCGGGGCGGTACATGACGAGGCTCGGGCCGGTCACGGGCTGGGGCGCGTTGCCGACGGTGCTGATCTTGTAGCCGCGCGCGCGTAGGGCGTCGGCCTCGGTCGAGGCCGCGCCGGTCTGGCCGTTGCCGTTCAGGACCGCGATCCGCGTTCGGCCGCGCGGGAGGATCGTAGGACGGGTTCGCACGGGAGCTGCCGCCTTCGGCTTCGTGACGGTTGCGGTGGCGTGCCGGTGAACGACGACCGCGGCGGCGTGGCCTGCGGCCGGCTTCGCGAGGTGCATCGCGGCGAGCGCGATCAGAAGGATGAGCTCGGCCGTTGCGACGATGGTCGCGACGATCGCGGCGGCGCGCCAGGGACGCGCGTCTTCGAATTCGAATGCGTGCTCCACGGGAGCACGGACTTCGTCACGCGCCGCGAAGGTCCTCCAACGTCAGCCTCAGGCCGTCGTCCAGCGACTGCTCGGGCCGCCAGCCGAGCTCACGCGCGGCCAGCGACGGATCGACCGCGCTGCGGCGGATGTCGCCCGGCCGCTCCGGCTCGTAGCGCGGCTCAGCCTCGGAGCCGGAGGCGCGGCGGCACGCGGCGTGCAGCTCGTTCACCGACGTCTCGACGCCGGTGCCGACGTTGTAGACCCCGCCCTCGTGCTCGGCCGCGGCGAGGACGGCGCGGACGACGTCACCGACGTAGACGAAGTCGCGGCGCTGCTCGCCGTCGCCGTAGATGAACGTCTCCTCGCCGCCGATCATCCGCTCGAGGAAGATCGAGACCACGCCGCCCTCGAGCGTCGACTCCTGGCGCGGCCCGTAGACGTTCGAGAACCGCAGGGCGACGTGATGGGAGCCGAAGAGCCGGTTCCAGCCCGCGAGGTACTCCTCGCCGGCGAGCTTCGAGATCCCGTACGGCGAGATCGGGCGACGCGGCGCCTCTTCCGTGGCGGGGCCGTCGGTCTCGCCGTAGATCGCGCCGCCGGTCGAGCTGAAGACGACGTGCGCACCGTGGGCGCGCGCCGCCTGGAGGACCTGCAGCGTTCCCCACACGTTCACCTCGGCGTCGTACTCCGGCCGCTCGACCGACGTGTTCACGTCGGCCTGCGCCGCGAGGTGGCAGACGAGCTCGGGCCGAACCTCGTCGAAGAGGTCGCCGGTGTCCGAGCGGATGTCCCCGACCCACAGCTTCGCGCCCGCCGGAACCTTGTCGCGGCTCCCCGTGACGAGCGAATCGAGCACGTGGACCTCGTCCCCGCGCGCCAGTAGGGCATCGGCCACATGCGAGCCGATGAACCCGGCACCCCCTGTCACGATCGCCCGCACCGGCTCGTATCCTGCCAGCGATGTTCGTCACGTTCGAAGGGGTCGACGGTTCGGGCAAGTCGACCCAGGCGGAGCTGCTCGCCGACGCGCTCCGCGAAGAGGGGCACGAAGTCGTCGCGACGCGGGAGCCGGGGGGCACGCCGCTCGGCGAGCAGGTCCGAGCCGTCCTGCTCGACGGGGGCGACGCGTCCGCCTGGGCCGAGGCCGCGCTGTTCGCCGCGGCGCGCGCGGAGCTCGTCGAGCGGGTGATCCGGCCGGGGCTCGATCGCGGCGCCGTCATCGTCTGCGACCGCTACGTCGACTCGTCGCTCGCCTACCAGGGAATCGCGCGCGGCCTCGGCGTCGACCGCGTGCTCGAGATGAACCTGCTCGTGATCCGCGGCTTCCTGCCGGACCGGACCTACCTGCTCCACGTCGACCCGCACGAGTCGACGCGGCGGATCGGCGAAGGCGGGGACCGGATCGAGCGCGAGGGCGAGGACTTTCGCCGGCGTATCGACGAGGCGTATCGTCTGCTCGCCCGTACCTTTCCCGAGCGGATCGAGTGGGTCGAGGGCGACCGGCCGGCCGACGAGATCGCGGAGCTGATCCTGGCGGATGTTCGAGCACATCTCTGAGCAGCCCGAGGCGAAGCGCCTCCTGCGCGCGGCGCTCGACGACGCGCTCGCGCACGCGTACCTCTTCCACGGGCCGCCCGGCGTCGGCAAGCGCGAGCTGGCGAAGGCGTTCGCGGCCGAGCTGCTCCGCGACGCCGCGCGGGTGGAGCGGGGCTCGCATCCGGACCAGTACGTGCTCGAGCCGCTCGGCGACCAGATCCGCATCGACGCGATCCGCACGCTACGACACGACCTGCACATGCGCCCGTTCGAGGCCGACCGGCGCGTCTACCTGATCTTCGGCGCGCACACCATGAACGCCGAGGCGGCGGACGCGCTGCTCAAGGATCTCGAGGAGCCGCCGTCGTACGCGGTGATCGTGCTCGTCGCCGACGAGCTCGGCCCGTTGCCCGAGACGATCCGCTCGCGCTGCCAGCTCGTCCCGTTCCGGCGGCTGTCGGAGAAGACGGTGCGAGAGGCGATCGCGGCCGAGTCGAGCCTGAGCGAGGACGAGGTGACGGCGATCGCGCGCGTCGCGGGCGGGCGGCTCGATCGCGCGCGGCTGCTGCTCGACGACGCGGCCTCGCAGCGCCGCGCCGACCGGCTCGAGCTCGCGCGAAAGGTCTACCGGGCGCCGGAGTTCGACGCCTCGGCCGCCGCCGAGCTCGTCGTCTCGGGTTCTCGCGCGCGCGCGCGCGAGGCTCGCAACCAGGCCGAGGCCCAGCTCGAAGGCCTCGACCTGACGGAGCGCGAGTCCGAGCAGCGTCTGCGCCGAGCCGCCCGCGGCGCCGAGCGCGAGGAGCTGCTGGCGGCGCTCGAGGAGATCGCGGCGTGGTATCGCGACCTGGTCGCGTTCTCGGCCGGCGCCGAGACGGCCGTCCATTGCGACCACGCGGACGAGCTGCGCGAGGACGCGTCCGTGGAGCGGCTGGCCGCGGCCGAGGAGGCGGCCGAGCTCGCGCGGGAAACATGGCGCGACTTCGCCGAGTTCAACCTGAACGCGCCGCTCGCCTTCGAGGCGCTGTTCGTGCAGCTGCGACGTGCCTTCGCGGGCTCGATCGCGGCCGCGGCCTAGGCCGCCTCGCCGTAGCGCTCGCGCAGCCGGTCGAGGTCGCGCCGGTAGAGGATCGTCACGACCTCGCCGAGCGCCTGGAGCTTTCGCACCTTCCGCCGCTTCCGCGACGTCCGCGACTGCTTCATCGCCGTCAGCTCGATGTAGACGTCGGCGTCCGGGAGGTAGAAGTCCGGCGTGATCGCCTGCAGAACGCGCTCGTCGTCCTGCTCGAGCACGAAGGTGTGCGGCTCGTAAAGCCAGGGGAGGCCCGCCCCGTCGAGCAGCCTCGCCAGCTCGCGCTCGGTCTCGTGTGCGAACTGCGGCGGCGTTTTCCCCCGGTAGTTGCGGAACTCCACAGGCGCGTTCCTGGCCGCTTTCGCCATGGTTACACCCGATTCACCAGATCGAGGGAATCGCGCAAGTTTTTCGGGCCGACAAGGTCAGTAGGAGGCCAGGCCGCAAATCCGCCCACCCGGGCCTCTCCGAAAGGAAAATCGAACCGTGAGAAAGCTGCTGCTCATCTCCGTGGCCGTGATCGGCATCGCCTTCCCGGCGACCGCCGGCGCGGCGACCTTCAGCGGGGTCGTGGTCGCGAAGCAGGTGCGCCGCCACGCGCTGATCGTCACCTCGAAGACAGGTCTCGTCCGGACAGTCCGGACGCATCACCTCGCCACGCGCGTCGGCGCGCGCGTCCGCGTCACCGCGCGGAAGCTCGCCGACGGCACCTTCAGCGCCTCGAAGCTCTCGATCCGCGGACGCGCCCACCGCGCGCGGATCCACGGCATCGTCGCGAAGCGCCTGCGCGGTCGCTACCTCGTCGCCGCCGGACACAGCGTCCTCGCGATCAGGACGCACCAGTCGTTCTCGACGACCGGCGACAGCGGTCCCCCGACCGGCACCGTGGTGGACGTGACCGTGAGCACGGACGACCAGGGCCTCGACGAGCAGGACGTCCAGGAGGAGGGACATTCGCAGAGGCTCGAGCTCGAGGGCACGATCGTCTCAGTGACCGCTCCGACGGCGTCCACCGACGGGGAGATCGTGCTCCAGGTCGGCAAGTCCACGATCGACGTCGTCGTCCCTGCCGGGTCGACGCTGCCGACGCTCGCGACCGGCGATTCGGTCGAGCTGAAGGTGACGCTGTCGGGCACCACCTTCACCCTGGCTCAGTCGCATGACGAGAACGACGACGACCAGGGTGACGACGATGGCGGCGGTGACGGAAGCGGCGGCGGAGGCGGCGACGACTGACGCCGGTTTGCAGGGGTCTTTCGCGGGCCGGCCCGACCCGGGGCGGCCCGCGGAGCTCCTGGCCGAGCTCTTCGACGCGCACGCGCCGATGGTGCTCGGCCTTTGCCGCAGCCTGCTGCGCGACGCAAACGACGGCGAGGACGCGGCGCAGCAGACGTTCGTCTCCGCCTATGCGAGCCTGATCGGCGGGACCCGCCCGCGCGACGGAGGCGCGTGGCTGGCCACGATCGCCCGCAACGAGTGTCGGACGCGGATCCAGCGACGCATGCGCGAGCCGCTCCCGCTCGCCGAAGCCGGCCACGACGTGCCGGCGCCCGCGGCCAACCTCGATGACGTCGAGTCGCTCCGCCTCGCGCTCGCGAACCTGCCGCGCCAGCAGCGCCAGGCCTTCGTGCTGCGCGAGTTCTCCGGTTTCTCGTACGAGGAGCTCTCGCAGGCGCTCGGCGTCAGCCTCCCGGCGATCGAGTCGCTGCTGTTCCGCGCGAGGCGCCGGCTGCGCGTCTCGCTTCGCTCCGCGGCTGCTACGACCCTGGCGCTGCCGGCAGCGGCGCGCGATCTCGTCGCGCAGCTGTGCTCCGGCTCGGGCGAGAGCCCGGCGGCGCTCGCCAAGCTCGGCTCCGTCCCGCTGCTCGCGAAGCTCGCCTCGGCGGGAGCGGGCGCGGCGCTCCTCTCCGCCGGAGCAGTCGCCGTCGTTCCGCGGCACCACCATCATCGCTCGGCGGCGAAGCCGGACCGCCTAGCCGCCGCGGCTCCGGCTCCGGCTCGTCACGTCGCGGCTCCGGTTCGCCACGCCTCGCTCGTCCATGCCGCGCCGGTCGTAGTCGTCCACGCCTCCGCGCCGGCGGCCGTGGCGGTCACGCGCACCGTCGCGCCTCCGGTCCGACACGAAGCTGCGGCACCGCGCCGCTCGGACGAGCGCAGCGCGCCCGAGACCGAGCGCTCCGCGCCGACGCCCTCGAGCCGCGGCGACGACTCGCGCGCGGCGCCCACGCCGGAATCGCAGCCGCAGCCGGAAGCCGGCGACCCGTCGGCGACGGCCGTCGGCGACTCCCACGACGGCTCAGGCTCGGGCAGCTCCGGCGGCGGCTCGGACGACTCTTCCGACGGCGGCACCGGCAGCTCGAGCCCCGGCGGCTCGAGCTATGGCGGCGGCGACTAGCAACTAGCTACTCACCCCTCCGGGGGTTTCCCTCCGCCCGCGGCGCCGCGACCATCCGACGAGGATGGCTGCGGTTCCGTCGTTGGGTCGAGCGAGTGAGGTCGAGGCCGCGCCGCGTACGAATGAAGACGCGCTGGCGGGCGAGCTCTACGCGCGCCACTCCGAGCGGATCTACCGCTATTGCTTCAACCGCCTTCGCTCCCGCGAGGAGGCGGAGGACGCGACGCAGACGACGTTCCTGAACGCGCTTCGGGGCCTGCAGCGCGGGGTGACGCCGGAGCTCGAGCAGGCCTGGCTGTACAAGATCGCCGAGAACGTCTGCCTCACGCGCGTACGCGCGAACGTGCGCCGCCGTCGCGTCGAGTCGCCGACGGATCTCGACCCGCTGCACGAGCTGATCGCCTCGCCCGCCGGCGAGGCGGACGCGCTGCGCGGGATCGAGGACGCGCTGGCGCGGCTCCCGGAGCAGCAGCGGCGGGCGATCCTCCTGCGCGAGTGGCAGGGACTCTCGTACCGCGAGATCGCGGACGAGCTCGGGCTCTCGCAGGGCGCGGTCGAGACGCTGATCTTCCGCGCGCGCCGGTCGCTCGCGCGCGAGCTCGAGCGACCGGAAGAGCGCGGGCCGCTGCGGAAGCTGACGAACGTCGGCTCGCTGCTCGGCTGGCTGAAGACGGTCGCCTTCGGCGGCTCGACTGCGGTGAAGGTGGCGGCGGTCGTCGCGGCGGGCTCGGCCGTGATCGCGGCCGGCTCCGACCAGGCGCTGCCGAAGCCCAGATCCAAAGCTCCGGCGGCCACGCAAGCGGCGTCGCGGCAATTCGCTCCGCTCGCGGTCGCGGCTACGCGCCTGCGGCCGCCGAAGATTCGGATGGTCGCGTCGCGCCGGCAGCCGGTTTCTCGGCCCGCCGTGCGGCCGAGGGCGGCGAAGCGGGTCGCCGAGCCGGCGCCTGCGGCGACGCCCGACCGGCGCAGCTGGCGCCAGCACGTTCCGGCCGAGCAGGAGCCGAGCCGACCCGCAGTTGCAGTTCAGCCCGAGGCGACTTCCTCATCCGCACCCGCCGAGCCGGCTAAGCCGACGACCGAGGCACGGCCGGCGACGAAGCAGCCTGCGCCGTCTCAGCGAGCGAAGGCGAAGCCGGCACTTCCGGTGCACGCGAAGGCGCCGAAGCTGGAGCCGGGCCCGCCCCCGCAGGCGGCCGAGAACGCGCCCGACGACCCGAGCTCGAACGCGCCCGGCCAGACCAGGGACAAGCCGAAAAAGGGCTGACGAAAGCAGGGCTATACTGGCCGCCCAGGCCGACGTAGCTCAGCTGGTAGAGCACTTCACTCGTAATGAAGGGGTCCCCGGTTCGAGTCCGGGCGTCGGCTTCGCCGCCTCTCGCCGCTAGGCTCGCGCCGTGTCCGCGTTTCTCGCCGGCTACGGGCTCGGGGTCTTCGTCGCCGCTCAGATCGGGCCGGTCTCGCTGCTGATCGTCCGCTCGGTGCTGCGCGGCAACTTCCGGATCGGGCTCGCGATGGCGAGTGCCGTCGCGCTCGTCGACCTTACCTACGCGGCTCTGGGGATCGCAGGGCTCGGGCGGGCGCTCGAGCGGTCGTCCGAGGCGACGTTAGCGTTCGGGATCGTCGGCGGGCTCGTTCTCGTCGCGCTCGGGCTGCGCACGATCTGGATCGGCTTCCGCGCACGGTTCGGGCTCGAGACCGCCGAGGAGGTCGGGACGCCGAGGCGCGCCTTCGCGACGACGATCGCGGCGACGGCGCTGAACCCGCTGACGATCGCGCTCTGGGCGGCCGCGGCGCCGGCCGCGGTCACGAGCTCCGGCTCACCCCCGGCGACGGTCGAGCTGCTCGCCGGCGTCGGCCTCGGAACGCTGACGTGGTACACGGCCTTCGCCGGGGCGGTCGCGCTCGCGCGGGGGCGGATCGGGCCTCGGACGCTGTCGGCGATCGACGTCGGCGCGGGCGCCGGGATCGCCGGCTTCGGCGTCTACCTCATGGCGCGTACTTCGCGAGCGTGAGCGCGAAGGCGACGTTCGCCGCCACGGCCGCGACGACGACGAGCGGATGGCGGAACGGCCGCGGCGCGTCGGCGGCCGCCCAGTAGACGGGGAACGCGAACAGGGCCTGGCGGCCGAGGCTCGTGACCGAGCCCGAGAAGACGGACAGCCCGACGACCACCGCCGCGAACAGCGCCCATGGCAGGTACTCGCGGCCCCGCGTGAACAGATACAGGATCGCGAGCGTCGCGAGCGCGAGGATCGCGCTCTCGATCCGCGTCAGCGTCGTCCGCGCGGCGAGCAGCAGCGCGGCGGCGAGGAAGAGGTAGGCGACCGCCGCTGCGTTCCGCCGGCCGAAGCGCCGCGCCAGGAGGACGACGACCGCGGCGGCGACGAGCGCGGCGGGAACGAGCAGCGGTGCGTGGTGGGAGAAGGCGTGGGCGACGTGGCCCGGCCATTTCGTCAACCGGCTCGGGCCGTTGCGCGCCCAGATCGGCAGCGACTCGGCGTGGACGAAGGCGAGCGCGTCGCCCGTCCGGTTCCAGAAGTAGCCGTGCACGGCGGCGGCGCTCGCGAGCGTCGCGAGCACCGCGAACGCTCGTCCGAGCCGCGAGACGCTGCCGACGAAGAGGAGCGGCAGCGCGAGCAGGAAGCCGTTCGGCCGCGCGAACGCCGCGACCGCGCCGAGGACCCCGGCGAGCCACGGCCGGCTCCGCAGCATCATCGCCGCCGCCCACGCGCCGGCCGCGAGCGCGACGACGTCGGGGTAGGCGAGCAGGAGCACGAACGAGCCGGGCCAGCAGGCGAGCGCGACACTCGAGCGGAAGGCGCGGCCGGACGGGATCGCCGCCGCGACGCCGGCGAAGGCGGCGGCGCTCGCCACGACCGTCACGCCGAACGCGAACGCCCAGTCCGTGATCGCGCCCGAGGCACGGAGCACGAGCGGCCAGAGCGGAAAGAACGCGTAGTCCGGCTGCTGGACGTAGCCGTAGATCGCGATCCCGTGGTACCAGCCGTAGTCCCAGATGAAGAGCGGCCAGAAGGGACCGGCGTAGTGCGGCCAGTTGTGCTTCGGGTCGGCGATCGCGCCGGTCGCCGTGCCCAGCCCGACGACGGCGAGCACCGCGACGACCCAGAGTCCCCACACTCCAGCCACGAGCACGAATTGACGGCGCGCGCGCAGGGGCACGCGCGCGAGGATAAACCGGCTTTCCCCCATGGGCCGCCCGAGGCGGCAAATGGGCCGAACGGCCCATTGAAGTGACCGGGCGCCGGTGTAAGCGTCTGGGACAACACCGGCCTCGATCAGGGGCCGCCGCAGAAGGGGAGAAGCCGAGATGCCGGAGGGGGAGGCACGCCGCAAGGCTCGGCGTTGCGTCGCTTTCGCCGGGCTCGCGCTCGCGCTGACGGCAGGCGCGAGCAGCGCCGACCCGCCCGGAATCGTCTTCGCACCGGCCGGGACGTATGCGGTCGGCGCTACGCCCGTCGACGCGGCGGCGGCCGACTTCAACAACGACGGCGCGACCGACCTCGTCGTCGCCGACCAGGCCTCGGGCGAGGTCTCCGTACTCCTGAACCGCGGCGACGGGACGCTCAACCCCGCGGTCTCGTACCCCGCCCGCGGCGCCGACGGATCGGGCCCGAGCTACGTGACGACGGGCGACTTCAACGGCGACGGCCGGCCCGACATCGCGACGGACGGCGCCGTGCTGCTCGCCCGTGCGGACGGAGGCTTCGACCCGGAGCTCGCCCTCGGCTCGGGCACCTCGGTCGCGGTCGCCGACCTCAACCGCGACGGACGGCAGGACCTCGTGGTCACCGGCTCGAGCGTGACCGTCCGCCTCGGCAACGGCGACGGCACCTTCGGCGACCACGTCTCCTACGACGCGGGGCCCGGACCGTCTGCGGTCGCCGTGGTGGACGCGAACGAGGACGGGATCCCCGACCTCGCGGTCGCCGACGGCGGGGGACACGCCGTGGCGCTGCTCACCGGCGCCGGTGACGGGACCTTCGGCGCGCCGCAGTCGTTCTCGCTCGGCTCCGCCGACCCGACGGCGATCGCGGCTGGCGACGTGAACGGCGACGGCCACGCCGACCTCGCCGTCGCGGGCTTCTACTCCGGCAGCGTCTCGTTCCTCGCGGGAGACGGCAAAGGAAGCTTCTCCACACCCACGACAATCGACGTCGGCGGTCACACAGCCGACGTTCGGATCGCCGACCTGAACGGCGACGGCCGTCCCGATCTCGTCGCGAGCAGCTTCGATACGAACGAGATCGTCGCGTTCGCGGGCAACGGCGACGGCACCTTTGCGGCACCGGCACGCGCGAGCGTGCCATCCGGTCCCGACGGCTTCGCCGTCGGCGACTTCGACACCGACGGCCGCGGCGGGGACGTCGCCGTGGCCGAGGCGGCGGGCGCCCAGGCCGTCGCGGTTCTGTCCAACCGGACGTCGAGCTCCGGCGACCCGGGAGGGGTCGACGGGGACGTGACGACGACGATCAGCGTCGAATCGTCCGGCTCGATCCAGTTCCCGCCGATCGCCATCGGCGAGACGTCCGCTCCGGTCTCCGCACCGGTACGCGTGCTCAGCAACGACCCGTCCGGATACCAGCTCCTGGTCTCCCGGACGCCCTTCAGCGGCGGAGACATCCCGCTCTCGATCGAGAGCGGCGCAGTGCCCAGCGGAATGGGGCTCGACCTGGCAGGCCTCACTCCGATCCCGACGTCAGGCGCCCAGCCGCTCGGACACCGCAGCGCCTCGCCGACCGGCGAGGCCGGCGACCTCTGGCCGACGAGCCTGGTTCTCGGGCCCGTGCAGTGGACGAGCGCAGGAACACACAGGACCACCGTGATCTACACGGCGGTCGGGTTCTAGAAAGGGAGGGACGGCAGTGAGAAGCAAACTTCTACTCGCGGCCGCGGCGGGTTTTGCCCTGTTCGTGTGGGCAGGCCCTGCGACCGCAGCCCCGCCTCGGCCGGTCGAGTTCACCTCGAGCTCGTTCAACCAGCCGGGCGGCAACTATGCGCAGGCGTCGGACGACTTCAACTTCGACGGCGCCTCCGATCTCGCAATCTCCGACCAGGCGCACGACGCGATCGTCGTCCGTCTGTCGCAGTACGACGGATCGTTCGGCCCCGCGACCTCGTACCCGCTCGGCGCCGGTAACAGCCCGAACGGCGTCCGCGCGGCGGACGTCAACGGCGACGGCCTGCCCGACATCGTCGCCGTGATCGGCAGCTCGAACAAGGTGGCGATCCTGCTGAACAAGGGCTACTCGAATCCCGGCCAGTTCGACGCGCCGGTCGTCGAGAACCTGCCGACGCTCGGCAGCGCCACGTGCAGCGACCCGACCGAGGTGACCGTCGGCGACCTGAACGACGACGGGACGCAGGACCTCGCGATCGCCTGCTACGCGTCCAACTACGTCCTCGTCCTCTACAACAGCGGCGACGGCGTCACCTTCGCCGGCTACTGGATCTGGTACGAGGCCACCGGCCCGATCTCGATCGGCATCGGCGACCTGAACCAGGACGCCCACAACGACCTGGTGATCGCCAACTGGTACTCGAATCAGGTCGCGGTGATGCTGAACAACAAGCACGGCGTCTTCCCGACCGTGACCGACTACTCGGTGCCGGGCACGCCGAACGAGATCGCGCTCGGCGACTTCAACGAGGACGGGCAGGTCGACGTGGCCGTGTCGAAGGTGAACAACGGCCTGTCGATCCTTCCCGGAGTCGGCAACGGAACGCTCGGGCCGGCGACGAACATCCCGACCGGGCACACGACGTACTGGGTGTACGCCGCCGACGTCAACGGCGACGGCCACCTCGACCTCGTCTCGCCCGAGTACGTGACCCAGAAGCTGGACATCCACCTGGGCAACGGCGACGGGACGTTCACCGCTCCCCAGCAGCTCGACGTCTCCGGCCATCCGGTCAGCGAGGCGATCGGCGACTTCAACTGGGACGGGCGTCCGGACGTGACGACGCTGAGCGACAACGGCGACGTGACGACGTTCATGAACATCACCCACGGCGGCACCTGGACGTCGGAAGGGCCGACCCTGAACGCGACGGTCGGCAAGGTGATCAGCGTCGCCACCTGGCCCTCGGCGATCAACTTCCCGGTCCTCTACCCGGGCGAATCGTCGAGCGGGTTCGACTTCACCTCGACGGCCGTGGAGACGAACGACAACGCCGGCTATTCGCTCACGCTGCACCGGACCCCGTTCTCGGCGGGCGACATCCCGCTCTCGATCGAGGACCTGTGCGGCTCCTACACCGACGGGAAGGTGATGGACATCCCGAACAGCTCGTACACGTCGATCCCGACCTGGTGGGAGCTGCCCGTCAGCCACAACACCGGCACGAACCATCCGATCTTCGACTACTCGTGCTACTGGTTGAAGCTCGGGCCGGTTCCGTACGTCAACGCCGGCACGCACAAGGCCCAGCTCGTCTGGACGGCGTTGGGGTTCTAGCGATGAAGAGGCTCGTTCTGCCGACAGTCATCGCGCTCGCGCTCGCGGCCTCCCTGACCGCGGGCGCGATCCCACCCCGCAAGCCGCCCACGCTGGGCATCATGGCCGGGCCGACGCTCGTCTACCTGAACGGCTCCCAGCGGGGCACGATCAAGGTGACGAACACGGCCAGGAAGCCGGTCACCCTCGCGGTCTCGACCGGCAACTACACGGTCGGCTCGGACGGCCGGGTCAGGGTGGCGACCCGCATTCCGAAGAACCGGACCGCGAAGGCGTGGCTGGCCGTCTCGCCGAAGAAGCTGCACCTCGCGGTCGGGGCCTCGACGTACGTGTCCGTCACGGCCCATCCGCCGGCCCACGCGGAGGCGGGCGACCACAATGCGCTCGTCTTCCTCAGCGCAACGGGGAAGAAGGGCCAGGTCGGAATCGTGACCAGGCTCGGGATCGGCGTGCTCGTCCGCATGCCGGGGACGATCCAGCGGAAGCTGAGCGTTGCCGGCGTCTCGGTCGTGAGACGGGCGAAGACCCGTTCGATTCGCATCGCGCTGCGGAACGGCGGCAACATCAACGAACGCGTCCCGAAGGGGCATCTGACCGTCACGCTCGAGCGCGGCGGCCGGACGCTGAAGACGCTCCGGGCTCCGTTCGTCGAGCTGCTGCCGCGGATGCGGGTGCACGCGACGATCCACTACCGCGGGAAGCTCCGCGGCCGCGTCACCGCGCTCGTCCGGCTCCGGCCGACGAGCTCGACCGACTCGGGCCCGCGGGCGCCGCTGCTGCCACCGCTGCAGCGGACGTTCGTGCTGCACCTCTAGGGAAAAGCGAGCCGGGGCGGCGCGAGCCGCCGCTCCGGCTCCAGCTTTACGCTGCGTCGACTTCGACCTGTTCGCCGAGGCATCGCTTGCGATGCCGTCGAAGAGGCCGCGCCGACCTGGCGGCGCGGCCGTTCAACCCGGTTGGTGCGACGCAGCGGTTACGCGGCGTCGACTTCGACCTGTTCGCCGAGCTGCTTGCTCCACCACGCCTCTTCGCGGCGCTGGAGCTCGGTCTGGGCCTTGCCGACGTAGGTCGCGAGCTCGGCTTCCTTCTGCGTCAGGTGCGCCTCGAGCTCGGCGAGGGCCATCTCCTTGGCCTCGATCTTGTCGGTGCGGAGGTCGATGTCGGCCTCGAGCGCGGCCTCGCGCTGGTCGACCTCGGCCTCGCGCTCGTCGAGCTCGCGGATCCGGTCGCGGATCGTGTCCTCCATCGAGACCAGTCGCTCCTCGCGGCGCGCGTTCCGCTTCTCCTGCGACTCCGCCAGGCCCTCCTGGCTCGACAGCGTCGACTCGCGGGCCGCGAGCTCACGCTCGCGCTCCTCTAGCTGCTTCGCCCGCGTCTCGAGGTCGATGCCCGCGTTCAGGTCGCGCTGCATGTGGGCGAGCTCGGCCTTCATCCGGTTCAGCTCCGCCTCGCGCGCCGTCAGCTCGAGCTCGCGCTTGTCGAGCTCGGCCGCCCGCAGCGTCGCCTCGCGCATGACCTCACGCTTGTCGCTGAAGTCGCGCTCGAGCGACTCGAGCTCGCCGCGCAGCCGCTCCTGCTTGAGCAGCAGCTCCGCCTCGCGCTCGCCGAGCGCCTCGTCCTTGGCCGCCACGCGGGCGGCCTCCTTCTTCAGATCCGCCTCGCGAGAGCCGAGCTTCCGCTCGCGCTCGGTCAGCTCCTTGTCGCGGGAGCGCCACTCGTTCTCGCGCTTCGCGAGCGCTCGCTCGCGTCCGTCGAGCTTGACGACGCCGGCGCGCTCGCGCGTCTCGAGCTCCTGCTCGGCCCGCGAGAGCTTCTTCTCGCGGTCGGCGAGGGCGTTCCGCTGCTTCTCGAGCTCGCTCGCGAACTTCGAGCGGTCGCGATCGAAGCCCTTCAGCTCGCGGAGCTTCTGCTCGGCCTGCTCCTTGCGCTCCGCGGACGACGCCTGCTCCGCCGCGAGCTCCGCCTGGAGCTCGGCGAGGCGGCTGTGCTCGCCCTCGATCGTCTCGCGCTGGTCGCGGACCTTCCGCTCGCGCTCCTCGAGCTCGACCTGGAACTCCGCGAGCTTCGCCTCGCGGTCGTCGAGCGCCGCTGCTCGCCGCGCGACGTTCTGCTCGGAGTCCATGCCCGCCTGGAAGACCTCCGACTGCTCGGCCAGCTGCGCCTTCAGCTGCTCCTCGCGCAGCTGCGCGGCGGCGAGCTCCTTGCGCAGGTCGGCTGCGACCCCGTCGCTGGAAACCGTGATCGGCTCGGCCTCCGCCGGGCGAGCCGTCAGCTCGAAGCGGAGCTCGACGTTCGGCTGGGCGTCGCCCTTCGGCGCCTCCGCCTCGTCCTCGCGCCGGCGCTCGAGCTGGGCTCGAAGACCGGTGCCGAATTCCTTCTTCTTGGTCTCGGTGTCCTTGTTCTGCGGGGCCATTTTCTCTCCTAGAAGATCTTGGACAGGTTGAGGAACGCCGGCCCGAGGATGACGAGGAACATGGCCGGGAAGATGAACATCACGGTCGGGAACAGCATCTTGATCGGGGCCTTCATCGCCTTCTCCTCGGCCGCGGCCTGACGGCGCAAGCGCGAGTCCGTCGCCTGCACCCGCAGGATCCGGCCGAGCGAGATACCGAGCTGGTCGGCCTGGATGATCGCGCGCGTGAAGCCGGAGACCTCGGGCGTGTCGCAGCGCTCGGAGAGCTTCTTGAGCGCCTCCGACCGGCCTTCGCCGATCCGGATCTCGTTCAGCGTCAGCGCGAACTCCTCGGTCAGCGGGCCCTCCATGTGGTCGGTCAGCTTCGAGATCGCGCCGTCGAAGCCGAGGCCCGCCTCGACGCTCACCGCGAGCAGGTCGAGCGCGTCCGGAAGCTGGGCCTTGATCGACTCGCGCCGCTTGCGTGCGCGCGAGCCGACGACGAAGTCCGGGCCGATGAAGCCGATCCCGCCGAGCGCGGCGCCGAAGAGGAGCACGCCGGCGCCGCCGGAGACCGCGCCGCCGAAGAAGGCGCCGAGCACGAGGCCGCCGATTCCCATCGCGGACTTGGCGGCGAGGAAGCCGGTCGGCGTCACGGTGCGGCCCATCCCGGCCGCGAGCAGCTTCACGCGGACGGAGTCCATCGTCGTCTTCGGGTGGACCTTGAGGACGAGGCCCGCGAGCTTCTCCTTCGCCGGGTCGACGACCCGGTCGTGGAACGGCTTGTCGCGCTCGCCGAGAGCGGTGCGGAACTTCCCGTACGTCGCCGCCCGGCGGACCGAGACCTGGCGCTCGCGCGCCGGCGCGGTGACCGCCTCGCCGAGCAGGTACGCGGCGGCGGCGAGGAGGAGGACTGCGAGAACGATGAAGATCATGAGGACTCGTTCACCCCTTGAAGGAGACGATCTTTTTCAGGACGAGTGACCCGAACGCCATCATCGTCAGCCCGAGCGCGATCAGGACGTGCCCGGCGTGCGAGTGGTAGAGCGGGTCCATGTAGGACGGGTTCAGGAGCGTGATCGCGATCGCGATGAAGAACGGCAGCCCGACGAGCACGTAGGCCGAGGCGCGGCCCATCGCGGTCAGCGAGCGGATCTTGCGCGCGAACTGCTGACGCTGCCGGACCGTGTCGGCGACCATGTCGAACAGGCCGGCCAGCGAGCCGCCGACCTGGCGCTGGATGTTCACGGCCGTGATCACGAAGGAGAAGTTCTTCGAGCCGATCCGGTCGGCGGTTTCCTGGAGCGCCTCCTCCATCGGTCGGCCGAGCTGCGTGTCCGTGAGAACGCGGCGGAGCTCCTTCGCAGCCGGCTCCTGGCCTTCGTCGACGACGCTCTGGATTCCCTGCTTGAAGCTGTGGCCGGCTTTGAGCGACGCGGCCATCGTGATCAGGAGATCCGGAAGCTGGTCCTCGAACGCCCGCATCCGCCGCTTCGCCTTGAACCAGACGACGAAGTAGGGGACGAAGGCGCCGATCAGGAAGAGCATCAGGATCGTCAGCGAGCCGCGGCCCGCGAGCGCGCCGAGCACGCCGAGCGTGAACGAGCAGCCGACGAGCAGCCAGGCGAACTCGACCGTGCGCAGCGGCAGGTCGGCTCGCTCGAGCAGGAGCTGCAGGTTCCGCCACTGGCGGCGGTGTCCGAACGCCTGCTCGGTCGCCTTGAAGAGGCCGTTCATCATCTCCAGCCGGTCGCGACCGGAGCGCTTCTTCGAGGCGCGGCCGCCGCTCGAGACGTGCGGGGCGAGGCGCTGCTTCAGCCACGAGCCGCGGACGCCGGCGAGCAGGAACATGCCGGCGGCGAGGACGAGCACTCCCGCGAGTGCGGTGAAGAGGAGGTCGCCGACCTTGCCGTAGACCGGGCTCGGCAGCAGCGGCGACGGCTTCGGTGCCGAAGCGCCGTAGGAGCCGGGGACGGACATCTGGGCGACGTCGTAGCCGAGCTTCCCGGCGCTGGCCCGGAAGGTGAGCTTGTCACCGGGGCGGGCGGTCGTCAGGTAGTCGACCCGCCAGGTGCGCCGGAGCTCCTGGGCGATGGCGGAGTAGATCTGCTTCAGCGCCGCCGTATTCGCGGCCGAGTGGAAGGTGCCGCCGGTCTGCGTCGAGAGGGCCTGCAGGCCCTTGACGTCGGCGTGCGAGCCGAACGCGATCGGGTAGACGACCGCGCCGGCCTTGTGGAGCGACTTCAGCGCGCCGGCCTCGGACGTCTTGCTGCCGACGTCGTCGCCGTCGGTGAGCAGGACGACGACCTTGCCGCCGCTCTGGTTCGCGAGCATCCGGGCGGAGAGGTCGACCGCGTCCCAGAGCGCCGTGCCGGACTCCGAGCTGACGGCGAGCGTTCGAAGCGCGTTGTCGGCGTCGATCGTCGCGGTCGAGAACGAGCTCTGCTGAACCGCGGTCTTGCCGAAGGTCTCGAGTGCGATCCGGTCGGAGGCCGGCTTGGAGCCCACGAAAGCGGTCGCGGCCGCGACTGCCTCGGCGAGCGGCTTGCCCGCCATCGAGCGCGAGTTGTCGATCGCGAGCACGACGTTCTTCGAGCTGCCGAGGTTGACCCAGTGCGCGTTCGGGATCGGCGCGCCGTTCTCGAGCAGCGTCGGCGGCTTCGAGGTCGGGGTCGACGTAACGACCGTCGCGTGGAACTCCGGGTAGGCGCCGAGGTCGACTCCGTTCAAGCGGACTCCCGCCGCCGCGTTCGCCGCGAAGATTGCGGCTCCGACGACGACGGTGACGAGCGTGAGCCGGAAAACGTGAGTTTTCCGGCTCATTTGTAGCTCCCGTAGGAGGCGTTCGAGTAGCCGACGTAGCCGGTCGAGCCTTCGTTGAAGAAGTGCGGCGGCAGGACGACGCCGTTCGCGTGCATCTTGTCCAGGAAGTGCGGCTTCAGGCCGGTGCAGTTGAGCTCGCCGAGGAGCTTCGTGGCTCCACCGGAATCCTCGTCGGGAGGCTTGGCGACGAAGACGTCCTGCAGCGTGATCACGTCCGACTCCATCCCGAGCACCTCGGAGACGTGCGTGATCCGGCGCGAGCCGTCGACGAGGCGCGAGATCTGGATCAGCAGGTCGAACGCGCTCGCGATCTGCTCGCGGATCGCGCGGTGCGGCAGCTCGACGCCGGCGGTCATCACCAGCGTCTCGAGCCGCGAGAGCGCGTCGCGGGGGGAGTTGGCGTGGATCGTGGTCAGCGAGCCCTCGTGGCCGGTGTTCATGGCCTGGAGCATGTCCAGGGTCTCGGCGCCGCGGACCTCGCCGACGATGATCCGGTCGGGGCGCATGCGCAGGGAGTTGCGGACGAGCTCGCGGATGCGGATCTCGCCCTCGCCCTCGATGTTCGGCGGGCGCGACTCCAGCGTGATCACGTGGTCCTGCTGGAGCTGGAGCTCGGCCGCGTCCTCGATCGTGACGATGCGCTCGTCGTTCGGCACGAAGGCCGAGAGCGCGTTCAGCGTCGTCGTCTTTCCGGTGCCGGTACC
Organism: Gaiellaceae bacterium; assembly: GCA_051986525.1. Lineage (GTDB taxonomy): Bacteria > Actinomycetota > Thermoleophilia > Gaiellales > Gaiellaceae > 13-2-20CM-68-14. The sequence goes on from JBPYFE010000119.1 coordinate 20,061, forward strand.
GCCGGAGATGAGGCAGTTGAGCTTCCCGCGCACGCACGCGGAGAGGAACTGCGCGGCCTCCGGCGAGACCGTCCCGAAGTTGATCAGGTCGTCCATCGTGTACGGGTCGCGCGAGAACTTCCGGATGGTCATCGTCGGCCCGCGCAGCGAGAGCGGCGGGATGATCGCGTTGACGCGGCTTCCGTCGGGGAGGCGCGCGTCGACCATCGGCGAGGCCTCGTCGACGCGGCGGCCGACCTGCGAGACGATCTTGTCGATGATGCGCAGCAGGTGCGCGTTGTCGACGAAGGTCGCGTCGGTCATCTCCAGCCTGCCGTTGCGCTCGACGTAGACCCGGTCGTGGTTGTTGACCATGACCTCGGTCACGGAGTCGTCGTTGAGCAGCGGCTCCAGCGGGCCGTAGCCGAGGATGTCGTCGGTGATCTCGCTCGTGATCTGACGCCGCTCCTCGCGGGTCAGCGGCGTGCGGTCGAGCGCGAGCTGCTCGGTCACGACGCGCAGCACCTTCTCGGCGAGGTCCTCGTTCGAGGACTCTTCGTCGGCGTTCCCGGACGCGTACAGCTGCGGTCCGAGCTTCGCGATGCAGGCGTGGTGGATCCGGCCCTTCAGCTCGGCGTACGGGTCGGCCGGCCGGCGCTCGGGCGCCTCGGACTGCCCGCCGAGGAGGACGTCGAGGTCCGGCCCGTGGCCGTTCGACGAACCGTTGCGGTTGAGCCTGTCGTGGAGACCCATCGCGCTACGCCCTGGCGAGGGTCGCCATGAACTTGCGCTTCTGCTTCGCCACCGCCTGCGCCGCGACGAGCTCCTTGGCCATCGCGCGGACGGCCTTCGCGAACTCGCACTTCGGCTCGGCGACGACCGCGGGGTTGCCGCGGTTGACCGCGAGCGGGACGACGCGGTCGCTCGGGATCTCGAAGTCGATCTTCCGATCGAGCGCCGACTCGACTTCCTTCGGCTTCATCCCGACCTTCGAGTTCGCCCGGTTGAGGACGAGCTTGATCCGGTCGGGCGGGAAGGAGAGCAGCTCCAGCGTCTGCAGGCTGAGCCGGACGTTCTTCAGCGTCGGCACGTCCAGCCCGCAGAGCAGCAGCAGCTCGTCGGTGCGGTCGAGGGTGGCGAGCATCGGGCCGTGGAAGAACGGCGAGGTGTCGACGACGATCACGTCGTACGACTCGCGTGCGACCTCCAGCAGCCGGGCCAGCTTCGCCTCCGTGACGAGCTCGGCGTCCTCCGGGCGCAGCGGCGCGGGGAGGATGTCGAGGCCCGACGCGTGCCGGGTCGTGTAGCCGGCGAGCTTCTCGGAGTCGAGCTCGCCCGGAGCCGTGACGAGGTCGTAGATCGTCTTCTCCGGCTCGATCCCGAGCATGATCGCCGCGTCCCCGAACTGCAGGTCGAGGTCGAGCAGCAGGGCGCGCTTGCCCCAGTGCTTGGC
>JBPYFE010000120.1:0-7440 GCA_051986525.1 Gaiellaceae bacterium
CCGCGATTCGTGCGCGAGCGCGCGCCGGACGCGACGCTCGCCCACTTCGTCCACATCCCCTGGCCGCAACGCGACTACTGGAACGTCCTGCCGGAGGCGATCCGGGTCGCGATCCACGACGGCCTGCTCGCGAACGACATCATCGGCGTCCACGCCGAGCGCTGGCAGCTGAACCTGCTGCGCTGCCTGAGCGACATCGTCGGGGCGGCGTCGGACTTCCGCGAGGGCTCCGCCTCGTACCGCGGCCGCCGCACGCTGGTGACGCATCACCCGATCTCCGTCGACCCGGCCGAGTTCGACGAGCTCGCGGAGACGCCGGCGGTGCTCGCGGCCGAAAGCGCCCTGCTCGAGAGCCGGCCGGAGAAGCTGATCGTCCGCGTCGATCGCACCGATCCGTCGAAGAACGTCGTCCGCGGCTTCCGGGCGTTCGAGCTCTACCTCGACGCGCATCCGGAGATGCACGAGCGGGTCGTGATGCTCGCGCTGCTCGACCCGTCCAGGCAGGACATTCCCGAGTACTCGGAGTACCTCGGCGCGATCCAGCGCGAGGCGCGCCGTGTCAACGACCGCTTCCAGCGCGACGGCTGGGCGCCGATCGACCTCCGCATCGAGGACAACTTCCCGGAGTCCGTCGCTGCCTACAAGCAGTTCGACGTGCTGTTCGTGAACGCGATCTTCGACGGCATGAACCTCGTCGCGAAGGAGGCGCCGCTCGTGAACACGCGCGACGGCGTGCTCGTGCTGTCGGAGAACGCCGGCGCGCACGAGGAGCTTTCGACCTGGGCGATCACGGTCAACCCGTTCGACGTCTACGGCCAGGCCGAGGCGATCGACCGCGCGCTCTCGCTGCCGGAGGAGCAGCGCCGCCGACGCCTCCGGGCGCTGCGCGAGTACGTGCTCGAGCACGACCAGGCGGCGTGGATCGCGGCGCAGCTCGACGATCTCGATCGCGCCGTCGCTCCTGCGCACGCGCGGTAGCGTTCGCGTCATGGCCGAGCTCTCGCACGTAGACGCCGCGGGCGGCGTGCGCATGGTCGACGTCGGCGACAAGGCGGTCTCGCGCCGGCGCGCGGTCGCCCGGGCCGCCGTGCGGATGGCGCCGGAGACCGCGCGCCGTCTGCGCGAGCTGCCGAAGGGCGACGCGCTCGCGACCGCGCAGATCGCCGGGATCATGGCCGCGAAGCGAACGGCGGAGCTGATTCCGCTCTGTCACCCGCTGCCGCTGACGAACGTCGAGCTGACCCTCGAGGTCGGCGACGCGCAGGTCGACATCGTCGCGGCGGCCGAGACGACGGCCCAGACCGGCGTCGAGATGGAGGCTCTGACCGCGGCGACGGTCGCGGCGCTGACCGTCTACGACATGGCGAAGGCGGTCGACAAGAAGATGGAGGTCACCGGCGTCCGGCTGGTCGAGAAGAGCAAGGAGCCGGCGTGAGGGCGGCCGTGCTCACCGTTTCCGACGGCGTCGCGGCGGGTGAGCGCGAGGACGAGAGCGGCGATCTGCTCGCCTCGCTGCTCGCGGAGGAGGGGTTCGAGGTGGAGCGGAGGATCGTCGCCGACGAGCGTGAAGCGATCGCCGACGCCATCGTCGACCTCGCCGAGGAAGCGGCGCTCGTCCTCACGACCGGAGGCACCGGGTTTGCTCCGCGCGACGTCACGCCCGAGGCGACGGCCGAGGTGATCGACCGGCCGGCGCCAGGAATCGCCGAGGCGATCCGCGCCGACGCGATCTCGAAGACGCCGCACGGATTGCTCTCGCGCGGACTCGCAGGCGCTCGCGACAGAACCCTCGTCGTCAACCTGCCCGGCTCGCCCGGCGGCTGCCGCGACGGCTTCGCCGTCCTCCGGCCGGCGCTCTCGCACGCCCTGAGTCTGTTGGCAGATCAGCAAACAACCCACCGGCAGACGTGACCGCGACGGCGCTCACGTATCCGCGTCGCTTTGCCTCGCTCGTCAAGATCGAGCACACCGTCTTCGCGCTCCCGTTCGCCTACGTCGGAGCGCTGCTCTGCATCCAGGCGATCCCGTCGGCGCACGACCTCGCCTGGATCACGCTCGCGATGGTCGGAGCGCGCTCGCTGGCCATGGGCCTCAACCGGCTGATCGACCGCGCGATCGACGCGCGCAACCCCCGCACCGCGGGACGCGAGCTACCGGCCGGCCTGCTTTCGACCGTCCAGGTCGTCGTCTTCTGCGCGCTCGCGCTGGCGCTCTTCCTGGTCGCGGTCTGGCAGCTGAACCCGGTCGTCCGGTGGCTCTGGCCGATTCCGGTCGCGGCCTTCGTCGTCTACCCGTATCTCAAGCGCTGGACGTGGCTCTGCCACGCCTGGCTCGGTGCCGTCGACGGGCTCGCGCCGGTCGGAGCCTGGGTGGCGATCACTGGGCGCCTGCCGTGGGAGGCGTGGGTGCTCGGGCTCGCAGTCGCGCTCTGGGTCGGCGGCTTCGACCTCTTCTACTCGCTCTTCGACCTCGAGGTCGACCGTGAGCAGGGGCTGCATTCGTTCGCGACGCGGTTCGGCGAGCGGCGGCTGTTCTGGGCCGCCCGCCTCGCGCACCTCGGCACCGTGCTCGCGCTCGCCGCCGTCGGAGTCGGTCTGCACCTCGGGCTCTGGTACTGGCTCGGGATCGCGGCGGTCGCGCTCCTGCTTGCCTACGAGCATGCGATCGTGCGTCCGGGAGACCTGCGGCGGCTGGACGCGGCCTTCTTCACCATGAACGGCGTCATCAGCGTCGTCTTCTTCGCGTTCGTCCTTGCCGAGGCAGCGTCGTGAGGCGTCGCTTGCGATGCCGACAAGGAGGCCGTGGCGGCTTCGCCGCTACGGCCGTCCAAACTCGGCCGTCGGAGACGCGCCGCCGGTTCGTTCGCGAGTCAGACGAATGAGGGTCGCGGCGCTGTACGACATCCACGGGAACGCGCCGGCGCTCGAGGCCGCGCTGCGGGACGTGCCCGAGGACGCTGCGATCGTCGTCGGCGGCGACACCGTCGTCGGCTTCGAGCCGGTCCGGACGCTCGAGCTGCTCGACGCGCTCGGCGACCGCACCCACTGGATTCGCGGCAATGCGGACCGGCTGCACGAGGAAGACGGCCTGTGGGCCGAGCGAGAGCGGTGGGCCTTCGCCCAGATCGGCGACCGCGCTGCGGAGCTCGCCGCTCTGCCGGAGACGCTGACGCTGGACGTCGACGGGCTCGGCCCGACGCTCTTCTGCCACGGCTCGCCGCGCAGCGACGAGGAGAGCATCACGCGAGTCACGTCGCGAGAGCGCCTGGCCGAGATCGTCGGTGGCGTCGGCGAGGCGACGATCGTCTGCGGGCACACGCATCAGCAATTCGACCGTGCGATCGGCGAGAAGCGCGTCGTCAACGCGGGCAGCGTCGGCCTGCCGTACGAGGGAAGGCCGGGCGCGTACTGGACGCTGCTCGGCCCCGAGGTCGAGCCCCGCCGCTCCGAGTACGACTACGAGGCGGCCGCGGCGGAGTTCCGCGCCATCGGCTTCCCGGAGCCGGACGAGCTGGTCGGGTGGCTCTTCGACGACCCGCCGGAGCCCGACGAGGTGGCGCGCATCTTCGAGCAGCGCGCGCTGGAGGCAGCGTGATCCGGGCGCGCCGGGTGGCGCGCCGCTTCGGCGAGAAGCGGGCGCTCGAGCCGGTCGACTTCGAGCTTCGGCGCGGCGGCTTCCTGCTCGTCACCGGGCCGAACGGGTCCGGCAAGACGACGCTGCTTCGGCTCTGCGCGGGGTTGATCGTGCCGACGACGGGCGAGCTCGAGGTCGACGTCGACCGCGGCCGGCTCGGCTACGTGGGTCACGAGCCGCTCGTCTACCGCGAGCTGACCGCGATCGAGAACCTCGACCTCTACGGCCGCCTCTACCGCGTCTCCGAGCGGCGGGAGCGGATCGGAATGCTGCTCGAGCGGTTCGGCCTCTGGGAGGCGCGCGGCGAGCGGGCCGGCGACTACTCGCGCGGGATGCTGCAGCGGCTCGCGCTCTGCCGCGCGCTCCTGCACGAGCCCGAGTTGCTGATCCTCGACGAGCCGGCGAACGCGCTCGACGCGGCCGGGCTCGACCTGCTCGACCGCGAGCTCGACGAGCTGCGGCGCGAGCGGACCGTCCTCGCCGCAACGCACGGCGAACGGCTGGACCGGCTCGCGACGGGGCGTCTGGTGCTGGCGTGAGGCGCTATCTCGGCGACGCGACGGCGCTCGCCCGCAAGGATTTGCTGCTCGAGCTTCGCGCCCGGGACACGCTGCCCGCAATGCTCCTCTTCGTCGTCGCGGTGCTGGTCGTCTTCCACTTCGCGCTGCCGGCGAAGACGTCGGCGCACGCGTCGCTCGGGCTGCTCTGGGTGGCGATCCTGTTCACGGCAATGCTCGGCCTGGGGCGCTCGTTCGTCGCCGAGCGGGAGCAGGGCGTGCTCGACGGGCTCGTCCTCGCACCGTCCGACCGGAGCGCGATCTGGGTCGGGAAGGCGGTCGCGACGTTCGCGTTCCTGCTGATCGCGGAGGTCGTCGCGCTGCCCGCCTTCGCGCTCTTTTTCACCTCGATCGGCGGGGCAACCGTCGCCGGCGTCGCGCTCGCCGACGTCGGCATCTGCGCGGTCGGGACCGTTCTGGCCGCGATGGCGGCGGCGGGACGCGCGCGCGAGCTGCTGCTGCCGCTGCTCTTCCTGCCGCTCGCGATTCCGATCGTCGTCGGCGGCGTCGGCGCGAGCCTCGCCGCCTCGAGCGGCAAGTACCTCGCCTTCCTCGCGCTCTACGACGCGGTCTTCGTCGTCTTCGCCTGGGCCGCGTTCGAGTACGTCGTCACGGAGTAGCGGCAGCTAGCGGAAACGGACGGCGACGATGACGGCCATGTCCGGTCTGACGAGCAGCTCCGTCGCAGCCAGCCGGTCGTTCGTCAGGAACGCCTCGCGCACGGGGTCGCCTGCGATCGGACGGTCGGGCGCAAGGTCGTCCTTGACGAGGATGCCGCCCGGCGCGAGCAGCGAGATCGCGAGCGCGAGCGTCTCGTCTCGCGTGCCGCCGTCGAAGAAGATGAGGTCGAACGGGCCACGGCCGGGGAGCACGTCTTCCCACCGCGCATGGAGGATCTCGGCGCGTGTTCCGGCGAGAGCCTCGCACGCGCGTTCGTAGCGCTCGCGGTCCGGTTCGACGGTCACGAAGGTGGAGCTCGCCGGCAGCCCGGCGACGATCGCCCTCGCGCCGTCGCCGAAGGCGGTGCCGATCTCCGCGAGACGTCCGTCCGGCTTCGAGGCGGCGAGCGCGGTCAGCAGCCGCTGAACTTCCGGAACGGACGAGCCGCCCGCGGTCAGGACGGGCCTCTCATCGAGGGAGCGGCCCGCCGAGCAGCGCGACGGCGACGCCGGCGGCACCGGCCAGGAGCAGGGCGACGACGACGTTAAACCGCAGCAGCAGCAGCGCGACGGCCGCGCCGGCCAGCACGCCGAACTGCCAGCTTTCGTGGAGGGCGCGCGCGAGCGGGATCGCGGAGCCGAGGATCGCGCCGATCGCCGCCGGACCGGCGCCGTCGAGGAACGCGCGCGCTCGCTCGTCGCGCCGGATCCGGTCGAAGCGGTCGCCGCCGACGAGGACGAACGCGAACGACGGCGAGAACGCCACCAGGGCGGCGAGCAGCGCGCCGCCGACGCCGGCCGCTCCGTAGCCGACGACCGCGACGGTGTGCACGACCGGGCCCGGCGTCACCTGACCGAGCGCGACCGCGTTCAGGAACTGGCCGCTCGTCAGCCAGTGGTAGCGGTCGACGGCGTCGTGCTGCATCAGCGGGACGATCACGAAGCCGCCGCCGTAGGAGAGGGCGCCGACCTTCAGCGCGACCCAGACGAGCGCGAGCAGGCCGCCGCTCGCGGCTGCGACGGGCGCGAAGACGGCGGCCGTCGAGACGCGACCGGCCCGTTGCAGGAGCAACTCGACCGCGCCGCAGCCGAGCAGCACCAGCACAAGCCAGGATCCGAGCGTCGCTGCAGCTGCGGCTCCGAGCGCGAGGTAGGCGACCCAGCGCAGCCGGCTGCCGCGGCCGGCGGCCCGCCTCCAGCTCGCGGGCGCGAGCGACCAGCCGGCCTGGACTGCGACCGCGGCGACGGCGGCTCCGGCTCCCGATCCCGCGCCGAGCAGCCACCGGGGCGGCGCCGAGGCGAGGAAGGCGGCGGCGAGCGCGATGATCGCCACCAGCCCCGGGACGATGAAGGCGAGCCCGCCTACCAGTGCGCCGATCCGGCCGCGCAACCGCCAGGCGCAGTAGATCGACAGCTGCGTCGACGCCGGCCCCGGCAGCAGGTTGCAGGCCGCGATCGCATCCTCGAAGTCCTGCTCGTCGAGCCAACGCCGGCGGCGGACGCAGAGCTCGCGCAGGAGCGCGATGTGGGTCGGCGGCCCGCCGAAGCCGATGCAGCCGATCCGACCCCACTGGACGAGGATCTCGGCGAGGCCAACCCGTTCCCGCCCCTCCTCGGAGGCGGGCGAGGCGACGTCCACGCCTGAGTTCTAGCCGGTTGTCGCCGCGATCGGCTCGGCTCGGGCGGCCAGCCGCCGCTGCTCGCGGGCGTCGGGCCAGAGTGTGATGATCGAGCCGAGCAGGAAGACGGCGCCCGCGAGCCAGATCAGGTTCACGAGCGGCTTCACGAGCACCTTCAGGTAGACCGACGTGACCTGGTTGCCGCGGAACTTGAACTCGTCGCCGATCACGAACAGGTCCTCGGCCGTCAGGTAATCGTGGTGGATCGCGACCTCGTTCGAGGTCTGCTGCTCGGCGAAGTAGCGGTTCTTGCCCGCAAGCAGCGTCCCCACCCGCTCGCTGCCGCGGGTGACCGCGAGCTTGGCCCGAAGCTCGAGGTGGTTGGCCGCCCGCTGCTCCTCGCTGCCCAGGTAGGTGAGGGTGTAGTTGCGAATGTGCATCGTCTGGCCGGGACGGAGCTGCTGGATCTTCGTCGCGCCGTAGGCGCTCGAGCCGGCGATCCCGATCGCGAGCAGCACGACCGCGGCGTGGACGACGTAGCCGCCGTATCGCCGCCGGTTCCGCGCGATCAAGCCCGAGAACGCGTTCCACCAGCCGCCGGCGCCGAGCGCCTTGCGCGCCCGCGTCCCGCGCACGAACTCCTCGACGATCGCCGCCAGCGCGAAGATCGAGAACGTGTACGCGAGCAGCCCGGCGGTGCTCGAGCCGGCGCCGAGCGCGATCAGGATCACGCCGGCGGCCAGCGCCGCGACGCTCGGCCAGAGCACGGCCGAGCGAAGGCTGCGCCAAGAGGTCCGGCGCCAGGCGACGAGCGGACCGATCCCCATCAGCAGGAGCAGCGGCAACCCGAACGTCTTCAGGAAGAAGTCGTAGTACGGCGGCCCGACCGTGACCGCCTGGCCGCGGACCGCGTCCGAGAGCAGCGGGAAGGCGACGCCCCAGAGGATCGTCAGCGTGAAGGCGACGAGCAGC
>JBPYFE010000121.1:0-42186 GCA_051986525.1 Gaiellaceae bacterium
ACCGCTGCGGCTCTCGCGTTTCCAGACGCTGCAACCGTCCTTTCGCCTGATCTCTCCCGAGCCTTACACCAGACTGAGCGGCGCACCCGCGACCACAAGGTTTGCGCAATGTCTGGTTCCGCCCACCAAATCTTCCTGACTCAAACCACGAGGCCCCCTCAAGGGGCTTCGTGGCGTTTCGAGGGCGCCTCCGCCCCGGACGAAACCGTCGTTGCTTGTCCCGGTTGCGCGGAAGAGCAGCTCGAAGGGCGGCCGTAGCTCTGCGACAACCTCGCCATCGTCGGAGACGAAGATGCGAGTGAAGAGCGCCTGGTTCATCTGACGGCGTAATTTCGATGTCGCTTCGCGGTAGGCGCGGTCGAGGTCGCCGACGAACGTGAGGGCGCGTTTGAGGTTCTGTTCGACGAGATCGAACCGAAGCTCAAGCGATGCCAATCGTTCTTCGACGTGGTCGAGCTCCCGGGCTATCCGTTCCTGCTCGATCTTGAGTAGATCCAGTGGGATGGCGCCGGCGTAGTGCGCTTCGAGAAGCTTGGCACGCTCCGTGAGGGCACGTCTCTGTCGTGCGACGAGCTGAGTGCGGTCGGCGCCAGCGTCCTCGCGGAGTGCGGCGATTTCCTCGAGGATGACTTGCTCGGTTTGGAGACGAAGGTCATCGGCGAGCTCGATCGTCGTGTAGAGGCGTGCGACCTCCTCTTCGACGTGTTCGATCAGTAGCGCCTTCTGGGAGCAGCTCTTCGGGTCGCGTTGTCTTCCGATGCAGATGAAGTACGGGTAGATCTGGCCGCTTCGGCTGCGGGTGTTGGAGACGATGAGCCGGCAGCCACACTCGTTCCCACGTTCGTCGTGCTTGCCGCAGACGATCGAGCCCTTGAGGTAGTGAGGATGGACACGTTGCTTCTCACCGGCGAAGTTGTGCGCTTCGAGCAATCGTTGAACCTCGTCGAAGGTCTGCTTGTCGATCAGCGGCTTGTGCTTGCCCGGGTACTCGACGCCTCGGTAGCGGACGACGCCGATGTAGTACGGGTTTTTGAGCAGCTCGTGGAAGGCTGAGATCGCGATCGGCCTTGCGGGACGCTTCGGGGTCGGATTGCTCAGCAAGCCTCGTTTAGTGAGTTCATCGAGCAGCGTTCGCACGGTCCACTCACCAGTGGCGTAGGTCTTGAAGGCCCAGGCAACGAGGGGGGCGCGTTCCGGGTCGATCTCGACACTCCGGATCTCGTGGCCGTTCTCGAACAGCCGGACCGAGCGGTAGCCGATTGGCGGCTTGAACGGCGTGCCGCCGTTCTTCGCCTTCTGGATGAGTCCCTTGTTGACCTCGTTTGCGAGGTTGCGCGAGTAGAACTCGGCGATCGAGCTCATGATCCCGTGCAGCAGGACGCCGCTCGGCGTCTCGTCGATGTTCTCTGTGCAGGAGACGAGGGTCGCGCCGGCCTTGCGGAGCGCGAGGTTGATCTCGACGTCGTCGACGCGGTTACGCGCGAGGCGGTCGATCTTGTGCACGATGACGAAGTCGACCTGGTTCTCGGCGACGTTCGCCAGCATCCGCTGGAGCTCGGGACGGCGTGAGCTGCGTGCGCTCTCGCCTCGGTCGACGAACTGCTCAGTTACGACGGCGTTCAGGGACGCGGCCTTACGGAGGCAGGCGTCGCGCTGGGCCGGGATCGAGAAGCCTTCGGCCTCGCCACCGCGTCCGGCCTGCTCCTTCGTCGAAACGCGCAGGTAGATGACGGCGTTGGGACTATGCGTTTCGGTCACGCGTGACCTCCTGAGATGGCCTGTCTGACGCGACGTTCTCGCCGTGGCGTGCTGCATCGCGGTGTGGGTTCTGTCACTCCTAGTTGATCGAGTCGGAAGCGGAGGGCGCGTGGACTGACTCCGAGAAGCTCGGCCAGTCGGGTTGTGTTCTGGTTTCCGCCGTACCACAGGCTCGTCACGACTCGCTTCGGCATCAACAGACACGCGGCGAAGTAGTCGGCGACTCGCTCGGCCTGCTCCTCGGCGGTCTGGAACGGTCGGTCGCGGTAGAGCAGGTGCTTCGACGTATGGTCGATGACGTGCTTGAACTCGTGCATGACGCTGAAGCGTTGCCGTCCGGCTGGCTCGTCGCCGTTGATCGTGATGATCCAGTGTCGCCCGTTCCAATATGCCGCACCCGAGACGGGGAGACCGTGTTCGCGGATCACGCGAATGCGCGGTAACTCGCTGACGATCTCGTCCGGGACTGCGGTGGTCTGGATGCGGAAGTGTCGGAGGAGATGGTGCGCCTGGAGCTCGGCGATGCGCAGCGTCTCAGTTGACGTCAGCGGGCGGTTTGGCACGAGGGAGCGCAGCATCGCGAGCACGCTCTGATCACGAGCGGCGGCGCGCGCGCTGGCGTTGTGTTGGTTTGGCATGTTCTCCTCCTTCCTTCGATTTCGTGGCTTTACGTTCGGGTTGTTCGTCTTCGCCCGGAGCGGGGCCGTCGGGGTCGAAGCCGTGCCGCTTGGCGATCCGTTTGAATGACTTCTCCAGCTCTTCAACGGCGGGTCGCGGCAAGTCGCGGTACTTCGTGCGCAGGTACGGTCGGAAGCTCGGTAGCTCCGTCGGCACGCTGTAGTCAGCGAGCGCGTAGACGTCAGCGAGACTGAGTCCCAGCGCGTCGGCTATCCGGCTGAGCTTGTCAGGCGCTGGTGCGTCGTAGGCTCCTTGTTCGAGGCGAACGACGGTCGTGTGCGTCGTTCCGGCGCGCTCGGCGAGTTCGCGGGTAGACAGTCCAAGCTGCTCTCGGCGCTCCCTGAGTCGCTGCCCGAGTTCGCGGGCCTGCTCTTGATCCATCTGCTGGGTGCTCCTCTTAGCTGCTTCTAGTGTCTCACGTATGGTGCGTAAATGCACCACTTTGTCGATCATTCCACAACGCGGCCACCTAGTCGCCGACGTACGGGTTCATCGTGACGCGGAGGCCCAAGACCCACCGCTCGAGCGCCGTCTTCGAGAACAGCACCTCGCCGGCAATGACGTAGCACGGGAAGGTCCCAGAGGCTGCCCGCTCTCGTACGTACGCTTCATCCATGTCGAAAAGCTCGGCCGTCTCTTTGAGAGTCAAAATACGCTCTCCCATTCCATCGAACAGTTGCAATATCCCTCCCCGCAAATTGAGACAAAATCATCTATTCAATCTATCAGGTAAAGAGGCGTGATTTCAAAAGGCAATTTATCGCTTGGAGGCCCGGATCGTTGAACGATCCGGGCCGTGCCATCGTGCGAGCCTAGGCCTTCAGAGCGTCGATCTTGGCCTGCAGTGCGGCCTTGCGCTCGCCGGCTGTCTCGCGCAGGTGCTCGTACTCGGTCTGTGCGTCGTCGGCTCGACTCTTCGCGATCCCGACTTCGTTGTCGATCGCCTCGATCGCCTTTTGCAGGACGGTCGTGGCCGATTCGACCGGGTCGACTGGGGTCGGGCTGCGCTTGCTCGACCGCCTCGGCGACCCGCCGAGCGAGCGTGTGTGAGCGTAGTAGGCGCCGCGCATGGAGTTGAAGTCGCGTCCATACTCCTCCGCCAGCTGCCTGAAGGCGTCTGCCTTCTTCACGCCCGAGGCCACCAGGGCCTCCACGCGCTCGTACACCTCCTGAGCCTTGGTCATGGCTCCCTCCTTGATAGGGGTGGATGGCTGTGCGGTGAGCGGAACTGGCGAACCTGTTCCGCGCACCGTCCGACCATCGAGGTGGAGCGCTCGTAGTGCCTGCCGTTAAGGCGGCTGGCGTGCGTTGCCGATTGATATGAGAGACTCGCGCCTTCGTATTCCCGGGTTGCCGCCACCTTGACCGGGACTCAATTTGCATGTGATAATGCATGTATAAGGAGTACTTATGAGCGGACGTCGAGGAGAACGGAGGGGTGAGCCGAACCATCACGCAGCAGACGTGACGAGCGACTCCGATCGTGACGGCCTGAGTCTCAAGGGCGAGGCTGGGAAGCAGGTTGCGAAGAACCTCGCTCAATTTGCTCTCGGCAAACTCTCGCTCGACGAACTCGGTGATCCGCGCTACTCGCTCACACCTGACGGGGCTGTCAGTCTGGAGCTCGACGACGAGAGTTCCGCTGCCCTCGCATCGATGACCCGCTAGTCGAGCGGCACACTCAGCGCCGCGGTTCGAGCGGAAAGCGCCATGCCGAAGACACTCCCCGCTGCGATCATTGAGCGGCTCTGCGGTCACTTTCACACCGAGGGCTTCGATGCGGGCGAGGAACACGAGTTCCTTGACCTTGACCTCGATGACTACCGCTCCCGCTTCAGCGAGGGCGACGAGACCATTGTCTTCGTTCTTTTGACGGAGGCGTCGCAGGTCGTCGGTTACGCCGCGATGATCGATCTGGTCGATTCGAAGGCGGACAAGCGCTACCTCGCGATCCCGGCGGCTGCAGTCACCGAGGAGTGGAGGGGCGGCAACGCCGGCCTCCGCTTGATCAGCAAGATCTTCCGTGTCGGACACACCCGCAACGAGGCCCACTTCAGACAAACCGGCAGCTATCGATATGACGGAATCGCCTGTGTTCCGTGGACTGATGAACTCAAGGCCGCGCTTCGCCGTCAGCACTTCACGCCATCGAACGCTGATCCTTACTGGTGGATCCGGCCCTACAAGCGGCGGAGACGAAACCGTTGAGGCTCGGCATGGGCCAATAGCCGTCATGCGGCTTCCTTCCCCGCCTGACGGCTCCTGATCACACGCTCATACGCGTCTTGTGCAAACGTCGGATTGAGCTCGATCCCGAGCCAGCTGCGGCGCTGCTGCTCGGCGACGATCGCGGTCGTCCCGGAGCCGATGAAGGGATCCAGCACCAGGCCCGGTTCCGCTCGACCCCCGCACGTACACGTCGGCTGAAGCTCGCCACGTACGGCGAGATGGCCGAGCTTGCGGATGGTAGCCCGGTACCACGGCGCGTGACAGCGACTGCAACGGCGTTCTGGACAGCCTGCGCGGATCGGTCGCTCGACAAGGAGGGTTGGAAAGACTGCGTGGTGCGGGCCACGGTAGGACGCGGTGGAGATGTGCCATACGTCGCCGGGGTTCTTGCCGAGCGGGTGACCCACCCGGCCGGCGGCGCTCAGCTCGTCCAAGCCCGTGTTGGCGCCCGACGTGACACGCCACTGAGGCGGGACCGACCACGCGCGCGTGGTCATCTTCGGCTTCTTGGTGCTGGTGTGCGGGACGCGGATCGCGTCCAGGTCGAAGAAGTAGTCGGGCTGCCGCGCCAAGAGGTAGATGACCTCCCAGGTGCAGGTGAGTCGATCTCTTACGGCGCTCGGCAGCGGGTTCCGCTTCGCCCAGATTATCTTGTTACGGATCAGCCAGCCGTCGCTGAGAAGCGCGAGCGCCAGACGTTCGGGTCCCAGAAGGACGCTCTTGGCCCGCGCTCCCTCGCGGCCGGTCGAGTAGCGGTCGCCGAGGTTCAGCCAGACGGTTCCGGTCGGCACGAGCACGCGCTGCGTCTCGCTCAGCACCGTTCGCAGGTTCTCGACCCATGAGTCGACATGCTGTTCGAGTCCGATCTGGCCGTCGTGCTGATAGTTGCGCAGCTGGAAGTACGGCGGACTCGTAACAACGCAGTCGACGAACGCGTCCGGCAGCCGCCGCAACTGCGTTTGCGCGTCGCCGACGAGGAGGCGGTTGAGACCGATCACGAGGCGCCTCCCTTGATCACCTGGACGAATCTCTCCGCCGTGGTGACCTTGAATAGATCGCGCGTCAGGTTGCGCGCCGATGCGATCGCGGTCTCGACGCGGTTTGATCGTTTCTCGTCGGGCGTGACCCAGAGCACCAGGGGGAACGCACCGTGCTGCTCTTGCTCCCGGCCGGTCCGGTAGTACGAGGTGTAAGCCCGGCATTTGCGGGTGATCGCCGTCGAGCTCTCCGTGCCGCGGTCGATCTCGACAAACCAGCAGTCCTCGAAGTCGCCAGCGCTCGTAACAAGATAGAGGTCGGGACGAACGAGCTCGCGCGCACCGCTCGGACCGATGTAGCGACGCCAGCAGGCGGGTTCGACCTCCACTGTTACGAGACCCACTTCGTCACGGCGCCGCGCCCGAAGAAGCTCAACACGCGCATCGGCCACGGCGAGCGAGTGGTCGAGGAAGAGGGGCGATGGTTCGGTCGGACGCCGACCGTTCGCAACTAGGCGGCTCCCGACAGGACCGAGCGTGTAAACGTAAGAGGCCGAGCCGGCGCGAACGCCTCCGACTCGTCGGTCTAGACGAGCAAGGACTCTCTCGTTTGCTAGTCGGGCTAGGACCCGTCGGCAAATCCGTGCTCTGGCCTCAGGAGTGGCGTGATCGTCGAAGTTCAGCTCTTCGATCTGACGAGCCATGAGGAAGCGGTGCTCGTAAACGGATCGGATGACGCTGAGGTCGCGCTCGGAGAGACGCTCACGTAGCTGATCCAGGCCTCGGCGGCTGAGGTAGGCGGTCATCGGAAGAACCTCCGATGATGCGAACAGTCGCCGCCGATCTCCCCCGCGAAGGTCTCCTCTTGCAGGAAGAACGCCTGCCAGCATGTCCACACGAACGGAATAGCGGGCGGAACACTTCTCATGGCTCGACCCTCCGTCGGCGACCGAGGCGGTCGGACTCCGGCTCGACCTCGATTGAGTGCACGATCTCGGCTTCGACCTCCGCCACCGGCCGGCCGTATTGCGCGCGACTCAGCCGCCGGACCCTGAGCGGATCTGAGATCGGGGGCGAGAGCGGGAGCGTTTTCATCGACGCGAAGCCGGCGACAGCGCCGCCGATCACGAGCTGCGCATACGCCTCGAACCGCGGCAGCCGTTGAAAGTCTTGGGCCTCGAGCTGGCCGCTCGCGAGACGGCTTATGGTCTGCGCGTCGTCTGAGGAGAGCTGGAAGCAGACGCGCGATCGTGCGTTCGCCAAAACAGCTGCCCGCACGGAGGCCGGCAGCTGCGCCAGGTGCTGATGTGCCAGTGTCAGACCGACACCGAGCCCGCGTGCTTGGGCGAGTGCGTCAGCCATGTCGGTCGGCAGATGGACGTAGTCCTGAAACTCGTCCGCGTACACGATCACGGGATGCCGTCGTTCTGGCGCGACCGCGCCGCGTCCCAACACCGCTTGCCAGAGTTCCGCGACGAACAAAGACCCCAACAGCGCCGCAGCCTCGGGGCCGATCAGCCCCTTCGCCAGCGAGACGAGCACAATCTTGCGCTTGGTGAATACCTCGTCGATGCGGAAGCGCGGCTCGATCTGGCCGACGATCGCGCGAACGCTTCTTCGCAACAGGAACGGCCGCAGCTTGTTCATGACTGGTGCTATCGCCTGCTGACGCTCGGCGTCCGAGATCGCCTCGAACCACGCCCAGAACGGTGCGAGCCCGATCGGGTCATCGACGCCGGCGGCCAGTCGTCGACGCAGAGACGGGTTTGTCAGCAGCGCCGGTAGTGCGCAGAGACTGGCGTCGCCGCGGCGTGCGAGTGTCAGGAGCGCACTGTGCAGGATGTCCTGCAGGCGCGGACCCCAGTTCGACGACCAGAGACCGTGGAACACGGCGAGCACCTGGTCGGCGACGAGGTCGGGTCGACGCCCGCGTGCGAGCAGCTGATTCAGCCCGACCGGACACTCCGTATCGGTTGGGTCAAAGACCACGACGTCTTCGACGCGTCCCGGCGGGATGCGTGCCAAGACGTCTGCCACGAGATCGCCCTTCGGCTCTATAACCACTACCCCCCGGCCGGCGGCGATGTCCTGGCAGATCAGGTTGGCGAGCAGCGTGCTCTTGCCAGTGCCAGTCGGGCCGATTACATGCATGTGCTGGCGTGCATCGTCGATCGACAGCCCGAGTTCCCGATCCTCACCGGGTGCGGTCGATCGGCCGAGCACACGTCCGTGCGGCTTGATCCTTGGGTCCGGCCGGAGCCATCGGCTCTGGTCGCGCGGAACCCCGGGAAGCGGCTGATCACCGAGCGGCCAGCCGAGCAGACCGACGAGCTCGAGCACGTTCAGCCGGTATGGCCACAACCAGGGCGCCCTGGCGCGGTTGACCTTCTCGCTCGACTCTTTGACGAGCTTTATGCCGACGCCCGGAGTCTCGGCGGTGCGCAAGGCGGCCTGGACACCCACGGCAAGAGCGCGTGTGCGACCAGACGTCGAAGCCTCGATTGCTACCCGGCAGACGCAGGAAAAAGCGTGGTCGCTGCGCTTCGTCTCTAGCGCGCGTCGCTGCTCGGGATCAAGCTCGTGCGTGCCTGTGAAGACGGGCTGCCACAACGAGTTCGACGGCGCGGCCTCGCCCCGGGGTACTCGTTGCGGTGCGTGGGCGGAACCGAGTAGCCACTGGACAGAGACTCGCTCGTGGTTCGCGGTGGCAGTGAGTGCGGCGAGAAGTGCGCGCGTCACCGACTCAGGCTGCTGAACCAGAAGCGGACGTTCATGACCTTTGATCGCGACGCGCCATGCGTCCCGCTGCTTGTTCCGGCGTGCCGGTGTCAGCGCACTTTGCGGGACGAGCGCGTAGAAGAGCTGCTCCACCCGTGCCACAGCATGCGCAGGAAGACCGACCCTGAACGTGACGGCTTTCCCATCGGCTTCCGCTTCTAGTGCGACGAGCGACACGAAGCGGTCGGTGCCGAGTTGACGAAGGAGCGCCACGGCAACGTCGGGCGCAAGTTCCATCGGCCAGTGGATCTCGCGCCAAACAAGGGCTGCGCGCCGACGAAGTAACAAACTCAGATCAAGCGGCACGGTCGCGTCCTTTCTTCGCCTGCTTCGCGTGCTCCGCCTGGGCCTCGGCTTCCGCTTGTGCGTGCGCCATGGCAAGCGCAAGCAACGCCTTGCCGAGCTTGCGGACATCCGGTGGGTCGCGCCTGATAGCGCGCACACGGATGCGCTGATCCCGTCTCTGCTGATTCAGATTCCTACCCTCCTTCCGGTCGGTGCGTTTGCGCACCAGTGCTTCTAGTAAATGGTGCGTATGCGCACCATGTCAAGCAAAAAGCGAAAACCACAACAGCGGGCGGTACGAAGCGAACGGAGGTCATCGCTGCCCGCCTCGGAAGACAACTACTGCACTCGGAAACGGCGCCGCGTTAGTCGCGTCCCCGAAGCGCAAGCGACCGCGGACGAACCGGATCTCGTCAGCCTTCGCCGCGTAGTCATGCCACCAGCCGGTGTCCGTCCGCGCGGGAACGAGACACACGACCAGCGCACCGGTTGAAGCCTCGGCATCGGCCTTCGCCATCCAGGCGCCGATTTGGCGTCCGTACGGTGGGTTCATCCAGCACCGGTTCGAGCCCCACGGCTGCTTCAGCCCGTCTTCCTCGCGCGTGAAGTATCGCTTGCACTTTGCGTTCGTTTCCGTAGCGCACACATCGAGGGTGAATCCGAACTCGTCGTTCAGGACGTCGAAGAACGTCTGCGGCGTCGACCACTCATCACTCGCGCTGCTGAAGTAGACGCGGTGCTGGGTTGATCGCCGTGCCGATCGGGCCGCTGCGATCGCCACGCCTACCAGCGCCCGCGGTACCAGCGGGTGAGACAGACCACGGTGAACACGACGAGCGCGGCGGCCAAGTACGGCAACACCGGAATGAGCAGCCAGAAAATCAGTCGGATGCCCGCGGCGATCATCACGACCACCGCGAGCATCCGAAGGAGGGGGTTCTCTTGGAGCTTCAGAGGCACTCCTCGACTCGCGCTCGGTTGAACTCGTTGAGCGCGTCGTGCATCTCGCTCTCGATCCGGTCCAGCCGGCGACCCACCTCCCGCATCTCGCGCTGTAGGCGGATCAGCTGCCCCAGAAACGCAACTGCCTCAGCATGTGGATGCGGTTCTGCTTCGTAGGCGCGGGACTGCATCTATCGTCCGCGGACGCCTCGATCCGCCCGCGCCTCATCGAGCATCGATTGGAAGCTGTCGCGCGCGATGTTGTACAGTCGGCGCTCGGCCGCGCGGACTTTCCACTCGATGCGTGCCTGCTCGAACTCGGACTCGTCGTACTGGAACGCGATGAGTCCAAGGATCGCGACCAGCGCCAGAAGCGCTGTCACGGCGAGGGCAACGATCAGAAAGGGGGTCACTTACTTCACCCGCCTGACTGTTTCGCTGACGACGTCGGCCATCGCCAACGCCGAGAGGTCGCCGATGCCCTGGAGCCGAGGCGTAGCTGACGGCACGAGCGCCGACAACTGAACCTCGAGCTGGCTGAGCATCGTGACCTCGTGCATCGCGCGCTTGCCGACGTAGCCGATCGCCGCGACGCGTTCGGCTTGTAGATCAGCCTGCGCGACGATCCGAGCGATACCCAGGCGACTCTTGCCCTCGATTCGGGAAAGCTCGCGACCTACGTGCCGCTCGCCTCGCCCGGAGAGTCCGCCACCGCCGAGAGGAACAATCTCGGACACGTGTGCTCCTTTCGATCGTGCTGCCTGTACGAGCGCTAGCGTCCGACGGAGAGCTGGGGCTTCTCAACGGCCAAGAATGGGCATAAACTGGGTATCAGATGAAGGCCTCAACGACACCGCGACATGTCCCGTCCGACCATCCGCCCTCCTTGGAGGTGCTTAAGGCCGAGCTACAGGCCCTCCTGAGAGCCGGACTCCCAGTCCGTCCTCGCACGGCAGGTCCAGCGCTGCTAACTCTCCGCAGCGTCTGGGCACGTGCCGTGGATCCGCGCGATCCGCTCGCCCGCGTCGACGCGCTAAATCGTCTGGTGAAGCATCACGTCCGGAAGTTGCGGAAGCTCGGCTACAGGGACATGAACCGTGCGCCCGAACTTCTATTCGGGCTCGGAGAGAGTGCGTCGTGGAACCTGACCGGCCGGCGGCGTAGAGCGGCAGACGCGAGCGGCTACGAGTACCACCACTTCAGAAAGCACATCGAGCCACGGATCCTCGAGCAGCTCGCCTGGCAGCTGTACGAGGATGGACTGCAGTACGTACCGCGAGGACGCAAGACGCCGCCGGCTGCGGCCTCGGGCGACACACCAACGATCACTGAGCAGGATGTCAGCGACCCTGAGCGCGCGGAGCACGAGATCCTCCAGTCCCGCATCTGGAGCGGCGTCTACGCCCTACGAGCCGATTTGATCGAGCGGGAGCAATATCGCGGAACCAAGGATGCGAGCCGTCTTGTGGCGGCAGAGCGGCGATGTCGCGAGACGCTTGGGGAGTTGCTTCTGAACCTCGACGAGTACCTAGAGCGTTGGGGAGAACGCATTCTTCATGGAGAAGCTGAGTACAACGCCAGCGCCCTTATTCGACTCGCTGGTTGGACAGGTGAGTTGACGGATGACGAAGCGCGCGAACTTCGATGGTGGGCAGCACGCCGAAGAGCCAGGCCTTGATCATTGTCGCCACGAGAATAGTTCTGATGATGACCACTGAGGCGACACCATCGCTCCTTGATCCGGCGATCAAAGGCTAGCGACCTAAGTGACGGCTCGCGCAGCGCTTTCGGGAGACGTCCGAGCACTAGTCTTGAGCGCCCGTCCATCGCTGCGGGGAGGTTAGTAACGAACGAACGTTCGCGCTAAGCTGGTGTCCACAACTACGTAGGGAGATCAAATGACCGAAGAAGCAGCGGCGGGTCATGGCAATGGCCATCACAAGACCTTCACGATCGTCGTCGATGGAACGCAGCACGAGTGGGATCAGAAGGAGATCTCGTACGAGCAGGTCGTGAACCTGGCGTACGACGGGAATCCTCCGTCGGGCGAGAACATCCTTATTACCGTCGGGTACCGGCGCGGTCCTGAGGACAATCACGAAGGAGACCTTGAGCCTGGTCAGTCGGTGAAGGTGAAGGACGAGATGGTTTTCGATGTCACAGCGACTGATCGCTCGTAGTGAAGATCTCAAGCGGCTGCAAGACGAGGGCTATGACATCAGTACGCGTGGCGCGACCCTAATCGTCAGGGACGTGCCTTACCTGACGGCGGAGCGGCAGATCAAGCGAGGGACGCTCGTTTCGACTCTGGTGCTCGCGGCCGACGAAACGGTGAAGCCGGTCGATGACCATGTGGCGTTTTTTGCCGGCGATAAGCCGTACAACGCAGGTGGCACCGCGATCCCTTACGTGATTGGAGAAAACCTTCAGCAGTCGTACGGTGGCGTCGGGGTGAACCTCCAGCTCTCCGCCAAGCCACAGACGTCGAGTCAGCGCTACCGCGACTACCACCACAAGATCGCCACGTACGTCCGAATCCTATCCGGGCCAGCTAAGAGAATCGACGAGTCAGTTGATGCGCGTACTCATCCGATCATCGTCGAAGACGAGGAAGAGACGGTTTTTAACTACGTCGACAGCGCCGCCAGCCGAGCGGGCCTCGAAGTGATCACGGATAAGCTCAAAGTCAGCGCGATTGCCATAGTGGGGCTCGGCGGCACCGGTTCCTACATTCTCGATCTGCTCGCGAAGACACCGATCGGCAAGATCCATGTGTTTGACGGGGACACTTTCCATCAGCATAACGCATTCCGCGCTCCGGGGGCGCCGACTAACGATGAGCTCAGAGAACGGCCAACGAAGGTCCGCCGATTCGGCCGGATCTATTCGGCTATGCGTCGCGAGATCATTGAGCACAATTATCGGATCGATGAAGCAACTGTTGGTGAGCTACGCGAAATGGACTTCGTGTTTCTCGCCATCGATAGCGGTAAAGCTCGGAAGCTCATCGCTGAAAAGCTTGAAGAGTTCGGCGTTGGGTTTATCGACGTCGGATTGGGCGTCAAGGAAAAGGGAGCATCGCTGCTCGGATTGGTTCGTACGACAACCAGCACCGCCAGTCATCGGTCGAGGGGGAAGCTTCCTTTCAGCGGTGGCGATGAGGACGACGATTACGCCCGAAATATCCAGATCGCTGAACTGAATGCTCTGAACGCTGTCCTAGCTGTCGTGAAGTGGAAGAAGCTCGTCGGATTCTATGGCGACATCGAGCACGAGCATCAGAGCTTGTACGCAGTCAATGGGAACTACCTGATCAATACGGACGCTGCATGACGCGCCTCAGCGCCATTCGTGCGGCCTTCGTCGAGTTCGTGCCAAAAAGAACTTGAGGACGGCACGCTCTACGTCTCGATTCCGTATGGGACGACCGTTCACAAGTGTGCGTGCGGCTGTGGCAGTAAGGTCGCCCTCCCGATCAACCCAGCTAAATGGCGCTTCCTGTGGGACGGTGACAGGATCTCGCTGTGGCCGTCGATTGGCAATTGGAGTTACCCATGCCAGTCACACTACTGGATAGAGCGGAATAGAATCGAGTGGGCCTCAGAGTGGGAGCCCGATAAGATTGAGGCAGCGCGAGCACGCGACAAAGCTGATCGCACGCGTTACCTGGAGTCGCGCGGGATGGAAGGGGCGGCGCTGGCCGCTGATCGTCGCGGGATCATCGACCGTCTTCGGGGACTGTTCCGGAGGTGACGAACCCGCGGCGAGCGGGACCCGGGGCAATTGTGGCTCTCTCTCGAGCGCGATCCGCTCGACCTAGGAGATTGCTGTTGGAGGCAGGCACGTCGGGGGCGCCGTCCTCGGACAGCCTTCTGACAGCTGAGATAACGACATTGGCGGTCCTCGGCGCTCGGGTACAATCGAACAAACGTTCTCCGTCTCGAGAAAGGGGTTCAAGTGGCTGAACGTCGTCACGTCGTGCCCAACCCACAGGGTGGCTGGGACGTCAAGAAGCCAGGCGCAGACCGAGCAAGCTCGCACCACGGCACGCAACGCCAAGCCGAGGAGCGGGCGAAGGAGATCCTGCGCAATGTCGGTGGGGGCGAAGCAGTCATCCACGACCGACAGGGCCAGATCCGCGACTCGGACACGGTACCGCCGGCGAGAGACCCAATGCCGCCACGCGATCGAAAGCACTGACGACGGTCACGCCTACCGCGTCACCGAACTAGCACCCGGCGAGCTGGGCTAGGCGACCCTCGCGGATCTGGACTCGAACGCGGCGGCCGGCACGACCCATCGACCGCGAGAGGGAGGCCAGACCGCGTCTGATCCGTCGCAACCCAAGGACAGCCTGAGCGTACCTCTATCGTCTCACCCGATACAGCAATTTGAAGACAGCCGATGTTCCCACTGCCCGGAAGACATTGACCTCATGCCTCGAAAACTGGACAAAGATTCTCGAGTTGCTTCCGGTACACGTCAATAGGTTCGCCTGCTTAGCAAAACAGCGCATGTTTGCACCTTTCAGAACGATCGACTCGTTCACACGCATCTGAACAACCCGGGGCGCCTGCGCGACCGCTGTGGTAGCAAGATACAAAGCGATAACTATGGCGATGCCCAATAGCGCGTGCGCCTTCATGCTTCCTCCTCTATATGACAGCCGACGACGCCATCTGCTTCGACCTCACGGCACCTTGGTCATTCCTTGCTCGTAGTTCCTGTGTCCGAAGCTGCCAACTAGAAACGGCTTCGCCGCGCGAGTTCACACCAAGCTTCTCTAGAAGATGATGGACATGATTCTTTACTGTGCACAGCTCGATATTCATGTAAGCAGCGATTTCTCGATTGGAGAGGCCCGCTGCAATGAGATCAAGTACTTGCGCCTCGCGCCTAGTCACGCCCGCAGGACGAGTGCCTCCGGGAGTTCTCAGTTCGGCGACTTCACGAACTATCGCTGCCCCGGCCCGCCTCGTGCACCACGCTTCCTTACGAGATACAGCACGGACGGCGGCGACGAGATCGTCAATCGTGGCGTCGCTACCCAGTATGCCAAGCACACCAAATTCTGCGAACGCAAAAGCGCAACGGTCGCATTCCGAGGATATGACCACAAGCGCCGCAGCAGGAATATAGCGCGCAAGTTCGGCTGAGACGTACAGATTCTGCCGCCCGGCGTCGAGAATGACAACTTCGGGGTCGCACCGACAGAGATCCACGCGCATATGTTCATCAAGAGTCGCGATTCCGACGCATTCCACCTCGTGGAGCTCACCGAGGGCGCGGGCGTAGAGATCGATGTGCAGGGAAAGTTCCGCGACGACCGCCACGCGGACTGGGCGATGGGGCAGTACTGATGCGGACCTCGCCTCAATGGATGAGGCTGATGTGCCGCGAATTTCCTGCGTCGACGACCCTCCGACTCTAGCGGCACTATCGGCGCCTCTCCCGCCTTCGACTTGCCCTCTGGTCTGTGGACGACCCGATCCACAAGACATCGAGGATGCATACCATAGTCAGCGGATCTGCGCAAGAAGCGCGCCCCTTGCCTCGATGCTCCTTGGGCGGGCTCATCCCCCTCCAACCTGGGGTTCACTCAGAAATGAACCCAGTAGGGCGATTGCACGTCGGCTAGAGAGCGAGCATCGTCGAGACGAAGTCCGCATCGTGACGCTTGCGCGAAGAGGGGAGGAAGCTATGGCGTGCTGCAAAGGTAGTGCGAGTTGGTTCTGCTGCTACCCGGATCCGTGCGGCTGTGATGGAGGTTGTTGTCAAGGCTCGTGTTGCAGCTGTGGATGTAGCTCTAGCAACAAGATGGGAGTCGGAGCGTGCTGCACCTGTAACACGAACAACGCTGGTTTCGCTTGGCGCACCACGGCATATTCGTGTGGGAGGCCATGCCAAATCACCTACAACTGCGGCGCCCGCGTCTACTTCAACCACACAGCCGATTGCATAGTCTGGGTGCCAGGGACACGTGTTGACTCCGGACCGGCATGTAACACCGGCCGGATGGTCGACTTTACAAAATCTCTCTTCATGAACTTCGCTCCCCTTTCGGCTGGCGTGATCAGCAACGTGAAAGCCGACCCAAACTTCGGATGTTGCTAAGCAAGTGGCAGGAGACTGACGCTAGGAGGATGCGATGAGGCGCAGAGATTTCTTGGCCGGCGCTGGAGTGGCCGCAGCCGGGGTTCTGTATCCCGGTGCCAGCGAGGCCGTAACGAGAACTGGTCACAGAATGCGTTCGAAGCCGTCGTCAAGAAGCGTCACCCTTCCAGATGCCGCGGGGCCGGATCCCTACTACGCCGGCGGCGAGGTTGTCGCACAGACAAGTGACGGCGTGGTCCTAAGCACCCCGGCGCGGACGCAAGCAGTACGGATTCCACCCGAGACAATCGTCTGGAAAGAGGTGACCGGAGGTCCCGAGCTAATTGGGATGAGCGATTGGCTCGATGTGCGCGGTGTTCCTCAAGTTGATGGATCTCTTCTCGCGACGAGTGGCATGGTCTTCGTCAACATCGCCAGACGTGAGGGCGTGATTCAGACGATATCCGCTCACGATCTCACCGTGCGGGATGACCGCGGTCTCCATTCCTTGGAATTCTCGCACGTACTTGAAGTGATCGACTCGAAGGATGAGAGCCAGCTCGCAGGTGGACTGAGCGCGCTCACGCCAGGCACCTATATCG
Source organism: Gaiellaceae bacterium (assembly GCA_051986525.1). Lineage (GTDB taxonomy): Bacteria > Actinomycetota > Thermoleophilia > Gaiellales > Gaiellaceae > 13-2-20CM-68-14. The sequence goes on from JBPYFE010000121.1 coordinate 16,343, forward strand.
GCGCAGTGGGACTGAGACTCGCCGAGGGTGGGTTCCGCGCCACACGAATCTGGATTTGATGACTGCAATGACGATACTTACCACCGTACTGTCAACTTGGCTAGCCTCCCTATTCATCTACACCGGCGCCTCGAAGATCGTCCACTTCAGGCGATCGGTGGCAATGGTCATGCCCCTGATCCCTTTGCCAGCCAGGGGCGCACACATTGTGGGAGTAGCACTTCCTTTCATAGAGCTTGGGGCTGGAATTGCTCTTCTCTTTGCCCCAAGCCTCCGGCTCGGAGGTGCTCTAGCAGCCGTTCTCGGCTTGGCGTTTTTCACCACCGCAATCTCCGCACTCAAGACAACACACAGTTTTCCCTGCGGTTGTGCTGGTGGAAACGACCCCGTCTCTCTCATGACTCTAGTGCGCGCTTCCCTCATCGTTGCCAGCGGCGTAGTCCTCGCCAGGCTCGGAGGCGGGCCCCTGCCGCTGCCAGTTGCTGTTGCAGTGATCGTTGTTTCCGCAGCGCCCAGCATGGTCGCCGTCTCCGAACAAGTGCGATCGAAGCGCGTGAGGAGGCGCATGGCGAGGCCCCAGACGGTTGATGAATTGATAGCGCTCCTCGCCACGCCGAGCGGCGGGCCCGCAAGAAGCACCATAGGCACAGGGCAGGGTTAGACGTGTCGGCCGCGGCACATCTTCGTCTCGAAGAAGTGTCGCCACTATGAGTGGGGGAGGTTTAGGAGCTGTCCGGTTAGGGTCCATAGGCGACTGGCCGCGCGCACCCCCAGTTGGTGCGGGCGGCGGCCTCTACCTGCGCACTCCGCGGCGACGCTGCGCGTCTCCTCGCCTGAGGGCGTCGTCGCAGAGACCTCATTGATTTGGCGGAAAGAGCGGGATCCGCTGTAACGGGGCGTCTTGCGTTCGTCCGGTGACTGTGTAATAGCTTGCCGTCGCCGTATGGCAGCAAGTTCGTTGACGACGCGCTGGCCGTGGCGTCGTTGGCGGTAGCCGTCTATCGGGAGAGGGGTCCTGTGCGCTGTGGGCTGCTGTCTTTGCGTTCGCGTTTGAAGCCGCGCGTGGTCTTCTGTGTCTTGGCGGCGGGGTTGGCGGTGTTCGGGCCTTCGTCGTTGACGTGGCCGTGGTCAGCGCGGGCTGCCACGCACATCGGGACGACGACGTACTCCTCGAACACGACCTGGACGGCGGCGAATAGCCCGTACATCTTGGATGGCAACGTGACGGTCGCGTCGGGTGCGACGTTGACAGTCGATCCGGGCGTCGTCGTGAAGTTCAATGGCACGACGCGGCAGCTTTCGGTCAGCGGAACGCTCGCGGCCGTGGGGACATCCGGCAGCCACATCGTCTTCACCTCGTACCAGGACGACAGCGCCGGCGGCGATTCGAACGGGGATGGGTCTGCGACGACGGGCGCGCCCGGGCAATGGAACATGGTCGAGGTCAAGTCGGGGAGCACGTTCTCGCACCTGCAGTACGTCGACGTCCGTTTCGGCGCGCTCGGCTCGGCCGACCAGAACTACGGCGCCTTGAAGGTGACGGCCTCGGGGACGAGCGTGACCGTCGAGGACTCGACGTTCACGCAGAACCAGCGCTCGGGGATCCTGGTCGGCACCGGCTCGAGCACGGCGACCGCGGGTGTGATCGTGCGGCGGACGACGATCTCGAACAACGGCAACGGCATCAGCTCGAACATGGGTTGGATGACGGTCGAGGACAACTCCTCGATCCACGACAACTCCTCCGACGGGTTGTGGTTCAACCTGACGAGCGCCTACAGCGGCCAGCAGTCGGTTGTCGAGGGCAGCGAGTCACGCGACAACAACCGGGGTGTGTACATGCAGGTGGATCCGTCGCTGGCGGCGTCGAAGTGGCCACGCGGAGCGCACAACAACATCTTCGACAACACGAGCAAGCAGCTCGACTCGTCGAACACCAAGCGGACGGACGACTGGAAATACAACTACTGGGGCGACGGGGTCTACTTCTTCCAGAACTCTGCCGTCTGCCGAGGATCGGGTCAGGACTCGGCGGGCAAGCTCGCGTTCTACTCCTCCGCGGCGAGTCCGCCGGCGGGGCCGAACGCGGCGAGCACGTACTTCGTCGGCGCGACGACCTGCGCCTATGACCGGGTCGCGATCGCGAAGACCGAGTACCAGCCGTACCCCTTCCGGGGCGACCCAGTCATGCCGACCGCGCAGGCCGCTGGTTCGTGCGGCGGCAACGGCGAGCTGGCCGAGAACGCGACCGCGTGCACCAACGACCCGGTCAACAGTGCCACCGGCAGCTCGTACAGCTCGACGCCGGATCTGAAGCTCGCCGGGAACGGGATCACGTTCGCGTTCACGCGCACCTACAACGGCATCGACGACGCGACCGGTCCGCTCGGGCCGGGGTGGACGCACTCCTACAACGCGTCGCTCTCGTTCGAGGCGGACGGCTACGCGATCGCGCGCGGCGGCAGCGGCCAGCAGCTCGAGTTCATCAAGAACAGCGGAGGGTCATTCACGGCCGCAGCCGGGGGCCGCGCCACGCTGACGCCGATCACGGGCGGCTACGAGCTCGTCACCAACGATCAGCGCCACTACCAGTTCGACACGGCGGGGAAGCTGACCGAGCTGGTCGACCGAAACGACCAGGGTCTCAGCTTCGGCTACAACGGTTCCGGTCAGCTGACCTCAGTCACCGACGCCGCCGGCCGGGTCGTCACGCTCAGCTACACCTCCGGCCTCCTCACCCAGGTGTCGCTGCCAGACAGCCGCAGCGTCTCCTACGGGTACACCTCGGGCCGGTTGACGTCGGTGACGGACGCGCGCGGGAAGGTGTGGACGTACACCTACGACTCGTACGGGTTCCTCGAGAAGGAGATTGACCCACTCTCGCACAACGTCTTCCGCAACGTCTACGCCGCGGACGGACGGGTGATCGAGCAGTACGACGGCCTCAATCACGAGACGACCTTCGCCTGGAACCCCGCCACGCAGACGCAGACGACCACCGACGCGCGCGGCAAGGTGTGGAAGGACGTCTACGACAACGGTCTGCTCGTCGAGCAGATCGACCCGCTCAACAACACCTGGACGTACGACTACGACTCCGACCTGAACCGCACGAGCATCACCGACCCACGCGGCAAGACCAGCACGGCCACATACGACTCCGCCGGCAACGTCCTGACGCGCAGCGCGCCCTCGCCGCTCTCCTACGTCGAGACGTTTACCTACAACAGCCGCAACGACCTCGCTACTGCCAAGGACGGTCGTGGCCACACGACCTCGTTCGGCTACGACAGCGCGGGCAACCTCACGTCGATCACGCGGCCGGGCAGCAACGTCACGAGCTTCGGCCGCGACGGCTCCGGCAACGGACTGCTGCGGAGCATCACCGACCCGCGCGGCAAGGTCACGGACCTCGACTACGACACGGACGGGAATCTGACAGCGGTCACGACTGCGCTCGGCAACAAGACGTCGATGGGCTACGACGGTTCCGGGCGGATGACCTCCGTTGTCGAACCTCGCGGCAACGTGACCGGCGCCGATCCGAACGACTTCAAGACGACGTTCACCTATAACGCGAACGACCAGGCGCTGACGGCGACCGACCCGCTCAGCCACGTCACGACCTACGCCTACGACGACGCCGGCAGGCCGACGAGCATCGCCGATCCGCTCTCGCACGCGACCAGCTACGGCTACAACGCCGCCAACCTGCTCACCACGGTCACGGCCCAAGGCGGCGCAGTCACCACCTACGCCTACGACGCGGTCGACAACCTGACCAGCCGAACCGACGCGAACAGCCACGAGACGACGTACGCCTACGACGACGCGAACCGGCGCACCAGTGCCACGAATCCGCTCAGCAAGATCTGGAGCTTCAGCTACGACGCCAGCGGCAACCGCACCGGCGTCGAGAAGCCCTCCGGCGGCACGATCACGATTGCCTACGACGCGATCAACCGGCCGACCGAGGTTGCCTTTAGCGACTCGACGCCGACGATCGGGTACTCCTACGACGCCAACTCCAACCGAACCGAACTCACCGACGGCGCGGGCACCCAGACGTACACCTACGACGACCTGAACCGGCTCACCGAGGTCACGAGAGGGTCGGACAGCTTCAGCTACGACTACGACGCCGCGGGCAACGTCACCAGCCGCACCTACCCCGGCGGCACGGTCGTCACTTCGACCTTCGACGATGACGAACGGCTGGCCAGCGTCACCAGGAGCAGCAACACCGCCAACTACTCGTACGACGCGGCGGCGCACCCAACCCAAATCACGCTGCCGAACAGCTACGTCGAGTCGGAAACCTACGACCATGCCGGACGCGTCACGCAGGTCAAGCACTCGACCGGCTCCACTATCCTCGCCCAGTTCGACTACGCCTACGACGCCGCCGGCAACCCGACCTCCGTGACGACCCCGACCGAGACGGCGACCTACGGCTACGACGCCCGCAACCGCCTCACCGACGTCTGCTTCCAGAGCAGCTGCCCCGGCGGCTCCGACCCGTTCATCCGCTGGACATACGACGCGGTCGGAAACCGGCTCACAGAGGCGCGTCCGAGCGGGACGACGAGCTACACCTACAACGCGGGTGACGAGATGACCGCAGCTGGCTCGACGAGCTACACCTACGACGACGACGGCAATGAGACCGCGGCAGGCCCGCGCAGCTTCAGCTGGAACCTCGCCTCCGAGATGACCTCGACGACCAGCGGTAGCTCGACGACCTCGTACGGCTACGACGGCGACGGCACTCGCCTCCAGGCCGCCTCAAGCTCCAAGACGACCAACTACCTATGGGACGTCAACGCCGCGCTGCCACGACTCGCACTCGAGCGGGACGGATCCGGCAGCGCCCTGAGGACGTACGAGTACGGGCTGCGGCTGCTCTCGATGGCCAGCGGCAGCGGCAACTATTACTTCCACGGCGACGCCGAAGGCAGCATCGCCAACCTCACCGACTCCACCGGCCAGACCGAGTGGACATACTCGTATGAGCCATTCGGGGCTGCGCGGTCTGTGACGAAGAACGACCCATCGGCACCAGCCAACCCCATCGGCTACACCGGTGAGCTCAGCGACTCCGACAGCGCGCTTTACGACCTGCGAGCGCGAAACTACGATCCCGTTAGCGGCCGTTTTCTCTCACCCGACCCACGCCCCGCCGGTCAGAACGATCCATACGTGTCGGGCTATCTTTATGCCGCTGCCAACCCGATGAGGTTCGTCGATCCAAGCGGACTTGGCCCGGTTAGGCCTGACACGCTCGCGCAAAGCAATCCCGTCATCGCATGGGTTACCACTCTGTTGGCCCGCGTGAAGGCCGGCCTCTGCGCAACACCGGTAGGACCGGCGGCACTCGCTCTCTTCGCTCCGTCGATTGCGGCCTACTGGCTCATGGGGTACATGGCTGTCTGCACAAAAACTGCCCGGCTAGTTGCTTTGAATGTGGCGCGGATAACTGACACAGCGATCGGCCGTGTCGCTGCACACGGTGAGGGAATTCAAAAAATACTCGCAATAGCGATTCCAACGATTGGCTGCTTCCACGCGGCGCGAGCTGGGGCAGATTTGATCGTTGGTGTCGCACCCGAGGTCGCGGTGACATACGCACTTGGGACCGCTGTGGCATGCGCTCTCGAGGCGACGCATGAGGCGAACTAGCAAGACGTTGCCCGAGTCCAAGCAAGAGCCGCCAGGATTCATGACCCTCAGCGTGCGTGACCGACTTCGAGTTGCTCGTGCGGTCAACAGAGGCATCGCAGTCAGCGACTCACGTCTTCGTCACGCGGCAATCGAGCGAGCGCGCAAGCAGCAGGTTGTGCCTAGGCGGGGCTCGACCTCGTGGTTTCTTTCATGGACAGAGGTTGGATCTTTCGGCGCAGTACTTGCGGCGTTCGTCATCGTCTACCTGGTGAACCACTGGAACGTTGCCGTGACGCTTCCTGTCGCAGCCGCGTTGTTCGTGGCGATGACTCTGCGGTCGAGAAGCGTTAGCGCGGCTCGGAGGCGGCGCGCACGCTCATCGGAGACAGCGACCGCTCACCTCAGCGAGGAAGAGGCTCACCGAGAGAGACCGTCATCGTTGCTGTGATTCCGGAGCGGCGTTCACGTAAATAGATGTGCCTCTTTCCGCTACTCCTGCTGATTGGATGTATCGCGGTGCTCTTTGTCCTCTCGGTTTGGGTTGGCAGCGCTGGCAGCGCCGCGTCTTATGGTGAGCGTGCTCGCCGGATTCCAGCTCGGCTCGTGGTCGGCCTGCTCGGTGGCATAGGTCTCGCCCTCGCGCTGCTTGTCCTTGGTCACTGCTAGATCCTCGAGGATGCCCATGTTGTCGCCAGGCAGACGCAGACGACCAATTATGCGAGGGGCAAGGCCTGGAAGACGCCTTCCCGGTGACGCGGCTGCTAATCAGCTCGGAATCACTGAGTCAGAGCGCAGGCTGCCACCCGCTAAGTAGCCGAGATGCTCATCCTGCGTGGGACGGGGGACGTAGCGGCTCGCTCCCCATGCCCACTCGCCGCTCCTCCGTGGGGCTTGGCGACTGTCGCATGTCATGAGACGATAGATGCAGCCTAGAGAACGAGCAGCTCTTGGAGAGACTTCGAGAGGTTTGAAAGCTGTCCGGTTAGGTCCATTCTCGAAGCCACGCAAACGCCGCCGGATCGCGAGCGGCGACCCGGCGGCATCGTGGTACTCGGACGACGGTCAGGCGATGCGCGTTCGCGTCCGTCGGCTCGCGACGAGGAACAGCAGTCCCGTCAGCAGCAGCGCGGTGCCGACGCCGCCGAGGCCGCCGACGAAGGCGTCCTGCCAGTCGAACCCGTCCGACGAACGAACGAGGACGGCCCGAGGAGGCGTGCCGGGGCCGTGAGCCCCTGCGCGGTCATCCGGACGAATGACGACCGCGCTTCCCGCCGCGCCCTCGAACGCGCCGCGCGCTCCGGCTCGGTCGTCCGGGCGGATGTGGGCTGATTGGGACGTCGCTCCGGCGGTCGGACGAAAGTCCCGATAGGCGGCCGCGGTAGCCGGGATGAGCACGGCGATGACCACTGCCAGCATCCCGATGAACATGTTGCGAGCTTTCATCGCTCTCCCTTGACGAGATCGCCCTTTGCGATCTGATGAAGCGACGATCGGGGACGGCGGCAAGCACGGACCTAACGCCTGGTAAACGTTCCGAAGTAGCTTTGGCCCATGGAGTTCAAGGTGCTCGGGCCGCTCGAGGCGCTCTCGGACGGCCGGCCGCTGCAACTCGGTCCGCCTCAACAGCGCGCGCTGCTCGCGCTCCTGCTCCTGAACGCGAACCAGGTCGTCACGACCGATCGACTCGCCGAAGAGCTCTGGCACGGTGAGGTGCCGAAGAGCGCCGCCAAGGCGATCCAGGTCTACGTCTCATCCCTGAGGAAGGCGTTCGGCGAGGCGCGCGACTCGCTGGAGACGCGCGGCAACGGCTACGTCCTGCGCGTAGAGCCGGGGGAGCTCGACCTCGAGGAGTTCGAGCGACTGCTCGAGCGCGCGAAGGACGAGGAGCCGGCATCCCGGGCCGCGACCCTTCGCTCCGCGCTCTCGCTGTGGCGCGGCGCGCCGCTCGCCGATCTGACGTATGAGCCGTTCGCACAGCCGGAGGCTGCGCGTCTGGAAGCGCTACGGCTGCTCGCGCAGGAGGAGCGGATCGAAGCGGAGCTTGCCCTCGGGCGCGGACCCGAGCTCGTGCCCGAGCTGGACGCGCTCGTCGCCGAGAGTCCGCTGCAGGAGCGTCCCCGGGCGCAGCTCATGCTCGCGCTCTACCGCAGCGGTCGCCAGGCCGACGCTCTCGACGTCTTCCGCGAGGGCCGACGGATCCTCGACGAGGAACTCGGTCTCGAGCCCGGCCCGGCTCTGCGCGAGCTCGAGAGTGCGATTCTCCGCCAGGACCCGGTACTCGTCGTTCCGGCGACGGCCTCGGCGCCCTCGATCGTCGCCTTGTCCGAGCACCGTGACGCTCTCGAGGCCGTCGTCTCGCTGGCGGCGGCGCTCGCGCTGAGCCCTCGCAGCAGAGACGTCGTCGTCGCGGAGATCGTCCCGTCTGCGGAGCTTGCCCCGTCCAGCGAGCGGCTCGGCGAGGTCCGTCGTTCGCTCTCCGAGCGTGGAGTCACCACGCGCGTCGCGGCCTTCACGTCGGCCGACCCGGCCGGAGACGTCATCCGCCTCGGGATGCAACAGGATGCCGATCTGCTCCTGCTCGCCACGCGTGCAGACCCGTTGGCCGGATCCTTCGCACCCGTCTTTGCGGACGCCCCCTGCGACGTCGCAGCGCTCGTCGAGGAAGGCGGCCGGATCGGCGACGGCCCGGTTGTCGTGCCGTTCGGCGCGTTCGAGCACGACTGGGCGGCCTTGGAGCTCGGAGCCTGGGCTGCCACGGCGTTGGAGCGGCCGCTCCAGCTGATCGGCGCCGCCGACCCCGATCCGGCCGCGCGGGACGCGAGCCGGCTCCTCGCGGACGCCTCGCTCATCGTGCAGCACACGAGCGGTGTCGTCGCCGAGCCGCGACTCGGTGAACCGGGCGTCGAGGGACTGCGTGCCCTTGCGGCACGCGCCGGGTTGCTCGTTCTTGGCTTGTCGGAGCGCTGGCGCAGCGAGGGACTCGGTCCCACGCGAGCCTCGCTCGTCGAGAATCCCGTGACGGCGACGCTGCTCGTGCGGCGCGGGCTTCGCCCCGGCGGCATCGCGCCGGCGGCCACGTTGACGCGCTTCACCTGGTCGATCGAGCGGCAGACAATCCGAAGCTGAATGTCCCTCGAAGCTGGCGTGCGGCTGGGCGGCTACGTGATCGACGGCGTCGTCGGTCGCGGCGGCATGGGGGTGGTCTACCGAGCGACCGAGGTCGCGCTCGAACGGCCCGTCGCGTTGAAGCTGATCGCGCCGGAGCTCGCCAACGACGAAGGATTTCGCGAGCGTTTCCTGCGGGAGTCACGGCTGGCGGCCTCGCTCGATCATCCCGCGATCCTGCCGCTGTATGCCGCCGGCGAGGCCGACGGTCAGCTCTACATCGCGACGCGCTTCGTCGACGGCATCGACCTACGAGGGCTGCTCGCGAGGACCGGACCGCTGCCGGCGGAGCGCACGCTGACCCTGTTGCACCAGGTCGCCGACGCGCTCGACGCCGCCCATGCGCGCAAGCTCGTCCATCGGGACGTCAAGCCCGGCAACGTGCTCGTCGACGCGTCCGATCACTGCTACCTCTGCGACTTCGGCCTGACGACGCAGATCGGCGTCGGCGGGACGACGGTCACAGGAGGGCTCAAGGGCTCGCTCGACTATCTCGCGCCGGAGCAGATCCGCGGTGACAATGTCGACGGACGCGCGGATCAGTACGCGCTGGCGTGCGTGCTTTATGAATTGCTCTGCGGCCGGCCGCCGTTTCGGCGCGAAACGGAGGCGCAGACGCTGTGGGCGCACATCCAGGAAGATGCCGCGCCGATCCGCTCGGAGCCCGACCTCGACGCGGTCGTTGCGCGTGCGCTCGCCAAGGAGCCCGCCGACCGCTACGAGAGCTGTAACGCGTTCGTCGAGGGCGCGCGCGCCGCTATCGGGCTGGCACCTTCGAGGATCGCCGTCCGTCGTCGCCGGCGCCGGGCCGGGCGGTTGCTGCTCGCGTCCGGTGCGGTGTTGCTGGCCGCAACCGCAGTCATCCTCGCATTGGTTCTGTCCGCGGGCGACGGCGGACTGAGCGTTCCGCCGAATTCGGTGGCGCTGGTTGACCCACGGTCGCTCGAAGCAGTCGCCGCCGTGCCCGTCGGGAATGCGCCGACTGCAATCGCCGCTTCGCCGCGCTGGACCTGGGTCGTGAACTCGAACGACGGAGCCGGAACGATCTCGAGGATCGACGCGCGGACCCGGCGCGTCGCGTCGACGTTCTCGGTCGGCGGTTCGCCGCGCGCCCTCGTCTATGCGTTCGGGTCGCTTTGGATCGGCATCAGCGAGGCGCGCGTCATCCGAGTCGAACCGGACAGCGACGTGATCGAGAGAAGCTGGACGCTTCCGAACGCGGGCGAGTCGAGCGCATTCACTCCGGAGCGCGGGGCCGGCTGGCTCGCCGTCGGAGGCGACGCAGTCTGGGCAGCGAGCTCGCGGGCGATCTCCCGCATCGATCCTGCGACGTCGCGGATGAGGTTCAGGGAGAGCTCGATCTGGGGGCCGCTGGCGTACGGCTTCGGCTCGGTCTGGGTCCTGAGCGACGAGCTGGAGCGCCTGTCACCGCGCACCCTCCGGCGCATCGGCAGGGTGGATCTCGCGGACGGATTCGTAGCGCTCGTCGCCGGTTCCGGCGGCGTCTGGGTGGCCAACGAGGACAACGGAGCCGTCGTCCGCGTCGATGCAGCCCAGGAGGTCGTCGCCCGAACATACGACGTCGGCGGGCGGCCCAGCGGGCTCGCACTTGGAGCCGGCGCCGTTTGGGTCGCGAGCGACGCAGGCATCGCACGAATCGACTCGGCGACCGACGACGTGAAGGCGCTCGCCCTCGGTGGTGAGCCACGGAATGTCGCGGTCGCGTCGACCGGCGTGTGGGCTTCCGTCGATTGAGTTGACCGCGCGGCGAACGCGGCTGATCATGAGCTAGATGAAGTGGGCTCCTGCGGCGCTCCTCGTCCTCGTCTTCGCGGCGCTTGCGGCCGGTTGCGGCGGCAAGGGCGAAGTCGAGCCTGTGGCGCTGAGTGCCTGCACGGAGCTCAGCTACGGCGGTGGCGACAAGCCCGATGTTGTCGTCGTGTCGGACCTTCCGCGTCGCGGACCCAGTGCCGAGACGGCCGGGTTCACGGTCAACGCGATCGAGTTCGTGCTCCGTCGGCATGGCTTCCGCGCCGGCGACTATCGCGTCGGCTACCAGTCGTGCAACGACAGCGTCGGTGACGAGCCGTACGACCCGCGCGCCTGCCGTCGCAATGCTCGTGCGTACGTCGCGAACGGGGACGTCGTCGGTGTCATCGGACCGTGGCACTCCGGGTGTGCAATCGAAGAAATACCGATCGTCAGCCGGAAGGCAGCCGGTCCGCTGGCGATGATCAGTCCGACGAACACGTTGGCTGGGCTGACCCTCCGCGGGACCGACCCTGACGTTCCGCCGCTCTACCCCGATGGCGTTCACAGCTACGCCCGTGTGGTGACGCACGACCTCGCGCAGGGAAGCGCAGCTGCGCAGATTGCGAAGCGTCTCGGGGCGCGTCGCGTCGCGCTCGTCCATCAGGCCGATACGGACTCATACGCCCGTGGTCTCGCGTCGTCGTTCCGAGGTGCAGCACGAGATCTCGGACTCGAGGTGCGCCCGTTCAAGTGGGGTATGCGCCAGGGTTACGGCCCGCTCGCGCGCTCCGTCGCGGCAGCACACCCCGACGCCGTCTACCTCGCCGGTGTGACGGAACTGAACGGGAAGCGCCTCGTCCTCGATCTGCGCGCCGCGCTCGGGCGACGCGTTACGTTCATCGCTCCCGATTCGTTCGCCGGAGACGAAACTGCGCGAGAGCTCGGTGCGGCGGGAGAGGGTATGCGCGTGACCCTCCCGGGCATCCCGCCGGCAGCGCTGCCCCCCGCCGGCAAGCGGTTCCGACGCGAGGTCGGCGCTCCGCCCGGGATCGCCGCGTTCGGCGCACCCGAAGCGGCGCAGGCGACGGAGGTTCTGCTGCAGGCGATCGCGCGTTCCGACGGGACGCGCGCCTCGGTGGCGCGCGAGCTCTTCGCGACGCGCGTGAAGGACGGCATCCTCGGTTCCTTCTCGTTCGACCGAAACGGCGACATCGTTCCGCGACCCGTCGGCGTCTATCGCTTCGAGCGCGGCAAGTTCGTGACGGACGGTGTAGTGCGCGTCCCGCTGGCCGACGGTCGCTAGATGCGTGTGGGGCCCCAAGGATTTGGGGCCCCACGGTCTGCAGTTCCTCTATTGAAGAAGCCTGCCGTTGACGAAGAGCTGGATCGCACCGGCTGCGAGCCCGGTGGAGTCGACTGAGTCGACGCCAGCGAGCGTGTTGAGGTCGACGCGGTCGACAGCGGCTTCGGAATGAAGGATCCTGATCGCTGCGGCGAGACCGGTGACCTTGACCGTCTCGGAGTCACCGCTGACGTCGATCCTGTCGTTGCCTGCGGTGCCCGCAACGCTCACCCGGTCGGCCTGACCGTCAGCGGTCGCGCCGCCGAGAGTGCCCGCGAGATCGATGTTCAGCTCGCGGACGGCGGTCGCCTTCAGGTCGTTCACGGTCACGATGTCTGCGCCGCCGAGAGCGTTGAAGTCGACGCGCTCGACGCCTGCCGTGTCCATCGTGACGTTGCCGGGGTTGCGGAAGAACCTGAGTCGGCTCCCGTTCGCCGACACATCGACCTGCTCGGCCGCGTTGGCGCCGTTGAACACCATCGTGTCCATGCCGCGCTGGCCCTCGACCTTGTCGCTGCCGTCGCCGGGGTCCCAGACGAACGTGTCGTTCCCCGGGCCCATCAGGCCGGTGTCGGCGCCGCGGTTGCCGTCGATCGAGTCATTCCCGGGTCCGCCAAGCAGCATCTCCGCTCCCGAGCCTCCGGAGAGCGTGTCGTTCCCGCTCCCGCCGGCCAGCGTCGTCGGGATCGTGTCCCCGAACACGCCGTTGCTCTCGTCGATACGGATCGCGTCGCTGCCGGCGCGGCCGTCGACGACGATCTTTGCGATGTCCGCGCGCGGGAAGCTGAACTCGGCCGACCCGTCGTCGCGAGCGTCGACCTCGAGAACGCTCGAGTCGCCGGCCTTCAGGCGCAGCGCGATCCTGTCGCCAGCCTTCGTGCCGTTGACCATGAGCGTGTTGTAGTTGAGTGATGCCTTGACACCGTGATACGGCGCCGCTGCTGCGCTCGACACGCCGATCACGGCGGCGAACGCGGCTGCGACGGCGATCTTGAGTCGCATGTGATTCATCAGTTCTTTCCTTTCGCATCGATTGGGGGTTCTGAGCTGAAGACACCGACGCGCGGCATCTATTCCGCGCGTCTCCGCCGCGTCAGGCGACGCGGAAGCTCCCGTGCATCACGCTGGCGTGCGGGTCGCAGAAGAAGCGATAGACGCCCTTCCGGAGCGTGAGCACGAAGCTCTTCGTTCCCGTGAAGTCCACGCTCGTCAGCATCCGGTTGACACCGGGGCCTGCTAGGTGGAAGTCGTGGATCGAAGAGCGGTCGTTGATCGTGAAGAGATAAGGGACGCCCGCTTTCAGCCTCGAGACTGTCTTGCCGCCGGCGGTGAGGTTGATCGTGAAGCCGGGGCCGACTGAGCCCTGAACCGCCTTGGCGGCAGGTGCTGCCGGCGACGTGCCTGCCAGCGCGAGGCCGCAAGCAGTGGCCACGAGGGCGGCTGAGAGTGTCCGAAACACGATGTCCTCCTGGGTCGAATTGAAGTTCCGACTGACGAGGACACCTTTCGGACGCTCTTATTCCGCCGGCCGGGAATAGACGCGACCGGACGGGGTCTTCCTTGATATGAGGGTCTCACCGCAGGATTCGCGGTTACCGTTCCGGTGGCGATGTTGAGGCGGCGTCAACAGGAAGGCGTTGGCGAAGAGGTTGCGGAGCTCGCAGCGCTCGCCGACGGCTCACTCCCGCCGGGGCGTCGCGCTGCTCTCGAGGCACGCGTTGCGGCGTCCTCGGAGCTCGCCGACCGCCTGGCGGAGCAGGAGCGGGCGGTCATGCTGACGCGAGCAGCATCCGCCGAGGTGGACGCGCCGACAGCGCTGCGAGCTCGTATCGAGGCGCAAAGACAGGCTCGTCGCACGCCGGTCTCACGACGCCTCGTCGCGATCGGCGCGGCTGGGGCTGTCGCGGCCGTCGTCGTGATCGGGCTGGCGCTGTTTCGTTCGAGCTCCACGCAGGAGCGGTTCCAGGCCGCGCTTGCAGCGACAGCTCTCGCACCCGGTGCAAAGGGAGAAGCGACCCTGACGAAGACGTCGTCGGGCTGGCGGATCGAGCTTGACGCGACAGGGCTTCCGCGCCTCGACGGCGGTCGTTTCTACCAAGCGTGGCTGCGCAATGCCTCCGGCGTAGTGGTGCCTGTCGGGACGTTCAACGAGGGCACGAAGGTCACGCTGTGGGCAGGCGTCTCTCCCAAGGTCTTCGGGACGGTCACTGTGACGCGCGAGCGAGCCGACGGCGAACAGACATCGTCGGGCGAGAAGGTGCTCGTCGGAACGGTCAACACGGACGGCTGACTCACTCCTGCGGCGAATCGACTCGGCGCACCACCTGCCGGCGCGCGCGGTAGAGGCGGCTCATCACGGTCCCCGTACGGAGACGCAAGGCGCGTGCGGCTTCCGCATACGTCAGACCTGTGACGTCGACAGCGACGAGGACGTCACGGAAGTCTTCCGGCAGTGCGGCGATGGCGGCGTACACCTCGCCCACCTCGAGGGCCGTCTGCGGCTCGCGGGCCTGGGGGTCGGGAACGACATCGAGCTCGTCCGGTAGCGGGGCCGTACGGAGACGCCGGCTTTCGGTCCGCCTCTGGTTCAGGAACGTGTTGCGTAGCGCGCGCAGGAGATAGCCGAGGTCGTCCTCCTTGCGAAGCAAACGCGGACGGGCCAGTACGCGCGCGTACGTTTCCTGCACGAGGTCCTCGGCGTCTTCCCTCGAACCGCAAAGTGCCCAGGCGGCTCGGTAGAGCCGATCCAGATGATCGCCGACCCGAGCGGGGTCGAGTGGGCGCTCCACTTGGTGCTGTCTGCCCTCCTATTGCCGTGGGCGTATCCGGACGAGCATAGAGCGGCGTCGGCGCCACCAGAGGTTCGCTCGTCGGAATAGACGCCGCCCGTCGGTGTCTTCACTGGGGACACACGAATTCGACGGAGGTACATCGAGATGGTCATCCATTCCTCACTGAACTTCGACAGCACTCGGCCGGCTCGGGAGCTCGCGCGACGTCGGAGCGGCAAGGACGAAATCGTCCTGCTCTGGCACCCCGAGGACGGCCGGGTGACGGTGTCCGTGTGCGACGTCACGACGGGCGCGACTCTTCACATCGAAATCGCTCCCGGCAACGCGCTGGACGCCTTCACCCACCCGTATGCGTACGTCGCAAGCCGCGGAACCTCTGATCGAGTGGGCGACGAGGTGGTGGCACCGGTCGATGCCTAGCGTCGAAGGCCTTCAGGAAGAGCTGCGCATTCTCGTTGCAGAGCGGCAGGCACTGCGCGAGCGAGACGCCGGTCAGGACGAGCTGGAGTCGAATCGCCTCGAGCTCGCGCAGCGGCAGCGGCAACTCTCCCGCGCTCTCATCGACCGTCACCGCCGCGACGCCAGGCGCGCGGCATGACCGCGTTTCTAGCGCCCAGACCGTTGACTCACGACCGAGTGCTCGAACGCCGGCAGGTCGTGCCGGTCGAGCTCGAGGAAGCCTTCTCGTTCTTCGCCGATGCCTGGAACCTCGAGGCGATCACGCCGCCGTGGCTTCGGTTCCGGATCCTCGAGGCTCCGCGGGCGCTCCGACGCGGGTCGCTGCTCGTCTACCGGCTGCGGCTCTTCGGCCTGCCGATCCGTTGGCGGACCGAGATCACCGAGTGGCGCCCCCCGTTCGGGTTCACGGACGTGCAGCTCGCAGGCCCGTATCGTCGTTGGGAGCACACCCACCGGCTCAGCCGGTTCGACGGGGGAACCGAGATCTACGACCACGTCCTCTACCGGCTCCCGTTCGAGCCGCTGGCGGGCCTGCTCGCGCCGGTGACGGTGGATCGCTGGCTGCCGGCGATCTTCGACTACCGCGCCGCGCAGATCGCCGCTCGCCTGGGGTGATGCGCCACGTGTTGTCTCGTCCCGTAAGTGGGAAGGAGGCGCGAATGGCACGGAGCCGGCTTGCGACGACGCTGACGTGGCCGCTCGGGATCGCGCTCACGTCCTGGCAGTACATGTGGCGGACGACGCCGATGCACCGGGCCGAGCTCGCCGGGGACCGGGACGATCTGCCGCCGCCGCTTCCGGACGGTGTTCGCCGAGACGACCTTCAGCTACCTGCCGACGGTGTCGGGCCGCTCTTCCACCGCCGCTACGAGGCGCGCATCCGCGACCCACGTCTGTCCCCCGGAGACCTCATCGACCTGCTGCGACGCGACCCGAACCACGCGAGCCCGACGGAGCTCGCGCGCTTTCACAAGGAGGACGGCGGCAGCGAGCCGCTTCGGCTCAACGACGAGCTGCTCGTGCAGATGCCGGGGCCGTGGAACGGGCCCGTCCGCGTCGTCGAGGTGACGCCCACGTCGTTTCGGTACGCCACGCTGGACGGGCACCTCGAGGCCGGTCAGATCGAGTTCAGCGCCGCCGACGACGATGGTGCGCTGCGCTTTCGGGTCGAGTCGTGGGCGCGCAGCGGCGACCGGCTTTCGAACCTGCTGCACGAGCACCTGCGGATGGCGAAGGAGGTTCAGCTGCACATGTGGACGTCGTTCATCGAGCGCGTGGCGGACGTGACGGGCGGGAGGCTCACGGGCGGCATCGTGATCGAGACCCGGCGGCTGGACGAGCCCGACGCGATCGCCTGAACCGGCTCACGCCCACAGGCGCGAAGCCAGGCCACGCCGCGGCCCGTGCTCACGAAGCGAGTCGCCGATCACCCAGAGCGTCGGCGCCCAGAGGCCGACGAAGAGCGCTCGGCGCTCGGCGTTGCCGCGCTCGTCCTGGTCGACCGTCTTGGCGCGGATCCAGAGCCCGATGCACAGGCCGACCGCCCCGAGCGACGAGGCATGCCCCATCCAGTCGCGTGCCCCGATCCGATACAGCGCCTCCGTCATCACGCCCGGCCTCTTCCCGGCTGGCCCGGGACGTAACTCGCGCTAGCGCCAGACCTCCGAGGCGACCCGGAGGAAGTTCCCGCCGAGGATCGCGCGCACGTCGGCGTCGCCGTAGCCGAGCCGCAGCAGCGCGGCCGTGAGCTCGGGGAGCTGCGACGGGCTCACGAACCGTGGCGGGAAGAAGTCGGCATAGCCGCCCGAGGCCGGAAACACGTCCCGATGCTGCTCGAGGTGCGCGGCCAGCTCGTCCTGGTCGAAGAGGTAGTCGAGGCCGAGCCCGACGTGCTCGGCGCCGACGACGCCGACGGCGTAGTCGACGGCGCGGACGAGCGCCTCCGTGCCGGCCTCCCCGTCCCCGAGGAACAGGCCGACGCCGTTGATGCCCACGACGCCGCCGGTCGCCGCGCACGCGCGCATCTGGTCGTCGGTGACGTTGCGGGCGTGCGCCTTCACGCCAGTGGGCACCGAATGGGAGAACACCACCGGCGCGGCCGAGAGCTCGAAGAGGTCGAGGGTCGTTCGCGGCGAGCAGTGGGTCGCATCGACCAGGATTCCGAGCTCGTTCAGCTCTCGCACGAGGTCGCGCCCGTAGCGCGTCAGCCCGACCTCCGGGTCGTCGTGACAGCCGCCGCCGGCGCGGTTCCGCAGGTTGTACGCGATCAGCACCGTGCGCACGCCGAGCTCGTGGAACGCCCCGAGCAGCGCGAGCTCGCCGTCGAGCGGCTCCGTGCCCTCGAGATCGAAGGTGACGGCGAGCCTCCCGCTCCGCTTCGCCTCGCGAACGTCCGCGACGGTCGAGGCGATCAGGTAGCGCTCCGGGCGCGCAAGGAGGCCCCGGCGGAACGCTGCCAGCACCTTGAACGCGTCCACGGTCGGGGTGTGATCCATGCCGACGTTGATCGAGACGAGGTCGACGCCCGCGCGCCGATAGAGCTCCAGGTCGTCGACCACGTCCTCGTCGGGACGCAGCGGCAGGCAGCCGTGCTGGTCCCAGACGAGGGCTTCGGCGTGAAGGGCGGCTGCCTGTGCGTCCATCGGCTGGGGAGATTGAAGCGCGTGATGCAAGCGTAAGCTCAGGTGCCAGTGACCGAGATGCAGCTCTTCGACCTGCGCGTCACCGTCGAGCGGATCGAGGGCCGCTCCGTGTGCGGCCTGCAGGTCGGCGACTACTTCGAGCTGATCGAGTCGAGCAGGATCACGATCCCGGAGGGCCGCCATTTCTGCATCTACGCGCTCCAGTCGGTGCTGCCGCTCCTGCCGGCGAAGCAGCGGCAGCTGCCCGAGTCGGACTGGCTGGAGCAGGACTCGCTCGTCTGCTGTCCCGACCCCGACGAGCGCGTCGTGATGCGGATCGAGCGCATCGCCGTGCGGACGCTGCGCACCGATGAGCTGACGTGAGCGCTGTCGGGCGCGAGCTCGGCCTCGGCCTCCAGACGGACAAGCGGCCGGGGGAGTACGCGGCCCTGGCTCGCCGGGCCGAGGACGCCGGCTTCGCCGTGATCACCGCGTACAACGACCTCTGGTTCCAGCCGCCGTTGCCCGCGCTCCTCGAGATCGCCGCGGCGACGACGCGAGTCCGGGTCGGGCCGTCGTGCCTCAACCCCTTCCTGCTCCACCCGGTGGAGATCGCGGGCCAGACGGCGGCGCTCGATGCAGCGAGCGCCGGGCGTGCGTTCCTCGGGCTCGCGCGCGGCGCCTGGCTCGAGCGTCTCGGCGCCGATCAGTCGGCGCCCGTGTCCGCGATTCGCGAGGCGTGGGAGGTCGTCAGCCGCCTGCTGGCCGGCGACGAGTCCGGCTTCGCCGGCGAGCGGTTCTCTCTGCCGCCCGGGAGCCGGCTCCGCTACGAGCGCCGCCGCCCCGGCGTCCCGCTGCTCGTCGGCACGTGGTCGCCGAGGCTGGCGGCGTTCGCGGGCGAGGCGGCGCAGGAGCTGAAGGTCGGCGGCAGCGCGAACCCGGACGTCGTTCCGGTGCTGCGGGAGCGCATCGGCAACGAGGACGTCCGGATCGTGCTCGGAGCGGTCACCGTCGTGGACGAGGACGGCGACCGTGCCCGTGCGGTCGCGCGGCGCGAGGTCGCGATGTATCTCGACGTGGTCGCGGCGCTCGATCCCACGTTCTCCGTCGCCCCGCCGGAACCGGGCGACGAGATCCCGGACGACGTGCTCGACCGGTTCGCGTTCGCGGGCACGCCGGAGCAGGTCGTCGCCCACGCCGAAGCCGTCTTCGAGGCGGGCGCAGGACGCATCGACTTCGGGACGCCGCACGGCGTGCCCGAGGAGCGGGGCGTCGAGCTCCTCTGCACGCAGGTCCTCCCGCGCCTGCTCTAGACGACGCTCGGCTCCGGCACGAGTCGACCCTCGGCGAACCGATCCGGGTCGAGCACGGCAAGCACCGGATCGTCGCCGGCGCCGAGGACCGACTCGGCGACGATCCTCCCGATCGCCGGCGCCTGCATGAAGCCGCGCCCGCTGAACCCGGCGGCGACCCAGACGCGGTCCCGCACCTGCCCGAGGATCGGCTGCTGGTCGGGCGTCATGTCGTAGGGACCCTCCACCAGCGTCGGCAGCGCCACGTAGACGAGCCGCGGCAGGAGCTCCTCGAAGCCGGCCCGCACGTTCGAGCGGGTGCCGGCGCGTAGATCGCTCGCCAGGAGCCGGCCGTCGCCGAGCTGCTTGGCCGCGAGTCCGCGCTCCGGCGACACGACGAGCGGCTCGAGCAGGCGTTCCCGGATCGGCTCGCTGTAGAAGAGGACGCGCGGCTCGGCGCGAATCGGCAGCTCCGGCAGGAGCCGCGGCGTGTCGACGCCTGCCGCGACGACGATCGCGCCGGCTTCGAGCTCGTCCACGTCGGCGACCTCGGCGACCTCGACGTCGGCCAGCGCGCCGAGCGCCTCGACGACCGCCTGGGGGCTGTCGAAGTACCCGTCCTCGGCGCACCAGGCGCCGCCGAGGATCCCGCTCGCGTCGAGCCCCGGCACGAGCTCTGCGGCCTCCGCCGGCGAGACGATCCGGGACGGGACGTCGAGGCCGTTCTGGAGCGCGACGTTCGCCCGCAGTCGCTCGAGCGTTTGCTCGGAGTGGGCGAGGAACAGATAGCCGCACTCGCGGAACCCGGGATCGACGCGCATCTGCAGGCGCTCGACGACGTCGGCGTAGAAACGGAGCGACTCCTGTGCGAGCCGGCAGTTCGTCGCCGTCCCCCACTGCCGGCGAACGCCGCCGGGCTGGAGGCCGGACGCGCCGGCGCCGATTCCGGCGCGGTCGACCACCCTGACGGAGGCGCCGCGCTCCTTCAGGTGGAAGGCGATAGAGAGGCCGACGACCCCCGCACCGACGACGACGATCTCCGGGCGCGCGCTCATCTGAGCGAACTTAGACTCGTCGGTCGTGTTCGACTACTCGGAGCGGCGACGTCGCCTGGCGGAGCGGATGGAGGCGGAGGGCGTCGACCTCCTCTTCCTCGCGCCGTCCGCCGACCTGGAGTACCTCACCGGCGTCGAGCGCCAGATCCCGAGCTTCGGCCAGAGTTCCTACGCCCACGGCTGGGTGGCCGGTGCGTTCTTCCGGCCCGGTGCCGACCCGGTCTTCGTCCTGCCGCGGATGGTCGCGGCCTTCGATCTGGAGCACGAGCCGGAGGGCGAGGTCGTGATCGTCAACGAGACCGATGACGGCTTCGCGGTCTTCGAGCGCGTCGCGCGCGGCCTCGGCCACGCCGGCAGCGTCGCCGTGGGCGACCGCGTGTGGGCGGAGACGATCCTGAACCTCGGGCGCATTCTGGGCTTCGACGTCCTCCGGACCGGCTCGGCGCTCGTGAACGACCTGCGCCGCGTGAAGACGACAGAGGAGCTCGAGGCGATGGGGCGGGCGATCCGGACCGTCGAGGAGACGATGGCCGCGGTCGCGCCGCTCGTCGTCCCGGGCGCGACGACGGCGCAGCTCGCCGAGGCGGTCGAGCACGAGCTGCTCGCGGCCGGCTCGCGCACGCCCTCGTTCCCGACGCACGTCTTCACCGGGCTCGGCGACGGCGAGCTCGACTCCACGACCGCGAGCGTGCACGACCCGATGCCGGAGGGGACCTCGGTCATGTTCGACTTCGGCGGCGTCGTCGACGGCTACTGCTCCGACTTCGGCCGGACGATCTACTGCGGCGACCCGCCGGACGACTACCGCGAGGTGTACGAGATCATGCTCGCCGCCCAGGAAGCCGGTCGTCGCGCAGCCGCCGCCGGGACGCCGGCCGCAGAGGTGAACGCGGCCTGCCGTCGCCCGATCGAGGAGGCTGGTCTCGGCGAGCACTTCCGCCACCGGATGGGCCACGGAATCGGCCTCGACGTCCACGAGCGGCCGTTCATCTCCGCGGAGGAGGTAACGCCGCTCGAGCCCGGCATGACCTTCACGGACGAGCCGTCGATCATCATCCCCGGCCGCTTCAGCGTCCGGATCGAGGACATCGTCGTCTGCGAGGAGGGCGGCGGGCGGAAGCTGAACGGCTATCCCGCCGCCCTCGTCGCGAACTCGTAGCTACCTCGGCGCCACCTGCGTGACGTCGACCTGGTACTGCGCGTTGAACACGGCGTTCTTCAGGTCCTTCGTCGACACGAAGACCTGCACGGGCTGCAGCAACGGGACGAACGGCCCGACGCTGTTGAGCCGGCGCTGGATCTGCCGGTAGACCGTCTGGCGGGCGCCGGCCCTCGTGGTGGTGCGCGCCCTGGCCGCGAGCCGCTCGATCGTCGCGTCCGATCCCGCCGGCCACCCGGCCCGCGTGCCGACGAGCTCACCCGGCATGAAGGCGAGGTAGTCGAGCGGATCCGGATAGTCCGGCCCCCACAGGGACAGGCCGAAGGCCATCTTGCCGTCGCGGTACTTCGTCAACCAGGTGCCCACGGGAGCGCCGGCGAGCTCGACATGGAAGCCGGCGGCCTGCAGGTTCGCCTGCACCCGCTGGGCCATCGAGGCGAAGGGCACGCCGTTGATCGTGAGGTCGCTCGGGAACTCGAGCGTGATCGTGCGGCCTCCGACCCCGGACGCCTGCAGTGCCGCCCTCGCTCGCGTCAGGTTCTGCTTGATCGCCTCCTTGCGCGGCAGCGAGCCGAGGAACATCGAGGGGATGATCCCGGCCGCCTGGATCGCGCCCGGGCCGGCGACGCTCACGATCGACCGGTAGTCGAGCGCGTAGCGGACCGCGGTCTGGAACTGCTTGTTCGAGGAGATCGACGACACCGACGAGTCGTTGTTCATCAGCAGGAAGAACACCCAGGTGGACGGCCCGGTCCGCACGTTCAGGCGCTTGTTGCCCCGGATGCTCTGCGCCTGGTCGGAGGAGAGGTCGATCGCGACCTCGTGCTTGCCGCGCTGGATGTTGATCAGCTGGGTCGGCGCGATCATGTTCCGGACGACGACCGTCTTGAACTTCGCCCGGTACGGGCCCCAGTACCGCGGGTTGGGGACGAGCGTGATCTGCGAGGTCGTGCTGTACCGCTGCAGGAGGTAGGGCCCGCTGCCGGCGCCGCGCGACGCCGCCGAGTTGAGCCACTTCTCGGCCTTGTCGTTCTTGTCCGCGCCGGGTGCGGCCGTGCCGCCGTGCTTCCGGACGAGCTTGGAGTTCACGATCCCGAGCGAGGTGTTCGTCAGGATCGACGGCAGCGCCGCGTTGGGCGCCTTCGATCTGAGGATGACCGTGTAGCGGCCACGGGATGACACCGTCACTCCGTCGAGCAGGAAGGACGGGTTTCCCTTCAGGTTGATGAGCCGTTTGAAGGAGAAGACGGCGTCGGCCGCGGTCAGCGGGGTCCCGTCGGCGAAGTGCACGTTCCGCCGCAGGTTGAAGACGAACGTCTTCGCGTCTTTCGACGCCTTCCAGGACTGGACCAGGAGGCGCCGCGGGTGCGCGAGGTCGCCGCCCTTGTAGGTGAAGAACGTGTCGTAGATGCCGCGGTCGACGATGGACGCGGTCGGCTCGAAGGCACGCTGCGGATCGGCGGTCTTGATCTCGAACGAGCGGTCGACGACGAGCGTCTGGGTCGGTGCGGACGGAGCGCGTGTCGCACCGGTGGCGACCGCGATCGTCACGAGAGCTCCGACAGCGGCGACTGCGGCAGTGGTCGCCCTGCGGCCGCGCAAACGGTTCATGGCGTCCTCCCCGGAGGTCGAAGGGATTCGAGCTTAATCCTCGGGACGCACGAGTGAAAGCCGCCGCGCCTGGGTCGCGGGCGGGGCCGGCGGCTCCTCGCCGGTCTGCAGCCAGCAGGCGGCACGCCGGCCGGGCGCGACCTCCAGCAGGAGCGGATCGTCGCGCGAGCAGCGGTCGAAGGCGTACGGGCAGCGTGGATGGAACCGACAGGCGGCGGGTGGCCGCGCGGGATCGGGAACCTCGCCCGGAAGGGCGTCGGGAAGGACGCCGCGTCCGTCCGGGTTCGGCACCGCCCCGATCAGCGCCTCCGTGTACGGATGCAACGGCAGCGACCACACGGGCTGCGTCGGCCCCGTCTCCACCATCACGCCGAGGTACATGACGGAGACGACGTCGGCGACGTGCCGCACGATCGCGAGATCGTGCGAGATCAGGAGCAGGCTGAGCGGAAGGCGTCGCGAGAGGTCGACCAGGAGGTTCGCCAGCTGCGCCTGAGCCGACGCGTCGAGCGACGCGAGCGGCTCGTCGAGGACGAGCACCGAGGGATCGGCGGCGAGCGCGCGCGCGACGGCGATTCGCTGGCGCTGCCCGCCGCTGAACTGATGCGGATAGCGCGCGGCCGCGGCCGCCGGAAGGCCGACGAGCTCGAGCAGCTCCTCGACGCGCGCGCGCCGGCCGCGGCGAGGGGCGAGGTCGAGCGCCTCGAGGGCGTCGGCGAGCTGCGATCCGACCTTCCGCCGCGGGTTCAGCGACGAGTACGGGTTCTGGAACACCATCTGGAGCCGTGCGAGATCCCGGGCTCGCGCACGGCGCGTCAGCGGCGTGACCTCACGTCCCTCGAAGACGACACTCCCGCCCGCCGGACTGACGAGCCCGACCGCTGCGCGAGCAAGGCTGGACTTGCCGCAGCCGGACTCGCCGACGAGACCGACGATCTGGCCGCGCTCGACGGTGAGGCTCGCGCCTGCGACCGCCCGCACACGCTCGCTGCCGCGCCGCTCGTAGACGACCTCGACGTCACGCAGCTCCAGGGCGGGGCTCGTCATCGGAAGGGGTCGACGTGGCAGGCGAGACGGCGGTCGTCGACGGGCGCCAGCGGCGGGTCCTCCGACCTGCAGACGTCGAGGGCGTACGGACAGCGCGGGTGGTACGGGCAGCCCGGCGGGATCTGCTGCGGCGTCGGCGGCGTCCCCTTGATCGCGACCAGCGGCGCGTCGCGCGGAGCCTCGGGGTGGGGGAGGGCGTCGAGTAGCGCGCGCGTGTACGGGTGGCGCGGACGCTGGAGCACCTCCGCCCGCGGCCCGGCCTCGACGACGCGGCCGGCGTAGAAGATCGACACGCGGTCGGCGAGCGAGGACATCACCGCAAGGTCGTGCGTGATCAGGATGACGGACAGCTCCTGTTCGTGGCGCAGCCGGTCGAGCAGGCGCAGGATCCCCGCCTGCACCGTCACGTCCAGGGCCGTCGTCGGCTCGTCGGCGATCAGCAGACGGGGCCGGCACGCAAGCGCGATCGCGATTGCGATGCGCTGGCGCATGCCGCCCGAGAACTGGTGCGGATACGCGTGGAGCGCGCCCGCCGGATCGGGGATCCGCACCTGGTCCAGCAGCTCTTCGGCGCGTTTCGTCGCCGCATCACGCCCCAGTCCGAGATGGAGCCGCACGTGCTCCGTCAGCTGTCGGCCGACCGAGAGCATCGGGTGGAGAGAGGTCATCGGGTCCTGGAACACCATCCCGATCTCGCGGCCGGAGACGGCTCGCAGCTCCCGCTTGCCCAGCCGCAGGAGGTCCGTGCCGCCGAAGCTCGCGCGGCCCTCGACGACGGATCCTGGCGGCAGCAGCCCCAGCAGCGCGAGCATCGAGATCGTCTTGCCGCTGCCGCTCTCGCCCGCGATGCCGAACACCTCCGCCGGCTCGACCGCGTAGTCGATGCCGTCGACGACTGCGACGTGGCCCGCCGGCGTTTCCAGCCCGACGCGCAGGTCCTCGACGGCGAGCAGGCTCATTCGGCGCGCTCCTGCGGCCGCGCGGCGGTGCGCGGATCGAAGACGTCGCGCAGCGAGTCGCCGAGGAAGTTGAACGCGAGCACGACCGTGAAGATCGCGAGGCCCGGGAAGGTGCCGATCCACCACCATTGGAAGTACTGCGTGCCCTCGGCGACCATCGACCCCCACTCCGCCGTCGGCGGCTGCGCCCCCAGGCCGAGGAACGAGAGGCCGGACAGGAGCAGGATCGCGTTCGCGAGGTCGAGGGTCGCGAGGACGAAGATCGGGCCCGCGACGTTCGGGAGGATGTCGCGGAAGAGCGTGCGGCGGCTCGAGGCGCCGAGCAGGCGCGCCGCCTGGACGTACTCCGACTCGCCGACCTGCAGCACGAGCCCCCGCGACACACGTGCGTACGACGGCCAGGCGACGACGACGATCGCGAGCGCGGCGTTGAAGAGGCCCTTGCCGAGGACCGCGGCCACGACCATGGCGAGGATGATCGGCGGGAACGCGAAGACGAGGTCGGCGACCCGCATCAGCGCCCCGTCCGTGACGCCGCGGAAGTAGCCGGCGAGCGCCCCCACCATGCTGCCGATCGTCATCGCGAGGCCGACGAGCACGAGCGCGATCGGCAGAGAGACCCGGGAGCCGGCGACGACCCGGCTGAAGACGTCGCGGCCGAGCTCGTCGGTGCCGAAGAGGTGATCCCACGACGGGCTCTGGGCCGGCGTGAAGGTCTGCGCCAGCGGATCGTGCGGTGCGATCAGGGGCGCGAAGATCGCGACCACGATCCAGATCGCGGCGATCGCCAGGCCGGCGATCGCGAGCGGCTGGCGCCACGCGGCCCCGAGCGAGAAGCGCCGGCGCGGGATCCGAACCTCGGCGGCGACCTGGGTCACGTGAGCCGGATCCTCGGGTCGATCACGCCGTAGAGGACGTCGACGACGAAG
>JBPYFE010000122.1:0-17575 GCA_051986525.1 Gaiellaceae bacterium
CGTCGTCAAGTCCGGCCGCACGCACTGGATGGACGCCGTTCCGGTCACGCTCGGCCAGGAGTTCGCCGGCTACGCCGCGCAGGTGCGCGAGGGGCGGGCTCGCGTCGAGTCGACGCTCGGCCGGCTCGGCCAGATCCCGCTCGGCGGCACGGCGGTCGGCACGGGGCTGAACACGCACCCCGAGTTCGCCGACCGCGTGCGCGCGCGGCTCCAGGCGGACACGGGACTGACCGTCAACCCGCCGGCCGACCCGTTCGAGTCGCAGGCGGCGCGCGACGGCATCGTCGAGGCCTCCGGGGCGCTCAAGGTCGTCGCCGTCTCGCTCACGAAGATCGCGAACGACATCCGCTTCATGGGCTCCGGCCCGCGAGCCGGCCTGGCCGAGATCGCGCTGCCGGAGCTGCAGAAGGGCAGCTCGATCATGCCGGGCAAGGTGAACCCGGTCATCCCGGAGGTCGTGACGCAGGTCGCGGCGCAGGTGATCGGCAACGACCAGGCGATCGCGGTCGGCGGGATGCAGGGCCACTTCGAGCTGAACGTGTTCGTGCCGCTGCTCGCCCGCAACATCGTCGACTCGACCAGGCTGCTCGCCAGTGCGTCGCGCCTCTTCGCCGAGAAGTGCGTCGACGGGATCGAGGCCAACCGGGAGACCTGCGAGCACTACGCCGAGCTGACTCTCTCCGCCGCCACCGCGCTCAACCCGTACATCGGTTACGACAAGGCCGCTGAGATCGTCAAGGAGGCGGCCTCCACGGGCCGGTCGCTGCGGGAGGTCGCGAGGGACGCCGGCGTCGACGAGGCGACGCTGGACGAGGCGCTCGACTACCGCAAGATGGCCAAGCCGCACGGTTGAGCCGGGTCTCGTTGCGGCGATATAGCTTGCTTTAACTCCCCGGTTCGTCTTAAGGTCGCCCCCACGCACTTGGCGGCCGGCCGTCGGTCGCCAACGAGGGGAGAGGAGATCGAAGACATGAAGAAAGCGCGCTTTGCGCTTGGCGTGCTGTCACTGCTGGTTCTGGCGGCGACGGCGGTGCTGCTCGGCGTCTCGTCGGGCGGCAGCCATTCCGCTCGCTCCGCCGCCGTCCCGAGGAAGGCGGCGGATCCGGACGCGAGCTCGAAGAAGAACACCGCCTCCGTCGAGGCGGGGCCGGCGGCGCTGCAGGCCGCCGAGGAGTCCTTCGCCCAGCGGGCGTATCCCGCGGACGACATCCCGATCCAGCTGAGCCAGAACGCGCAGAACGCGTGGAGCTCGGTGAAGTCCCGCGCGAACGCGCAGGGCAAGAACAAGCCCGGGCAGTGGGCGATGATCGGGCCGAGCCACTCGAACATGCCGGGGCTGCTCGTCTTCTCCGGCGCGGACTACACGACGTCCGGGCGCATCACGGCCCTCGCGCTCGACCCGTCCTGCTCGCAGTCGAAGTGCCGGGTGTGGGTCGGCGCGGCCGGCGGCGGCGTGTGGCGGACGACGAACGGCATGGCGACGACACCGTCGTGGACCTTCGTCTCCGGCGGCCTGCCGACGAACGCGATCGGCGCGCTCAGCTACGACGCCTCGAGCGACACGATCTACGCCGGCACCGGTGAGCCGAACGCCTCGGCGGACAGTGAGACGGGCTCCGGCCTGTTCAAGTCCACCGACGGCGGCGACACCTGGACGCACGTCGCGGCGATCACCTCGACGACGATCTCCGGCATCTACACCGGGGACGCGTTCAAGGACCGGGCGATCAGCGAGATCACCGTCGACCCGACGAACTCGAACACCCTCTACGTCACCTCCGCCAGCGCGATCCGCGGCGTGTGCTCGGTGCTGAACGGCTGCGACGCCGCTCCGCCGACTCCGCTGCCGGGCCGCGGCGTCTACAAGAGCACCGACGGCGGCGCGACGTTCACGCTGCTGAACAGCGCGACGTCCGGCCTTCCGTTCGTGCTTCGCGGCGCGGTGAACGTGAAGCTCGACCCGAGCGACCACAACACCGTCTACGCCTCGCTGTTCGGCCAGGGCGTCTACCGCTCGACCAACGGCGGGACGAACTGGACGACGATCTTCGCCGGCGTGACAAGCGGCGGGAACATCGAGCGCGACTCGATCGCCGTCGCGGCCCTGCCGAACGGGAAGACACGCATGTACATCGGCGCCGGCGACAACGGCACCTTCGCCTCGCGCCTCTACCGGAGCGACGACGTCGCGACCGGCGCGCCCGTCTTCGGCAACATCACGACGACGCAGAGCTCCGCCTACTGCACCGGGCAGTGCTGGTACGACAACGTCGTCTACTCGCCTCCGGGCCAGCCGGACACGGTCTACCTCGGTGGTTCCTACGACTACAACAACGCCGGCACGTGGGCGATCGACCGCAACCTGGTCGGCCGCACGAACGGCCGCGCGTTCATCGTCTCGCACGACGCAGGAGCCGACTTCACCGACCTGACGCGTGACGCGACCTCCGACTCGACGCCGAACGGCATGCACCCCGACTCGCATGCGATCGCGACCGTGCCGTCGAACCCGAACGTCGGCTTCTTCGGCTCGGACGGTGGTCTCGTGCGGACGAGCGGCGAGTTCGCCGACGTCTCGGCGCAGTGCGCGTCGCGGAATCTGTCCGCCGCGAACCTGGCGATCTGCCAGCAGCTGCTCTCGGCGGTCCCGACGACGATCTACAGCCTGAACAAGGGCCTGTCGACGCTCCAGTTCCAGAGCCTGTCGGTCAACCCGACGGACTCGAAGGACCTGATGGGCGGCACGCAGGACAACGGCACCTGGGAGCCCAACGGGCACTCCGGCGTCAACTGGAACATGATCATCTGGGGCGACGGCGGCCAGTCCGGCTTCAACGCCGCGAACCCCGACTACCGCTTCAACACCTTCACCGGCCAGGCGAACGACGCGAACTTCCGCGGCGGCGACCCCTCGAAGTGGGTCGTCATCACGGGCGACATCGTCTCCAGCCCGGAGGGGTCGTACTTCTACACCCCGGTGACCGCGGATCCGAACCCGGCCAACGCCGGCACGATCTACCAGGGCTCGAACAGCGTCTGGCGCACCCAGGACTGGGGCGGCGACCCGGCATACCTCGAGGCAAACTGCTCCGAGTTCACGACGTCGTCCGCGGATGCGGCGTGCGGCGACTTCGAGCGCATCGGCCCCGCGGGCCACACGCAGCTGACCGCGAACGACGCGCTCTACGGCGGCGCCGACCGCTCCGGGACGTTCGTCGCCGCGATCGAGCGGGGCTCGGACACGAGCACGATCTGGGCCGCCACGGGCACCGGCCGCGTCTTCGTCTCGAAGAACGGCGACGCCGCGGCGGGCTCGGTCACCTGGACGCGGATCGACACGCTCGCGACGAACGACCCGAACCGGTTCGTCTCGTCGATCTACGTCGACCCGGCGGACGCGAACCACGCCTGGATCTCGTACTCGGGGTACAACGCGAACACCCCGACGACTCCGGGCCACGTGTTCGAGGTCCGGTACAACCCCGGCGCCGGCACGGCGACGTGGACGAACCTCGACGGCGGCACGGGCCCGATGGGCGACCTGCCGACGACGGATCTCGTCCGCGACGACGTCACGGGCGACCTCTATGCGTCGACGGACTTCGGCGTGATGACCCTCCCGGGCGGCAACGCCTCCGGCAGCTGGGTCGCGGCCGGCGACGGCCTGCCGAACGTCGAGGTCGCGGGGCTGACGATCGTCCCGGGCGCACGCAAGCTGTACGCGGCCACGCACGGCCGCAGCGCCTGGGTGCTGACGCTCCCGTAGCCGTCTGACACCGAGCGAACGCGAAGGGGCCGCCCACGGGCGGCCCCTTCGGCTATGAGGGCATGCACTCGGGCAGCGGTGGCCGCTTCAGCGTCGTCCGGCTGCCGGCGTTTCCGGTCGCGATGACCAGGAGGCCGGAGCAGTGACTCGCACCGAGGCGGAAGGCCACGGCGAACGAGCCGCTGCTCGACGCGCGCAGTCGCTTCGTCGACGTGAAGTTGCCGGCCCTGGCCACGAGCCGCACGCGCTCCCCGGCGCGGAAGCCCGAGCCGTGAATCTCGAGCGGCGCCGGTTTGACGAGGCGGAGCGCGGGATGGTGCCGCGCCGAGGTGGATCCGTGCGCCAACCCGGCGAGCGACGAGGCCAGAGCCGCTGCGACGACCGCGCCCATGGCGATCGTGCGGATTCCCATGACCCGAGTATGCCCACCGCGCCCCGGTCGCAACCTCGGCAACCGGCGCAGCGGGGAAGAGCGGCCGCTAGCCTCCCGCGTGGCGCAGGCGCCCAGCTTCGCGAGGGGAAGGGGAAAACCGAATGAGACGGTACGTGGGTATCCCGCTCGCGCTCGTCGCCCTGGCCGTGCTCGTCACCGCCTTCGGCGGCGGCCAGGCACAGAGCGGGGGTCAGCACGGGCAGGTCCTGATGAAGGCCGCCGACGGAAAGCTCCGGCGGCCCGTGCTCACGACGACGACGAAGAACGGCGTGACGGTGAAACGGTCGCTGCCGTTCCTGTCGTCGTCGACGATTCAAACCGTGCAGGACGCGCTCGACGTCCAGCGACAGGACGAACGGCGCGCCGACGCCGACGCTTCGGGAGCGATTCCGAACGCGGACTTCGCCGACATCGGCGGCGCGAAGCAGACCCTTGGCTGCACGAGACGGAACACGGACGGCAACCAGCGTGTGAACCAGGACTGCTCGTTCCGCCGCCAGGCCGAGGAGGACATCACCTACAACCCGGCCGACCCGAAGAACCTGATCGGCGGCCAGAACGACAGCCGGGTCGGGTACAACCAGTGCGGGATCGACTTCTCGACCGACGGAGGCCACAACTGGGGCGACATGCTCCCGCCCTTCCGCCAGCACGAGAACGCTCCCGAGTTCGACGGCCCGAGCGCCGTGAACCCGAACACCAACACGATCCTCGGCGACGTCGGCACGCACCACACCTACGACGCGGCGAGCGACCCGGCGACGGCGGTGGACTCACGCGGCCGCGCGTACTTCAGCTGCGTGATCTTCGACGTCTTCTCGAACGCGAGCGGCCTGTTCGTGACGCAGTCGCCGCGCGGGGCGAACGGCTCGTACTACTTCAACGTTCCGAGCTCGATCTCGGCGACGCCGACGAAGCAGTTCCTCCCGGTCGAGGACAACAGCTTCTTCATCGTCCACGACAAGAACATGATCGCGGCCGACCGCTACCGCTCGAGCCCGAACCGCGACAACGTCTACGTCACGTGGACGGTCTTCAAGTTCAACCAGCCGAGCGGGACCTTCTCCGAGTCGCCGATCTACGGCTCGATGTCGACCGACCACGGACTCACATGGTCGACGCCCGAGGAGATCAGCGGCACGAGCCCGACGCTCTGCTTCTTCGGCAACGCGTTCACCCCGAGCCTCGATCCGCACAAGTGCAACTTCGACCAGGGCTCGAACCCGGTCGCACTGCCGGACGGCGGCCTGGAAGTGATCTTCAACAACGGGAACACTCCGGCCGGGAACCCGAACGGCCAGCAGCTCGGCGTGCACTGCATGCCCAGCGGGAGCTCGAGCGCCGGGACGGCGCACCTGAACTGCGCCGCGCCGGTCAAGGTCGGCGACGACATCATCAGCGGTGAGCCGCTGTGCAACTTCGGGCGCGGGCCCGAGGAGTGCGTGCCCGGGCCGTGGATCCGCACGAACGACTTCCCGCGGATTACGAAGGACAACACGCAGAACGGCCACCTCCAGGCCGTCTGGCAGGACTACCGCAACGGCGAGTTCGACATCGAGCTGTCGACCTCGAACGACGGCGGCCTGCACTGGGCCGAGGCCGGCACGGTCAACCCGGACACCGGGCTCGACCACTACATGCCGGCTGTCGACCAGAGCCCGAGCAAGGGTGACCGCAACGGCGTCAGCTACTACCGCAGCCAACGCGTCCCCGACGAGAACACGACCCCGGCGGGCGGCTTCGCCCCCGGCATGCCGGGCGTCCAGCAGGGAAAGTCGGACTACGTGCTCGCGGGCGGGGTCGACGGCAACACGCCGTACGACTTCGACGTCCTGTCGCCGGTCTTCGACCCGCCTGACGGCGCCCAGGCCGGCTTCAACGGCGACTACAGCGGACTGACCATCTCGAGGGGCGTGGAGGCGCACCCGATCTGGTCGGACACCCGCAACGCCGATCCGTTCTCGCCCGCGAACGGCGTCGTGCACGACGAAGACGTCTTCACGGCGACGGCCAACCTCCCGAACGGGAAGGGTCACAGCGGACAGGGCAGGATCGGCAGGCATTAGCACTGCATCGAGCTGGACGAAGGGGCCGCCTCTGGCGGCCCCTTTCGTATCCCGAAAGGGTGATGGAGGAATCAGGGTTTCGCGCCGAACCCTGCTACCACGTGAAGCGGCGCGCCTTGTTCCTTGCGGTCTTCGCGGCTGCGTGGATCTCCACGGGCTCGGCCGCGGCTGCCGCGAACCCGTTCGGCGTCACCATAGTGCGCTTCTCCGCCGGGACGACGCCCGCGCAGATGCGCGCTGCCGTGACCGCGGCCGGCGGCGACGTCGTGACCGACCTGAGCGCGATCCACGCGCTCGCGGTCGCCCCTCGCTCGGCGAGCTTCGGCTCGCGGATCGGGGCCGACGGCTCGGTCACCACCTTCTTCCCGGACACGCTGATCACGGCGGATCGCGGCGCCGACCTGAAGCTTCGCAGCCACCGCTGGAGCGGGCCCGGCCCGGGCAGCGACGGCGACGGGGTCGCCGACCCGTGGCACTCGCTCTTCCAGTGGGACGACGACCGGATGAACGTCGCGCCGGCGTGGCGCCGGACGACCGGCGACCGCTCGATCGCCGTCGCCGTCCTGGACACCGGCGTCGAGGCCAACCACCACGAGCTCCATGGCGTGGTCGACCGGTCGCTCGGCGGGAACTTCATCCCCTGCTCCGACCTCCACGCGCTCTACGAGCTGGGCGTGATCGACCGCTCCGGCCTGCGCGACTGCCGCGACGGCGACTTCGAGGGCCACGGCACCTGGGTCGCCAGCCGCATCGCGGGCTTGCTGAACGGTTTCGCCTCGAACGGCGTCGCACCGGGCGTCCGCATCGGCTCGTACAAGGTTCTCGCGGCCGGCCTCGGCGGCCTCTCGAGCTGGATCCTCTCCGGCCTCGTCGCCGCCTGCTCCGACCCGCGCATCGACGTCGTGAACATGTCGATCGAGGGCTACATGGATCCGAACGACCCGTTCACGGCCGACGACTACCTGCTCTTCACGGACGCGGTGGACTACTGCCTCGCCAACGGCGTCGCGGTCTTCGGCGCCGCGGGGAATCAGCACGTGCGCGTCGACCGGGTCTCGACCACGATCGGCGGCCGCGACCTCGACGGCGTCGGGCGGGTCTCCCTCGGCAGCGAGGGCATCGCGACGGCCTCGCCCGGCAGCGACTCGCTCGCCGACTACGACCTGCGCGGGTGGCTCGTCGTACCCTCGGGCGTGCCGGGTGTGACGATGGTCTCGGCAACGGCGAACGCGATCGGCGCGGCGCCCGACTCGGTGCCGCTGCGCTGGCGGGATCACGTCGGCGCGCGCGACCAGCTCGCCTACTACTCGAACTACGGCGCGCGGGTCGACCTGGCCGCCCCCGGCGGCGCCCGCCGCTACGAGATTCCCGGCTACGACGGCGGCGAGGGGAACGTGCTCGCCGGCGGCTGGGGCTCGTTCGGCGCCCTCGCCGCGAACGGCCTGATCTGCAACGACCCCTTCGCCGGCTCGTCCGTCAACTCGGCCTGCTTCACGGCCCGCGGTGACGGCTTCGGCTGGCTGCAGGGCACCTCGATGGCGGCGCCCAACGCAGCCGGCGTGGCGGCGCTCGTCCTCTCCTCGCACCGGGGCCTCGTCGGGCGCCCGGACGCGCTCGTGCAGCGGCTGGAGAACACCGCCGACGACTCGCCGGTGAACTGGATGGGTCCGAACGACGCTGCGAACACCGCTCCCGCGCTCGACGGCGCGCCCTGCGCGACCGGCTTCTGCCACGTGGACCAGTCCCACCCGGTCCCGTTCGGGGACGCATACGGCGCCGGGCTGGTCGACGCGGGCGCCGCTGTCGCGCACTAAACCGCTTGACAGCCTGATCTACGAGCGCATATAAGCCACCCTGCACCAACGCGCGCGGGCGTGGCTGTTGCACCGAGGGGCTGCTCCCGCAGTGGAGTTGTCAAGCAACAGGGGAGAGATCGATGACGAAAGCACGCACGGGTGTCGTGGCGGCGAGCTTCTTTGTGCTCGCCGGCGCGGTGGCCCTGTTTCTGGTGTTGTTCGCCGCACGGTCGTCCGGCAACACCGGCCTGGGACTGAAGGTCTCCAAGGCCGGCGAGTCGGCCGAGAGTGACGCCGGCGGCAACGCGGCAACGACGTTCCGCGAAGGCCCGATCTCGTTCGAGCAGCAGCGCGCGCTCGAGCGCACCTACCCGGCGAAGGCCATCTCGCCGGCGATCGTCGCCCGCGCCAAGGCCACGTTCAACCGCCTCGCCGCGCGCGACGTGCGCCAGCTGCGCGCCGCCAAGCGCTTCGCGTGGAACGACGGCCACTGGAAGCTCTACGGCCCGCGGGTGAACGCCACGGAGCCGGGAGTCCTGGCCTTCAGCGGCGCGACCAACAACACGGCCAGCCGGGTGACGACTCTCGTTGCCGATCCGGATTGCCGGGCCTCGCACTGCCGGCTCTACGTCGGCGTGTCGGGCGGCGGCGTCTGGCGGACCGACAACGCGACCGCCCCGAACCCGGTCTGGAAGCAGATCAGCCCCGAGCAGCTCGACCTGAACTCGGTCGGGACGCTGACGCTCGTGGACGCGGGCGGCAAGGGCAACGGGCACGACACCGTGTACCTCGGCACCGGTGAGGCGAACCGCTGCACCTCCGGCTGCGAGTCCGGCGTCGGCATCTACCGCTCGAAGGACGGCGGCGAGCACTGGAAGAAGCTCCCCGACGTCTGCGTGAGCACCGCGACCTACGCCTGCGCAACGCCGGGCAAGGACGCGTTCCTCGGCCGCGGCATCAACTCGATCGTGATCGACCCGCAGGACTCGAAGCACATGCTCGTGGGCTCGGCGCTCGGCGTTCGCGGCCTCTCGCATGTGATCGGTGCCGGTGGCACGTCACGCTTCGAGCCGGGCGCCAACGAGCCGGGCGTCTACGAGTCGTTCGACGGCGGGGCCACCTTCAAGGAGGTCTGGGACGGCGCGAAGCCGGACGCCGGCATCTCGTTCGGCATCACCGACCTCGGCCTCGATCCGCTCGACCCCGGCGTGGTCTACGCCGCGGGCTTCGACGCGGGCGTCTGGCGGCGTGACGCGGGCGCGGGAGCGACCGCGTTCCAGCAGGTCTTCAAGCCGCAGTTCGACAACGGCGCGAACCTGAACGCCGGGATCGACCGCTCGATGTTCGCGCTGACCGTCAAGAACGGGCACACGCGGATCTACCTGACCGACGGCACCGCCGCCGGCGGCGGGCCCACGGATCCGTTCGCGGCCAACTTCTGGCGGACGGACAACGGCCAGCTCTCGGCCGCGGCGCTGCTCGCGTCGCAGCCGTCGGTGCTGCCGACCGGAACGGGCTGCACGCCGCCCGACCCGGCGACGCACACGTTCCCGGCGGCCTTCACGACGGGCTGGCAGTGCCTGACCTCGCGTGACACCGCGAACCCGTACTTCCCCACGCAGGACTTCTGCTGGGCGCAGTGCTGGTACGACGAGGACGTCTACACGCCGGCCGGCATGCCCGACACGGTCTACGTGATCGGCGCCATGCAGTACGACGAGCTCCCGTGCAACACGAAGGGCGTCGGCTGCGGCTTCGGCCACGACGCCGCGGGGCAGGGTGCCGGCATGTCGAACGGGCGGGCGGTGCTCTACTCGAACACCGCAGGCGATCCGGATGCCGCCAACGGCATGCGGACGTTCACCGACCTGACGAACGACGCACAGGACACCCCGGCGCCATGGTGTTCGTACGAGCCGTACGGACTGACGCCGCCGGACTACTGCCGCCGGGCGCCCGACGGGATCCATCCGGATCAGCACGCGATCGTGGTGAACCCGGGCAACCCGACCCAGATCTTCGAAGGGTCGGACGGCGGAGTCATCCGCACCAGCGGCACGTTCGCGGACCTCTCGGCGCAGTGCGACGAGACCGGCCGCGACGGCGTGACCGGCGGTCCGGTGACGGGTGCCGACAACGTCGGCTGCAAGCGCCTGCTCTCCCGCGCGCCGGCCGTGCTCGACCACACCGACCGCAACCTGAGCAGCACGCTGCAGTTCATCAACGTCGCGATCAACCCGTTCCTCGGGTGCGAGGTGATGGGCGGCACGCAGGACAACGGCACCTGGTCGAACAACAACGGCTGTGACCGCAACACGTTCAACCAGGTCATCTACGGCGACGGCGGCAACGCCGTCTACGACGCCACCACCCCGGGTTGGCGGGCGAACGAGTTCACCAGCGGAGCCGGTGACTCGAACTTCCGCAACGGCGATCCGGAGCGGTGGGTCATCTCGACGGCGCCGATCCGCCGCAGCGGTGAGGGGCCTGCGTTCTACTGGCCGCAGGTCGGCGATCCGAACCCGACGCCCGGCACGCACCCGATCTACTCGGGCGCGCGCCACGTCTGGCGGACGCTCGCGTTCGGCGGCGGCACCGCGACCACCAGCGGCCCGCAGCCGACGACGCCGAACATCGCCGCGATGGAGGCGAACTGTCCGGAGTTCGTGGTCGGCAGCACCACGCTCGGCTGTGGTGACTACCGGCCGATGGGCGGTCCGTACTGCGACGCGGTCGCGTCCACGCCGTTCCCGCCCTGCACCAACCTGGAGGGCGACCTGGCCGGAACGTTCTACGGTGCCGACCGCACCGGGCTCGTGGTCTCATGGGTCGCGCGCAGCGGCTCCGACCACGGCACGCTGTGGGCGGCGACGGGTGCCGGCCGCATCTTCGTGACACACAACGCGGATGCGTCAGACCCGTCGACGATCACCTGGCACCGGATCGACAACCCGACCTCGCCGGGCCGCTACCCGAGCGGGATCTACGTCGATCCGGCGAACCCGAGCCACGCGTGGATCAGCTACTCGGGCTACAACGCCGTGACCCCGACGACCCCCGGCCACGTGTTCAGCGTGACCGAGGGCCCGAGCAACATCACGGGCAACGGCACGTTCGTCAACCTGAACGTCGAGAGCGGGACGAGCGCGTTCCCGACGCCCACCGGCGTCGGTGACCTGCCCGTCGCCGACATCGTCCGCGACGACCTGACGCACACGCTGTACGTCGCCACGGACTTCGGCGTCCTGTCCGGCCCGCACGACGGGGCCAGCTGGCACCTGACGAGGGGCATGCCTCGCTACGAGATCATGCATCTCGAGATCCAGCCGTCGAACCGCGTCCCGACCTGCATGGGACACGGGCACTGCGAGCGCGTCCTGTACGCCGCGACGCATTCGCAGGGCATCTGGCGGATGAGGCTCGGCGGCAACGGCCACCACTAGCGCCGTCGCCTGAGCACCTTCGAGAGGGCCGCTTCGGCGGCCCTCTCGCATTTCGGAGTGCGGCCACCCTTCGTGCTCTTGACTTCATCGAATAGACGTCTCAAGATCGCCGCTGCACGATTCAGCACCCCTGCGCGAGGGGGTGGGGGGAACCGAAAGGGGAGGCAGGATGAATTTCAGACAGGCGCTGCTGCGCGCGGTGCTCGCCGCCGCGGCGGTTGCTCTCGTCCTCGCCGGGCCCAGCTTCGGAGTTCGCCAGGCCACGCCGTCGAAGCACGGCAGCCTGCGCGACTTCGTGCGGTCCGGCGCCCTGCAGAAGCCGACGGCCGCGCAGCGCGCGGCTGTTCGCGTCCTGCACGCGAGGGCAACGTGGAACACCTACGGGACGCCGTCGACGCTGATGCGTCCGGGCGGGTTCCTGAGCAAATCGGCACGGGGTGCGACCGCGACGGTCGCCGCGCGTGCCTGGCTGGCGAAGCACAAGCTGATCTTCCGTCTCAGCTCGGTGGCGGGCCTGCGTGTCTACGCGGACTCGCGGCTCTCCGTGAGCAGCTCCCACGCCGTCACGTTCCAGCAGGCCCTCGGCGGCCTCAAGGTCGTGAACGGCACGGGGTTCATCACCGTCGCCGTCCAGCCGGCGAAGGGGAACCGCTGGAAGATCGGCTACGTCTCGTCGAGCGCGATCGGATCCGTGCCGCTGAAGGGCTCCAAGCAGTTGACGGCCGCCCAGGGCTGGCTCCGGGGCGCAACCAGCGTCGGCCTCAAGAGCGCGCTCGTGAACGTGCGCTCGGGCAAGGCCGTGCGCGGCTGGACGAACCTGCGCGTGGGCGGCTTGCGGAACGTGCAGCGCGTGCGGCTCGGTGCCTTCGCCACCGCACGGAAGGCAGTCCCCGCCT
Organism: Gaiellaceae bacterium; assembly: GCA_051986525.1. Taxonomy (GTDB): domain Bacteria; phylum Actinomycetota; class Thermoleophilia; order Gaiellales; family Gaiellaceae; genus 13-2-20CM-68-14. Next base: position 12,401 of record JBPYFE010000122.1, read on the forward strand.
ACGAGACGATCGTGCTCGACACCTCGAGCGCGGCCACGGCTGCCTACCGCGTGATCGTCGACGCCCGCACGGGCGCGGTGCTCGCGCGGACGAACCTGACCGACTACTTCTCGACGGCCAAGTCGAAGGCGAAGCGGCCGCTCGCGGTCACGACCACGCCCTTCGACGGGACGCTTCCCGCGACCGACGGGGCCTGCGACGTACGCAAGGGCCCGTACACGGTCGGCCCCGGCGTCCGTGCGCTCTCGGGCTTCGCCGCGGCCACGCTCTCGAGCAACGACATCGTCTTCAACCTCTTCCTCGGCGCCAGCACGACGCCGATCCTGCAGGCGGACACGGGGACGTCGCCCGAGCAGTTCCGCTACGCGCCGGCCGCAGGCGTGCCGGCGGGCGACTACTTCGTCCAGGTCTGCGACTTCGGCGACGGAGCCGCCTGGGCGGAGCCGCGGACGTACACCGGCACCGTCACGATCGACGACAGCCCGGCGCCGCCGGACTACTGGGCGCGCTGGAAGGCCTTCCCGGCCAACCCGCCGCTCGCCCTCAACTCGATGTTCCCGTGGGGAAATCCCTCCACGGACACCCGTCAGGTGTGGTGCTGGCGGTCCGCTCCGGGCTGTGACCGCGTGGTCGGCAACCTCGCTTCTCGCTCGCCGTGGGACTACGACGCCCGCGCGAACGTGACGACGCTCACCACGAGCGGCAACAACAACAAGACGGCGACGTCATGGGCTTCCGGCGGCTCGCCGTCGGCTCCGCAGTACATGCCGACCGTCGTCAGCCCGTTCCGCGACTACTCCTACGCATGGACGAATGACTGGAACACGCGTCAGTGCCAGCGCGCTGCAGTGGAGACACCCGGCGCGGTCTACGACGACGCCGCGGCGACCGTGAACCTGTTCGCGATGCACAACCGGATGCACGACTTTTCCTACTACCTCGGGTTCACGGAGCAGAACTGGAACGCGCAGTCGTCGAACTTCGGGAACACCGAGACCTGGCAGGAGGGCGACCCGCTGATCGGCGACTCCCAGTCGGGCCTGCAGTCCGGTTCGCGTGACAACGCGAACATGACCACGGTTCCCGACGGCGGCTCCTCGTTCTCGAACATGTACATGTGGCAGCCGATCGCCGGCTCGTTCTACGCACCCTGCGTCGACGGCGACTACGACCAGGGCGTGATCGGCCACGAGTTCGGCCACATGATCGAGAACCGCATGATCGGCAAGGGCGCGTCCCGGACCGGCTTCCACGCCGGCGCCATGGGCGAGGCCTTCGGCGATCTCGTCTCGATCGAGTACCTGAACGAGAATGGCTTCCTGCCGACCGACGGCGAGAACCCCTTCGCCACGGGCGCGTACGCGACGGGCAACAAGGAGCACGGGATCCGCAACTACGTCATGAACTACCCGCGGACCGGCGCCTTCCCGACGCCGTCGAAGTACCCGCACGTCAACCCGCTGAACTTCAGCGACATCGGCTACGACACGCCGGGCAACGAGGTGCACTCGGACGGCGAGATCTGGGTCGCGATCAACAACTCCGTCCGGCAGGCGCTCGTCGACAAGTACAACGACGCCTTCCCGGTCGGTGACAAGGCGCTGCAGGCGCAGTGCGCGGCGGGCGAGCTGCCGTCGCAGAACTGCCCCGGCAACCGGCGCTGGATCCAGCTCGTGTTCGACGCGATGCTGCTCGACCCGACGGGCCCGACGATGGTCGACGCCCGCAACTCGATGCTGCAGGCGGACGTCATGCGCTACGCAGGCTCCAACCAGAAGGCGATCTGGAAGGCGTTCGCGAAGCGTGGGCTCGGCGCGGCAGCCGCCGTGCACACGAGCACCGTCAACGACACGAACCCGGTGCCCGACTTCGCCTCGCCGCTCGGCGGGAACACCGAGGTGACGTTCCAGCTCGAGGCCGACGCCCCGGGCCATCCGGACGTGGTCGGGAACGTGTACGTGGGCCACTACGAGAAGCAGGTCAACCCGATCGCCGACACCGATCCGGCGACGACGAACTCGGGCATCGACGTCAACCGTGACGCCGTCGCCTCCTTCGTCCACGGCAGGTACGACTTCCTCGTCGTGGCGAAGGGCTACGGCGCGTACCGGTTCCACGCCGATCTGCACGGATCGTCGCGGACGATCAAGCTGAAGCTGCCGACGAACTGGGCCTCCGCGGCGCAGGGCGCCACGGCCAGCGGCGACGGCACCAACTTCGGCAACGCGATCGACGAGACCGAGCTGACCAACTGGTCGGCCGACGGTCGCGCCGCCGACGGGACGCTGTCGAACATCCTCGGCAAGCAGCTCACGATCGACCTCGCAGGCACCGACGCGCGCGAGATCAAGCACGTCGAGGTCAGCGCGATGATCGCACCGGGCGAGAGCCGCTTCGCGGCGCTCCGGTCGTTCGAGCTCTGGGCATGCAACGCCGCCAAGGGAGCGGACTGCTCGACCGACGCCGGGTACACGAAGGTGTACACCAGCGCGGCCGACGCCTTCCCCGGCGACGCGCCGAGGCCGAACGGGCCGCACCTGATCCTGAGGGACTTCAAGGTTCCGAAGTTCCACGCGACTCACCTGCGGCTGCGTGTGCTGGCCAACCAGTGCACCGGTGGGCCCGCCTACCAGGGCGAGCAGGACGCGGACCCGACGGCCACCACCGACTGCGACACGAACGTCTCGGCCGCGTCGACCCGCCGCTTCGTGCGGGTCGCGGAGATCCAGGCGTTCAGCTCGGATCCGACGGACGACCACTAGTCGCCCGCGGTCGAGCAGGCACGAGGGGGCCGGCGCGAGCCGGCCCCCTCGTTATCCGTCCGTGCAGGCGATCGAGGAGAGGTTGAACTGCGCCCGGCTGCCGCTCGAGCCGACGGCGTAGACGTTGACGCTGTCGCAGCTCTTCAGGCCGCGCAGGGTCGCCTCGAACTCGCCCGCGCCGTCTGCCGTGGTGGTCGCGGCGCCGCTGCGCAGGCCCTTCGCGCTGAGCCGGACCTTCTCCCCCGGCCGGAAGCCGGTTCCCTTCACGGTTAGCGGCTGCTGCTGAAGCGGGACGATCTGCGGACGACCCGTCGTGGTCGCCGTCGAACCCGCGGAGGGATCGTGACCGCAGCCGCCGGCGACGAGGGCCAGGAGCGCGAGCGCCGCGCTAGTACGCCACCGCGCCACGGCCGGTCGCGGCGGCGTGCCGCTGCTCGTCGGCGCGGTACGAGCTCCTGACGAGCGGCCCCGAGAACACGGAGCCGAACCCCAGCGCCTCGCCCTGCTCACGGAACCAGCGGAACTCGTCCGGGTGCACCCAGCGGTCGATGGTCGCGTGCTTCGCACTCGGCTGGAGGTACTGCCCGATCGTGACGACGTCCACGCCGTGCTCGCGCAGGTCGCGCATCGTCCCGACGACCTCGTCATTCGTCTCGCCGAGCCCGACGATGATCCCGGACTTCGTCAGCACCGGGTAGTCCGCGAGCTCCTTGGCACGCTCGAGCAGCCAGAGCGCCTTGTCGTAGCTCGCCTTCGCGCCGCGCATGTGCGCGTGCAGTCGGCGCACGGTCTCGATGTTGTGGTTGAAGACGTCGGGTCGCTCGGCGAGCACGATCCGCAGCGCCTCCTCCTCGACGCCGAGGAAGTCCGGCGTCAGCACCTCGATCGTCGCCTCCGGGACCTTGTGCTTGAGCGCGCGGATCGTCGCTGCGTAGTGCCCCGCCCCGCGGTCGGGCACGTCGTCGCGGTCGACCGAGGTGACGACCACGTGCTTGAGCTCCATCTTGGCCGCCGTGGCCGCGAGCCGCAGCGGCTCGAGCGGGTCGGGCGGCGACTCGGGCCGGCCGGAGTGCACGTAGCAGTAGCGGCAGGCGCGCGTGCACGTATCGCCGAGGATCTGGAAGGTCGCCGTCCCGCGTCCCCAGCACTCGGCGATGTTGGGGCAGCGCGCCTCCTCGCAGATCGTGTGCAGGCTCGCACCGTGGATCAGCTTCTTGACGTCGAAGTAGCGGGTGTTCGCGCTCGGCGCGCGCACCTTCATCCATTCGGGGCGGCGCGGCCGCGCTGCGACGGGGAGCGATGTCTCCATCCGTTCGAGTCTAGAGGCGGGGCGTACCCTGGGCGGATGCTCGCCGCTCTCACGGCGCTCGTCCTGATCAAGGGAACGGTGACGATCGGCCCGGTGACGCCGGTCTGTCGAGCCGGATCGCCGTGCGACCGGCCGGCGGCACGCGTGGTCCTCACGTTCACGTCGCCCACGCGCTCGGTGCGGGCGACCACGGGAGCGAACGGGGCCTACACGGTGAGCCTGGCGCCGGGGGCGTACACCGTGACGGCATCGAAGGGCATGCGGATCTCGCCGTCGCCGATCGTCGTGCGTTCGGGCACCCGCCGCCAGAGCTTCTCGATCGATACGGGAATCCGCTAGCGGGCGCCGAGCTCCGCGTGCAGCGGCTGCGGCCAGAGGCCCGGCTCGTCTCCCGGCACGAGGTCGAAGCGGAGGCCGAACCCCTCCTCGAGCGCAGCCGCCGCGTGAGGGCGCACGTCGTCGACCGAGACCGCCTGGCCCGTCTCCCGGGCGATCGACGTGAAGGCGGCATCCTCGAGCCCGCAGGCGGTGATCCACTCCGTGAACGGCGCCGGGTCGACGTCGATGTTCAGCGCGTAGCCGTGCGTCGAGACCCAGCGGGAGATATGGATGCCGATCGAAGCGATCTTCCGCGGCGGCGACTCGAGCCAGACCCCTGTCAGGTCCGGAATGCAGGTCGCGCTCACGCCGTACTGCGCGACCGTGCGGATGATTGCCTGCTCGAGATCACGGCAGTACTTCTTGACGTCCTGCCCGTGCCGCTTCAGGTCGAGGATCGGGTAGCACACGAGCTGTCCGGGCCCGTGGTAGGTCGACTTGCCGCCCCGGTCCGTCTCGACGACCTCCACCTCGACGCCTTCGGGAACGTGGACCTCGCCCGGATCCGTGCGTCGCCCGAGCGTGATGGTCGGTGGGTGCTCGAGCAGGACCACCGTGTCGGGTATCGCGCCTTGCGACACGGCGGCGGCGAGGGATCGCTGGAGTTCCCAGGCCTCGAGGTACCCCGTCGGCCCAAGGTTCATCAGGTAGGCGCCCCGCGTCGTCACGGGTTTCCACGGTAGCTACGATCGCCCGTGTGACACCTCGGCTCGTCGTCGCGATCAC
>JBPYFE010000123.1:0-21632 GCA_051986525.1 Gaiellaceae bacterium
GGGAGACGTCGACGTCGATCTCCTCGAGCGCCTCGACGACGGCCTGATGGAGCTCCGCCTCGGGCCGCGATCCGGCCGAGCGGGCCTCGCCGCCGAGCCGTTCGTAGAGCGCCTGCGCGATCTGCGACCGCCCGGCGTTCCCGACGCAGACGAAGTAGGCGCGCTTCACCAGGCGACCGCGCGCTCGCCGGTGACGAGCACGCCCTCGGGCTTCGGACCGCCGCCGATCGCGAACGCCAGCTCCTCGAGCGCTTCCGGAACGACGCGGTAGAACGTCATCGTCTTCACCTTGCGCGCCTGCTCCACGAGCCCCGCCTGCTTGAGGACGCGGAGGTGGTGCGACACCGTCGGCTGCGAGAGCCCGAGCGGGTCGGTGAGGTGACAGGTGCAGAGCTCACCGTTCGGCGCGCCGGCGATCCGGTTCAGGATCGCGACCCGCGCCGGATCGGAGAGGGCCTTGAACCGCTCGGCGAGCGCCGCGGCACTCTCCGTCGCCAGCGGCGGCGCGCCGGGAGCGCAACAGGGGGCTTCGAGGACACGGAGGTTCTTCATTGACAGTCATCAATGTAACACGTAGCGTTTCTTTATCGACAAGCGTCGATGAAAGGAGGCGCCATGGCTGCGTGCGGCTGTGGATGTGAGTGCGGCGACTGCGGGTGCGGTTGCTGCTGACGCCTTCGGGCCCGGCACCGGTCCTCCGGTGCCGGGCTCGGCTCAGACGTTGAAGCGGATGTTCAGCACGTCGCCGTCCTCGACGACGTAGGTCTTGCCCTCGAGCCGCTGCTGCCCGCGCCGCGCGACCTCGGCCCGTGAGCCGCCGTCGACGAGCTCGTTCCAGCGGATGACCTCGCAGCGGATGAAGCCGCGCGCGATGTCGGAGTGGATCTCGCCCGCCGCGTCGAGGGCCGTCAGCCCCTGGCGAAGCGGCCAGGCGCGGGTCTCCTGCTCGCCCGCGGTGAAGAACGTGATCAGGCCGACGGACTCGAACAGCCGCCGCGCGACGTCCCCGAGCGCGGATTCGCCGTCGCGATACGCCGCGGCTTCTTCCTCCGGCAGCTCCGCGAGCTCGGCCTCGAGCTTGGCGTCGATCCCGTCCGAACCATTGCGGACGACGATCAGCGGCTTCGTCGTCAACGGCTCGAGCTCGGGCGGCAGCTCGCCCGGGAACTCCGAGAGCGGCCGCTCCGCGTCGATGTGCGCGAGCACGGCCTCGAGCTGTGCGACCTCGTCCCGGAGCGCCTGGTCGCCGGACTTCGCCTGCTTCGCCACCCGCTCGAGCCGGCGCTCGACGTGGTCGCGGTCGGCCACGAGCAGCTCGAGCTGGAGCGTCGCGAGGTCTGCGTCGGGGTCGCGGGTGCCGGACCAGGCGTCGAGGACGACGAGCAGCGCGTCCACCTGGCGCAGGTTCCCGAGCAGCTGCGGCCCCGTCCCGGGGACGTCGACGACCCGGAGCGCCGCCGGGGTGACCTTCCGCGCGCGCTCGACCTCCGCGAGCGGCTCGAGCCGCTCGTCCGGGATCGTCGCCATGCCGACGTTCTCCTTGCCGGGAACGCTGGGGCCCGTCCGCGTGAGCGCACGGAAGAGCGACGTCTTGCCTGCGTTCGGCAGGCCGACGATGCCGACGGAAAGGGCCATGGCCTACTTTTCCAGTTGACGCTGCAGCGAGGCGAGCGCGCGGTGCTGCAGCGACTTGATGGCGCCCTCGCTCTTGCCGAGGATCGTCGCCGCGTCTCCGTTCGAGAAGTTGAAGACGAACTTGAGCGTCAGCACCTGCTGCTGCTCCGGCGAGAGGTTCTCGATCAGCTCGAGCATGCTCCGTCGCCCGATCGACTCGAGCGCCTCCTCCTCCGCGGCGCTGCCCTCGCCGGGATCGGGCTCGGGCACCTCCTCCTCGGGCTGCCAGCGCTTGTTCGCGCGGAAGTGGTCCATCGCGAGGTTGTGCGCGATGCGGAAGAGCCAGGCCGAGAACGGGGCCGAGCGCCAGCGGAACTTCTGGATCGACTCGAGCATCCGCAGGAACGTCTGCGTCGTCAGGTCTTCGGCGTCGTGGCGGTTGCCGACGCTCATGTGGAGGTAGCTGTAGATGCGGTCGAAATGGAGCAGGTAGAGCTCCTCGAGCGCGGAGCGGTCTCCCTGCTGGGCCTGGTCGACGAGGCGTCTCAGGGATTCCGAGGACACCGCGCGGCGCGGCGCCGTCGTTTCGGCGGCTTCGTTCCCCATCAACCGGGAATGCCCGCCAGTCTTCGGCTTCTAACTACCGCTCGTAAAGCCTAGGCGGGCTTCGCGCGTAAACCGCTTGATATAGACGACGCGCTGCAGCGGGATCGTGTAGCGACCGTCGTCGGCGTCCAGCGTCAGCGCCCCGTCGCGCGACCCCGAGAGCGCCTGCTCCAGCTCGTCCGCGGACTGCTCGGTCACCCTGGCGCCCATGATCTGGCCGCCGTCGAAACCGATCTCGACCACGACGCGCTCGTTGCTAGCCATGCGCCACCAGCTCCGCGAGGACGCCGTCGAGCGCGTCGGGATGGAGGAACGCGACCTGGAGGCCGAAGAGCCCCTGCCTCGGCTGCTCGTCGACGAGCTCGACGCCCTCGTCCTGGAGCTCGCCGAGCGCGCTGCCGACGTCGGCGACCTCGAAGGCGACGTGGTGCATGCCCGGGCCGCGCTTGGCGAGGAACTTCCCGACCGGCGTCTCCTCGCCGAGCGAGGCGAGCAGCTCGACCCGGCCCTCGCCGACGCGAAGCGACGCCGCCTCGACGCCCTGGTCCGGAACGGTCTCGCGATGCTCGAGCCGTGCGCCGAAGACGCGCTCGTACGTCGTCACGGCCTCGTCGAGGTCGGCGACCGCGACGCCGAGATGGTGGATCCCGCGCGCTTCCATGCGCGCGATCGTATCTAGACCGAGTCGACCGGCAGCGGCACGACGCGCACGGTGCCGACGGTCTCGCTGGAGCGCGACTCGGGCTCGACGTCCGAGAGCAGCGTGTCGAGCTCCTCGCGGTCGAGCGTCTCCTTCTCGAGCAGCGCGTTGGCGATCCGGTCGAGCGCGGGGCGATGCTTCTCGAGCATCCGCTGCGCCGCGGCGTAGGCGTCGTCGGTCAGCCGAGCCTGCTCCTGGTCGCGGAGCCGCTTCGTCTCCTCCGACAGCGCGTAGTTGTCGGCGCGCATCGTCCGCGAGGTGACCGAGTCCGACATGCCGTACTCGAACACCATCGCGCGCGCGAGCTCGGTCGCCTTCTCGAGGTCGTTCGCGGCGCCGTTCGTGACGCGACCGAACACGACCTGCTCGGCGGCGCGGCCGCCGAGGTAGACCTTGAGCAGGTCCTGGAACTCCTCGGTCGTGTGCAGGTAGCGCTCCTCGCTCGGCAGGTTGAGCGTGTAGCCGAGCGCCTGGCCGCGGGAGACGATCGTCACCTTCTGCACGGGCAGCAGGTCGCCCACGAGGTGCGACATCAGCGCGTGGCCGCCCTCGTGGTAGGCCAGGATCCGCTTCTCCTTCTCGGTGACGACGCGCCGCTTCTGCAGGCCCGCGACGACCCGCTCCATCGCGGCGTCGAAGTGCGCCTGGTGGATGTACTGCTGCTTCTCGCGGCCCGCGAAGATCGCCGCCTCGTTGGCGATGTTCTCGAGCTCGGCGCCGGTCAGGCCGGCGGTCTGGCGCGCGATCAGCTTGACGTCGACGTCGCTGGCGAGCGGCTTGCCCCGCGTGTGCACGCCGAGGATCTCCTCGCGCTCGGCGAGGTCGGGCGCGCCGATCAGCACCTGCCGGTCGAAGCGGCCCGGCCGAAGCAGCGCCGGGTCGAGGTCCTGGAGCCGGTTCGAGGCGCCCATGACCACGATCTGGTCGCGCCCCTCGAAGCCGTCGAGCTCGACGAGCAGCTGGTTCAGCGTCTGGTCCTGCTCGCGGTTGAAGCCGTGTCCGGTGCGGGCGGCGCCGGCGGCGTCCAGCTCGTCGATGAAGACGATCGCCGGCGCGTGCTTGCGCGCCTCGTCGAAGAGCTTTCTGATTCGCGCTGCGCCGAGGCCGGCGAACATCTCGACGAACGCGGAGGCGCTCGACATGTAGAAGTTCGCGCCCGCCTCGTTCGCGATCGCCTTCGCGAGCAGCGTCTTGCCGGTTCCGGGCGGGCCGTAGAGAAGAATCCCCTTCGGGACGCGTGCGCCCAGCCGGCCGAAGCGCTCGGGCTCGCGCAGGAAGTCGACGACCTCGGCGAGCTCCTCTTTCGCCTCCTGGAGCCCGGCGACGTCGTTCCAGCTGACGCGGGAGGTCGAGGTGATCGTCTTCGCGGCGGTCACGCGCGGCATCACCTGGAGCGTGCGCCAGAGCACGTAGACCATCAGGACGAGCAGGATCGCGAAGAGAAGTGGCAGCCACGCAGTCGCGGCGTCACGGAACATGACGAGCCAACCCATCCTGGCCGTCATCGGCAACCGAAGCCGGATGCTGTAGTGCGCGCCCTAGACTGCGGCCGTGCTCCCGATCCCACCGCACTTCGAGCCCGAGCGCGTCGGCGAGCTGCGGCGCGTGCCCTACGAGCGGCTCGCCGCGGACGCCGTGCACTGGGCGCGCACGCATTCGCTGTCGCCGGCCGCGGAGGACCGGGTTCGGATCTGCCTGCTCGCGGTCGACGTCCAGAACACGTTCTGCCTGCCGGATTTCGAGCTCTTCGTCGCCGGCCGGAGCGGCACCGGCGCGGTCGACGACAACAGGCGGCTGTGCGAGTTCCTCTACCGCAACCTCGACGTGATCACGCGGATCGTGCCGACGCTCGACACGCACGAAGCGGTCCAGATCTTCCACCCAGTCTGGCTCGTCGACGCCGACGGGAGCCACCCGCCTCCCTACACGCTCGTCAGCGCCGAGGACGTCGAGGCCGGTCGCTGGCGCGTCAATCCCGAGGTCGCCGAGGCGGTCGGCTGGAGCCACGACTACCTCGAGCGCCACCTTCGCCACTACACGCGCGAGCTCGAGCGCGGCGGCAAATACAACCTGACCATCTGGCCGTACCACGCGCTGCTCGGCGGCGTCGGGCACGCGCTGGCGCCCGCGGTCGAGGAGGCGATCTTCTTCCACACGGTCGCTCGGCTCGCCCAGCCGCGGTTCGAGATCAAGGGCCAGAACCCGTTGACGGAGCACTACTCGATCCTCGGGCCCGAGGTCACGACCGGGCCGAACGGAGACGTGATCGCCGAGAAGAACCAGGCGCTGATCGACCGGCTGTTCGGCTTCGACGCGATCGTCGTCGCCGGCCAGGCGAAGAGCCACTGCGTCGCCTGGACGATCGACGACCTGCTCGAGGCGCAAGGCCGCGAGCGGCGGCTCGCCGAGCGCGTCTACCTGCTCGAGGACTGCACCTCGCCGGTCGTCGTCCCGGGCGCCGTCGACTACACGGACGAGGCGGACGCGGCGTTCGAGCGCTTCGCCGAGGCGGGCATGCACGTCGTCCGCTCGACGGACCCGATCGAGTCGTGGCCGGGGCTCATGGCCTCGGCGACCGCCTAGTCGACGAGCTCGAGCCGCTCGTTCGGCCGGAATCTCCGTCCGGCCTTGGCCGACGGACGGCCGTCCGTGAGGACGATGTCGGCCGTGAAGTCGTTCGAGCCGCGGATCAGCGAGGAGCCGACGCCGTAGGAGTCGACCGGGACGCCGCGCGCCTCGAAGGCGCGGATCTTCTCCACGTCGAAGCCGCCGGAGACGACGATCTTGACGCGCTCGAAGCCGTCGTGGTCGAGGGCGTCGCGCACCTTGCGGACGAGCCGCTCGTTGACGCCGGTCGGCCTGAAGTCGCCGAGGTCGTGCCACAGCGATCGGTCGACGAGCGACTCCGACGTGTCGAGCCGGACGCCCCAGAGCCGGGGGCCGAGCACACGCGCGGCCTCGAGCGCGGTCTCGACCGAGTCGTTCTCGAAGTCGACGAGGACGGTCACGTTCAGGTCCTCCGGCGCCCACTCGGCGAACTTCGACGCGGCGAGCACGGTGTTTCCGCCGTAGGCCGAGATCAGCGCGTGCGGGACCGTGCCGACGCCCTTGCCGCCCCACCACGAGGCCTGCTCGTCGGTGGTGACGCCGATCGGCGCGCCGACGACCTGGCCCGCGACGTACGCCGCGTAGCCGTCGCCGGTCTGGACGCGGTGGTGGTCGTGCCGGGCCGGCATGAAGATGATCGGCTTGCCGTTCGCGGCCTCGAGCACGCGGACGACGTTGGTCGTGATCAGCGTCCGCCGTGCCAGCACTCCCAGGTAGAGCGTCTCGAGGTGCGCGAAGGTCGTGTAGTCCCCCTCGATCGTCATCACGGTCTCGTACGGCGCGACCTCGTCGCCGTCGAAGAGCGCGTGGACGGTCAGCCCTTCCCAGTCGTCGGCGCAGAGCCTGAGGATCGCGAGCGCCTCGTCCATCCCGCCGAGGAAGGCGTCCTTCTTCTGGAACACCTGCATGACGACCCGAGGTCGCCGCCCGTCCTCGAGCAGGGTCGCGCGCGCGTGGTTGAAGTACGCGTCGGTGTAGTAGCCCTCCCGCATCTTCTCGACGGGGAGGTCGAAGGCGTCGGCCGGGAGCCTCTTCCTAGTCCGCTCTTGGAGCGCCATCGGTTTCGAGTGCCAGACACGCGGCCAGGGCCGCTTCGGCCACCTCGAGCTGCTCCGCGCTCGGCTCCGCCGTCGCCAGCCGGTGCTGCAGCTCGTGGCCTGGCTTGGCCAGCGCCTTGGCGACGGCGTGGTTCGGGTGCCGCACCATCCAGCTGAAGACCTCCGTCGCGACCCCGACCGCGCCGAGCTGCGCCGCCGCCCGCGCGGGGCCGCGCAGGTTCCGCGGCGCCTTGGCGGCGAGCGTGCCGCCGATCGCAGAGGCGAGGACGAGCGGGCCGACGATGTGCGAGCCGCAGCGCTCGTGCTCCTTGTCGCGCGCCTCGCCGTGCTCGTAGCTGCCGATCGAGATGTGCTCGGCGCCGTGATACGCCGCGAGCTCGGTGCCGCGCACGGCGAGCACCGCGGGCGCGAGCGAGAGGGCGCCGGAGATCAGCTCCTGCGCGAGCGGCTTCAGCCGCGACGCCTTCACCGCGCGGGCGGCGACCGCGCTCGCGAGCATCGTCGCGAGGACGCGCGGCCGCTCGAAGGGCAGCTTGGCCGCGGGCACGCGGCGCTTCAGCTGCGGCAGAAGCAGCATCACCTCGGCGAGCCGCGCCGGGCCTCGGAGCAGCGGCTGCTCGACCTCGGCGGCGCGAAAGCGCTTCGGCTCGGCGACGACGTGGAGGTCGCCTCCGCTCGTCCGGACTGCGCAGGCCCAGGCGCGCGGCCCGTGGACGAGCACGCCGTTCGCGAGCGCCATTCCGCCGAGGCGGATCTTCTCGTCGGCCATTTGCAGAGCCTAGCGACCGAGCAGTCGCTGAGCCGCGGAGCGGAGGAACCGCACGCCGAGCTCGAGATCGGCCACCGCGGCGCGCTCGTCGGCGGAGTGGATCAGCCGCGAGGCGAGCCGAGGATCCATGGTTCGCATCGGGAAGAAGCCGTAGGCGACGGTGCCGAACGCCTCGCGGATCCAGTGGCTGTCGGTGAAGCCAGCGAGGCAGACCGGCGCGAGCCCGGCGCCCGGCTCCTCCTCGGCGACGAACTCTGCGATCGCGTCCCAGAGCGGCGTCGCCATCGGCGAGCGCGTGCCGCCCTGAGCCTCGAGCCACTCGAACTCGTAGTCGAAGCCGTCGAGCGCGTCTCGGATCGACCGCTCGGCCTCTTCCTGGGTCTGCCCCGGCAGCAGGCGGCAGTCGCAGACGAGCTCGCACGCGGCCGGGATCACGTTCTGCTTCGCCGACGCCGAGACGATCGTCGGCGCGATCGTCAACGCCAGCAGCGGCTCGATCAGCTCGGCGGCGAGCGGGTCGATCCCACGCGCCACCGCGAGCGCGTCGCCGGCGCCGACGTCCTCGCCGGTCAGCAGGCGCAGGAACGCCGCGACCTCCGGCTCGACGCGCGGCTTCGGTTTGACGGCCGCGAGCGCCTCGATCAGCGGCGCGGCCTTGACGAGCGCGTTGTCGGCGATGCTCGGCATCGACGCGTGGCCGCTGCGCCCGCGCACCGTGATCCGGAACGGCGAGCTCATCTTCTCCGCGGTCGAGCAGAGGTAGAAGGCGCGGTCGCCGAACTGGACGCGGTCGCCTGCGCCCTCGTTGATGCAGTAGTCCGCCCGAATCGCGTCCGGGTGCTCGCGGCAGAGCCACGAGGCGCCGAAGTCGTCCCCGACCTCCTCGTCGGCCGTCGCGGCGAAGATCAGGTCGCCGCTCGGCTCGAACCCCTCGCGCGCCAGCGAGGCGATCGCGACCGCGTTCGCGGCGACCTGCCCCTTCATGTCGAGCGCGCCGCGGCCCCAGATCTCCCCGTCTCGCAGCTCGCCCGACCAGGGATCGACCTCCCACTCGGACTCGTCGGCGAGAACCGTGTCGGTGTGCGACAGCAGCAGCAGGCTCGGGCCGTCCCCCCGGCCCGGGATACGCGCGACGAGGTTCGCGCGCTCGGGCACCTTCGCGTAGAGCTCGGCCTCGACGCCGTTCGCGGCGAGGTAGCCGCGGAGCAGGTCGGCCGCCTCGGTCTCGTTCCCCGGCGGATTGACGGTGTCGATCCGGATCAGCAGCTGCAGGAGGTCGGCGACCTCGTCGCGAAGCGAGATCGTCGCCATCAGCGCCGCCTGCCGATCGCGACCAGATACTCGCGCGGCTCGCGCACGCCGCCGTTCGTCCGGAAGCCGTTCCAGTACTCGATCATCGCCGACCGGAACTCGGCCGCCCGCTCGGGGTCGAGCGAGTCGAGCATCGCCTTCACGGGCGGCGCGCCGGTGCTCAGCTTCCGCCACGCGTCTTCGGGCGAGTCGGCGTCCAGGTTCCAGACGCGCTCCTCGATCTCCAGCTCGAACGCGCCCTCGAGCAGACCTGTGACGCCGTCGGGCGACCCCCAGCGCTCCGTCGGGTCCTCGCCCTCGGAGGGAGAGAAGCGGTTGTAGAGGCGGTGCAATCCGTGGTTCGGCAGCCAGGCCGTGACGCCGAGGCGGCCGCCCGGCTTGCAGACGCGGGCGAGCTCCGACGCCGCGCGCTCCGGGCTCGGCGCGAAGATGACCGCGAAGTTCGAGGCGACGACGTCGAAGCCGCCGTCGTCGAAGGGCAGCGCCTGCGCGTCGGCCAGGCGCCACTCTATGTCCCCGGCTCCAGGCTTCTCCCGCGCCTGCGCGAGCAGAGGCTCCGAGATGTCGACCGCGGTCACCTCGGCGCCGGCGCGCGCCGCGCGGAGCGCGACCTCGCCCGTGCCCGTCCCGACGTCGAGCCAGCGCTCGCCCCGCTGGGGCGCCAGGCGCCCGACGAGGTCGTCGTGGATCGGCGCGAATTCGCGGGCGATCAGCTCGTAGTCCGCGCCGCCCCACATGTTCCCCGCCGCGGCGACGCTGTCGGGGAGCTCGCTCAGCCGTCCGCTCCCTGCTCGTTGGCGCGCTCCGTCAGGCGGTTGCGCACCTCCCAGAGCTCCGGGAAGAACGTCTGCTTGATCAAGCCGCCGAGCAGCTCGACCGGCGTTCCCTGCGTGCCGACGACGCGGTCGCCGATGATCCGTGAGACGACCTTGTAGTGGCGCATCCGCCACACGGTCAGCCGCTCGTCCCACTCGATCAACGCCTCGGCCAGCTGGTACAGGTCCTCGTGCTCGCGCCCGCGCACGTACAGCTCGGCCAGCGTCAGGCCGCGGTCGCGGACCGCCTGCGAGAACGCCTGGCCGAGCGGCGGCGTCACGCGGCGGATCTCGCGGAAGCCCGGCGAGTCGAAGCCGCTCCCGTGGCCGAGCTGCCCGCGGACGACCTGGTACTCCCAGGGCGACATCTGCTCGAGCATGTCGAGCTGCGCCGTCACGAGCTGGAGGCACAGCGACGCCCGGCGCAGCAGCCGCAGCGCGGCGGGCACGTCGCCCTCCTCGACCAGCCGCGTCGCCTCCTCGACCTCCGTCCAGGCGAGCTTCAGCCAGAGCTCCGACGACTGGTGGACAGTCGTGAAGAGCAGCTCGTCGCGGTGGGCCCAGCCGGCGGCTTCCGGCTGGAGCGCGAGCAGCTCGTCCGTGCGGAGATAGCGCTCGTAGTCGCTCTCCCCGGGGCCGGGGAGGATCGGTTCCGTGTAGTCCTCGACGGCCACGGCAGGAGCATACTTCCGCCGTGAGCGACCTTTTCGCCGACGCCGCGGCACAGCGAATGACGGACCTGGCCCCTTTGGCGATCCGGCTGCGGCCGAAGACGCTCGACGAGTTCGTCGGGCAGAAGCAGGTGCTCGGCGAGGGCTCGGCGCTCCGGCTCGCGATCGCCGAGGACCGCGTCGGCTCGATGATCCTCTACGGCCCGCCGGGCAGCGGCAAGACGACGCTCGCCCGCATCGTCGCGCAGACCACCGGCGCCCACTTCGAGGAGCTCTCGGCCGTCTCGGCGACGGTCAAGGACGTGCGGGAGGTGCTCGCCTCGGCGCGCGAGCGCCTCGGGGCGAGCGGGCAGCGGACGATCCTCTTCCTCGACGAGATCCACCGCTTCAACAAGGCGCAGCAGGACGCGCTGCTGCCGGCGGTCGAGGAGGGCCTCGTGACGCTGATCGGCGCGACGACGGAGAACCCGTACTTCGAGGTGAACTCGGCGCTGCTCTCGCGCTCGCAGATCTACGAGCTCGAGCCGCTGGGCGAGCCGGAGCTCGAGGAGATCGCGCGTCGCGGCGCGGCCGCGCTCGGGGTCGAGCTCCCGGCGGCGCTCGCGGCGCAGATCGCCCGCCGTGCCGGCGGCGACGCCCGCAACGCCTACAACATCCTCGAGCTCGCGGCCCAGACCGCCCGCGCCGAGGGCGTCGACATGAACGAGCAGCACGTCGACGACGCGGCGCGCAAGCGGCCGCTCGTCTACGACAAAGGCGGCGACGCGCACTACGACTTCATCTCGGCGTTCATCAAGTCGATGCGCGGGTCCGATCCCGACGCGTCCGTCTACTACCTCGCGGCCATGCTCGAAGGCGGCGAGGACCCGCGCTTCATCGCCAGGCGGATGATCGTGCTCGCCTCCGAGGACATCGGCAACGCCGATCCGCGCGCGCTGCTCGTCGCGGTCGCGGCGGCGCAGGCGGTCGAGCACGTCGGCCTGCCGGAGGCGCGGCTCAACCTCTCGCAGGCGGCGATCTACCTCGCTCGCGCGCCGAAGTCGAACGCCAGCTACGTCGCGATCAAGGAGGCGACCACCGACGTGCACGAGCACGGCCAGCTTCGGCCGCCGGACGAGCTGCGCGACGCCCACTACCAGGGCGCCAAGAAGCTCGGCCGGGGTCAGGGCTACATCTACCCTCACAGCGACCCGGCCGGGTTTGACGTCGACTACCTGCCGGAAGAGTTGCGTGGCCGGACGTACTACCGGCCGAGCGGATCAGGCGAAGAGGAGGAGGACGATGGCGATCGAGCGTGAGGCACATGCGACCTGGGAACACGGTCTTCGCCGCGGAACGGGGACGTTCGACCTGCGTTCCAGCGGCTCGCTGAGCGGCCACCCCGTCACCTGGGTCTCGCGTTTCGAGGAGCCGGGAGGCAAGACGAGCCCGGAGGAGCTGATCGCCGCGGCACACGCCACGTGCTTCTCGATGGCGCTCGCAAACGCGCTCACCCGGGACGGTCACGAGCCCACGAAGCTGGAGACCGACGCGCGGGTCACGCTCGACAACCCCGACGACGCCGGCTTCACGATCACGAAGATCCACCTGTCCGTCCGCGGCCAGGTCGACGGGCTCGACGAGGACGGCTTCCAGCAAGCCGCCGAGACGGCGAGGAAGAACTGCCCGGTCTCGAAGGCGCTGGCAGCCGTTCCCGAGATAACGCTGGACGCGTCGCTCGACTAGCCCGGGTCGCGCGCGTTCAGCAGGCGCTGGGCGACACGCTCGCCCCAGTCGTACTCACGCATCTTCGCGACGGCGGCGGTGTTGTCGTAGGCCGTCCGCCGGAACTCGAGCGAGCCGTCGTCGCGCCGGACCGCCCAGGCGGCACGCGTGTCGCCGTCCAGCGGCATCCCGACGCTGCCGGGATTGACGAGCTCTGTCTGATCCGGCCCGGCGCGCCGGAACTGGACGTGGCTGTGGCCGAAGACGACCTGCTGCTCCTTGATCCCGGCGAGCATGCGCTCGTCCCCGTCCTCGGGCTCCGGCGCGAAGCTCTCGACGTCCGAGAGCGGCGAGCCGTGGCAATAGAAGGCGTCCTCGCGCTCCGCGTGGGCGGGCAGGCCGATCAGGAAGTCGACGTCGCCCGCGCCGACCTGCGCGATCGTCGAGGCGAGCGCCGCGAACAGGAACCGGCTCTGCTCCTCCGGCAGGTCCATTGGCGGGTCGACGAGCCAACGTTCGCCGTTCCCCCGCAGCCAGGTCGCGTTCTCGAGCCGGCGCAGCCGTTCCAGCGTCCCGACGGGCCAAGGCCCGAACGCGCAGTAGTCGCCGCCGAGGAGCCATTCGTCGACTCCCTCGCCGCCGGCCTCCGCGAGCACCGCGTCGAGCGCGTCGAGGTTGCCGTGGACGTCGTAGAGGATCCCGAGCATCAGAGGATCCTCGCACCCAAGGCGCTCGCGACGAGCTCGACCGCGAGCTTGGCCGTCTCGTTCTCGCGGTCGAGGATCGGGTTCACCTCGACGACCTCGAGCGAGTTCGCCAGCCCGGACTCGGCGACGAGCTCGAGCGCCAGGTGCGCCTCGCGATAGGCGAGGCCGCCGCGGACCGGAGTGCCGACGCCGGGAGCGATGTCCGGATCGAGCGCGTCCATGTCGAGCGAGACGTGGACGAAGCCGGGCCCGGCGACGTGCCTGAGCGCCTCTCGGACGACGCGCTCGACGCCGAGCCGGTCGACGTCGCTCATCGTGTAGACGTGGATGTCGGCCTCGCCGATCAAATCGATCTCGGCCGGGTCGAGAGCGCGAACGCCGACGAGCGCGACCCGGTCCGCGGCGACGGCCGGAAGCGGCCAGGCATCGCTCTCGAACTCGCTGCCGGCGAGCCCGAGCGCGGCCGCGAGCGGCATTCCGTGCACGTTCCCGGTCGGCGAGGTCTCGGGCCGGTTCAGGTCGCCGTGGGCGTCGATCCAGAGCACGCCGCCCTCGCCGTGGACGCGCGCGAGCCCGCCGATCGTCCCCAGCGCGACGGAGTGGTCGCCGCCGAGCACGATCGGGAACAGACCGCCCTCCGCGGCCTCGGAGACGAGCTCGGCGACCCGCTCGCAGGCCGCCTTGATCTCGGCGAGGAAGCGGACGCGCTCGCTGCCGACGTGGGTTGCCTCGGGCACCGCGCCCTCGACGTTGCCCCAGTCCCGCAGCTCACGGCCCAGCCGCCCGATCCGCGCGGCGAGGCCGGCGTAGCGGATCGCCGACGGTCCCATGTCCACGCCGCGCCTGCCGGCGCCGAGATCGAGGCTCGCACCGATCAGCGCGACCGGCGCGGGCTCTGTTTGCAGATGCACCGAACGGAAATTACCGTTCCGGGAAATGGGGGACGCCGAGACTCAGGGGATCCGCGTCCTACTTGCGGACGACGACGCGGACTTCATCGAATCGCTGCGGGCGCTGATCGACCGCCAGCCTGAGCTCGAGGTCGTCGGCGCCGTGGGCAACGGCCTCGAGGCGATCGAGCAGGCGGACGAGCTCGACCCGGACGCCGTCGT
Source organism: Gaiellaceae bacterium (assembly GCA_051986525.1). Classification (GTDB taxonomy): domain Bacteria; phylum Actinomycetota; class Thermoleophilia; order Gaiellales; family Gaiellaceae; genus 13-2-20CM-68-14. The sequence goes on from JBPYFE010000123.1 coordinate 13,675, forward strand.
AATCGACCTGCACATGCCCCTGCTAGACGGGGTGACGGCGATCGCCCGGCTGCGCCGCGACCATCCGAGCCTCTGCCTGATCGCGCTCACCGGCGACGAGGCGCCGAAGCTCCACAAGGCCGTCAAGGAGGCCGGCGCCGACGGCGTGCTCCTGAAGAGCGAGCTCGTCGACGGGCTCGTCGACCGTATCGCCGAGGCGCGCGCAGGCTGAGTGGACGTCCCGGAATCGCACCGCGACCTGCTCGACGCAGACGTGGGCACGTTCGCCACGATCGACGCCGACGGCTTCCCGCAGCTGACGGAGGTCTGGTTCCTGCACGAGGACGGCGAGATCAGGATCTCCGTCAACACCGACCGCGCCAAGGCGGCGAACCTGCAGGCGCGGCCCGAGTGCAGCCTCGCCATCGTCGACCTCTCGAACCCGTACCGCTACCTCGAGCTTCGAGGGAGGGCGCGCGTCGAGCCGGATCCCGACTATTCGTTCGCGACCCGCGTCGGCGCCAAGTACGACGGCGCCGACCTGCGCAAGTACGACGGTCCAGGCGCGTCGCGGATCGTGATCACGCTGGAGCCGACGAAGATCTACGCGGTCGACGAGAGCGACTGAGGATGCCCGCGACGCCGGAGCTGCTCGGGCGGGTGCCGCTGTTCGAGGATCTCGACCACGACGAGCTGCAGACGCTCGCGGACTCGATGCGCGAGCAGACCTTCGGCGCCGGGACGGTCGTCAGCGCCGAGGGAACGGCGCCCGACGAGAGCGACAGCTTCTGCGTCGTCGCGAGCGGCGAGGCGGAGGTCACCGTCGGCGGCGAGCGGCGCGGCGTCATCGGCCCGGGCGACTACTTCGGCGAGATCGCGCTGATGATGGGCTCGGAGCGGACGGCGACGATCACCGCCACGACGGAGCTCCGCTGTCACGGCCTGACCGCGCTCGAGTTTCGCGACGTCGTCGAGGCGAACCCGACGATCGCGTGGAAGCTCGCCGAGTCGATGCTCGACCGCCTTTCCTGACGCGGAAGAACGTGCGCCCACGCCCCGCCTTGTGGGCGTGCCATTGAAGCATCGCATCTCGATCGTTACCTTTTTCGACGTGAGGGGGGCCTCCTGATGGCGGTGCGTCTGCGACCGGCGCGAGACCGGTCCGCGACTGCGCACGAGCAGCCGGTCGAGCCGGCGCAGAAGGTCGAGCCGCTCGAGATTCCGTACGCGATCCGCTGGCTCGTGCCGAAGGGCGAGCGGTTCGCGAACTTCGACATCCTCAACGACAACGACACCCAGCTCGACTACTGGCGGCGCTTCGGGCACCTCTACGCGGTGGGGATCCCGACCAAGAAGTGGCGCCTGGTCGTCGTCTCCGACCCGGAGCTGCTCGACGAGGTCGCCGGGAACGAGGAGCAGTTCGGCAAGCGAATCGAGGAGATCAACTTCTTCGACCAGCTGGGCAAGTCGCGAGGCGGCGGCATCTCAGTGATCGGCGACGGAGACGAGTACGAGCGGATTCGGCGCGTGATGTTGCCCTGGTACTCGCCCCAGCACCAGCGGACGCAGCTGGAGCGGATGAAGGAGCAGGCGCGGAACCTCGTCGCGGCCTGGGCGCAGCTGGCCGACGACGAGCCGATCGACGCGCGCTCCTGGATGGAGCGCTACACGCTCGAGGTCTCCGGCCGCGGCGCCTGCAACTACGACTTCGGCCTCCTGGACGGGAACGGCGGCGAGCCGCGCCCGTTCGCGGCGGCCGTCCCGGAGAGCACGAAGGAGAGCATCCTGCGCGTCGCCGACCCGCGCCCGGACTTCACGCTCCTCTCCGGCCGCGCGCGGCGCGCGCGGAAGAAGCGCTACCGCGCGCACAACAAGGAGCTGTTCCGGACCACGGACGCGCTCGTGCGAGGGCGGATGCACACGTGCCCGCTCGGCAAGCAGACCGACCTGCTCGGCCGGCTACTCAGCGTCCCGGATCCCGAGACCGGCGAGCTGCTCGACCCCGAGACGGTCCGCGACCAGATCCTCATGCACCTCTCGAACGGCTTCAACGGCCCGTCGATCACGGGCGCCTGGCTGGCCTACGTGCTCGCGACGCACCCGCAGGTCGAGCAGAAGCTGATCGGCGAGATCGACGCGATCACGGGCGGCGATCCGGACTACGACCTGCAGTACGAGGACCTGATGAAGCTCACCTACACGACGCAGGTGATCAAGGAGACGCTGCGGATCTACCCGCCGATGCCGGTGACGATCCGGCGGAGCCTCAAGGACGGGCTGCTCGGCCGCTACCGGATCCGCAAGGGCGACATCATCCTGGTCGGGACGCTCGCGGCGCAGCGCGACCCGCGCTTCTGGGGGCCGGAGCCGGACAAGTTCGATCCGGACCAGTTCGGGATGGAGAAGGTCGTCGACCGGCCGCGCCACGCCTTCATCCCGTTCTCGATCGGCAAGCGCCAGTGCATGGCGCAAGAGGTCACCTACATGATGCTGCGGGTCGTCCTCTTCGAGATCTACAAGCGCTACCGGCTCCAGCTCGCGCCTGGCGCGACGGTGACGAAGAACACGGTGGTGACGACGAAGCCGGCGGCGGTGCCGGTCGTCCGCGTGCCGCGCGACCTCACCGGCGCACGGCGAGCCGCGGCAAAGGCGCGCGAGGAGCAGCCCGCTCCCGCGCGCTCGCCCGCCCGCGACTGGGGCCCGCCGACCGAGATTCCCGAGACGAGCGCGTACCCGGAGCTCGTGATCGCGTACGGCAGCAACTTCGGCGCCAACCGCGAGTTGGCCGAGCTGTTCGCCGAGCGCAGCCGCTTCTACGGGTACGCGACCGACGTCCTGACCCTGAACGAGCTCGCCGAGTCGCCGCCGCGAACCGAGCCCTGGCTGCTCGCCGTCATGACCTCGACCTACACCTCGAACCCGCCGTCGAACGCGACCACCTTCAAGGCGGCGCTCGAGCACGCCCAGCCCGGCGACGAGCGCTGGCGCAACTGCCGCTACGTCGTCTGGGGACTCGGCAACAGCCAGTGGAACGCCTTCCTCGCGTTTCCGAGGTACGTGTACGAGAAGCTCGCCGAGCTCGGTGCGGAGCCGCTCGCGGAGTTCGAGTTCGGCGACGTCGGCTTCCCGGTCTGGGAGCAGAGGCACGCGGAGTGGAACGAGCGCGTCTGGCCCGTGCTCAAGCAGCTCTCCGGGGCGCGCGAGACCGAGGCCGCCGCCGAGCGGATCGCCGCCGAGAAGGCCGCCGTCGGCGCTCTGACCGCGGCCGACTCGAACACGGCGATGTCGATGTCGCTGCAGCGCCGGGACGTCGCCCCGCGCGTCGTGATGGTGCCGAAGATCCTCACCAACGCCGTCGGGATCGAGACGTTCGAGGCGCGCGCGACCGTCTGCCGCGAGCTCCAGGCGCCGGACTCGCCGAAGCGGACGCGCCACCTCGAGGTGACCCTTCCGGCGGGGGTCACGTACCGCGCGGGCGACCACCTCGGGATCTGCCCGAAGAACGACGAGGAAAGGGTCGAGCGGATCGCGGCCCGGCTCGGCGCCGCGCTGGACGGGCTCTTCCTCGTCCCGAAGACGATGAACGTCCGGGTCGTTCCGAAGGGCCAGGTGCTGCAGGTCCGGAACGTGCTCACGAACCTCGTCGACGTGACCGGGATGCCGACGGTCGCGCTCGTCGAGTTGCTGCTGGCGAAGGCCGGCGACCCGGCCGAGCGCGGGCGGCTCGAGGAGCTGCGGGAGATCCTGCTCGCGCCCGACGGGCCGCCGTCGCGGCTACGCGCAGCCCTGGCGACGGGCGCCTACGACTTGCTTACCCTGCTCGAAGAGTTTCCGTCCTGCACGCTCAACATCTTCGAGCTGCTCCAGGTCGCGCAGCCCCTGCGGCCGCGCTACTACTCGACGAGCTCGAGCCCACGCATCCACGGCGACGGCACCGCCCACGTCGCCGTCGGGCTCCACGCCGAGCCGGTCCCCGAGCTCGACGGTCGCGAGTTCCGCGGGGTCAGCTCGCACTACGTGCATTCGCTGCGCGAGGGCGACCGCATCAACGTCTTCATCGACAGCGCCGACGGCTTCCACCTGCAGGACGACGTCGCGAAGCCGATGATCTTCGTCTCGGCCGGGACCGGGTTCGCGCCGATGCGCGCGTTCCTCTGGGAGCGCGAGGCGCTCAGAGGCGACGGCGTCGAGCTCGGCGAGGCGGCGCTCTTCAACGGGATCCGCTCGCGTGAGCTGGACTTCGTCTACCGCGACGAGATCGAGCGGTTCGCGGCCGAGGGCGTGCTCGACCACGTCCACATCGCCTGCTCACGCGTGGATGGCAGCGCGCGCGAACACGTGCAGGACCGCCTGCGCGCCGAGAGCGAGCTCGTCTGGCGGCTGCTCGAGGGCGGCGCCTACGTTTACGTCTGCGGCTCGCAGGCGATGCGAGACGGCGTGCGCGACGCGGTCGTCGACATCGTGGCGGAGCACGGCGGGATGCCGCGCGAGCACGCGGGGGCGTTCCTGGACGAGCTCGAAACGAAGGAGCAGCGCTACCGCCCGGACGTCTGGGGCTGAACCGAGATGGACATCCTTTCCTTCATCGCAATGATCGGAGCACTGCTCATGTTCGTCTTCGCGGCGAGCGGCCGCGAGCTCCGTCACTTCAACGAGATCGCGCTCGGGCTCGTGCTCCTGACCGCGGCCCTGATCTTCCAGTTCACGGCGATCACCGGCTCGACCATCGGCGGCCCGTAGGCTCGGCGCCCGCCGTAGAGTGGGCGCATGCAGCCGAGCTACCCCGTCCACTGGCGAGCCGGCGACGGCGAGACCGGCCCCGCGACGATGAGGGTGACCCAGAACGGGCTCGTCCTCGAAGGCGGCGGTCGGCGGCTCGAGGTCCCGTCCGACGAGATCGCGCACGTCCGGGTCGCTGACGAAGACGGACGCAACGCCGTCGTCGTCGAACGGCGAGGTGACGAGCCGCTGACGGTCATGCTCGCGCACGGCGGCGACGAGGACGGGATGATCGGTGCGCTGCTGACGCTCGAGACGCTCGCGGCCAGGCGCCGGCGGATCGCGGTGATCGCGCCGCTGAAGCCGGGCAGCCATCAGGCCGCCGCCGAGCTGCTTCGGGCCGGGCCGCCGTTCGACCCGGAGCAGATCAACGCCCTCGAGCGCCATGACGTCCTGCTGACGCCGCGGGAGGCGATCTTCGTCTTCGACTTCTCGGACGACTCCGGAGCGTTCGCGACGCTCGCCGCCGATCCGTCGCTCCTCGTCAGCGCGACGCAGTGGAACGACCTGCTCGACGGACCTCCGCGCATCGGCGACCTCGCTTTCTCGTGGTCGCGGACGCCGGAGGCCGACGGCGCGAGCTACCTCGCCACGCCGGGCCCCGGCGACAGCGAGGGCGGCGACGTCTACTGAGCGGCCGCTGAGCTTCGTTACCCTGAGACGCGCAGAAACCGCGGGGCGAGGTAGCTCAGTTGGTAGAGCACACGGCTGAAAACCGTGGTGTCGCCGGTTCGATTCCGGCCCTCGCCATTACCGCCGAAAGTCCGACCGCTTCGCGGCCATGACGACTTTCGACGGTGCGCTGGCCCAAGATTGGCCGTGAGCCGCGCCCGCACGTGTCGGTCGCGGCTTCGAGGACACAGCAAGCGGGCCGCTTTCGCGGCCCGCGATGCGTAGGGCGTCCGGGCCGGTGCTTCCGCGCCGCGAACGTCCTTAGGCCGCGAACCCTACGCCGCTGCCGGCTTGCGGGCAACGAGCGCGGTTCCGGTACCGGCCGAAATGTCCGCAAAATCCGTGAAGCCGCGGCGCTCGAGCTCGCTGCGGAGGCGGTCGGGCGGGACGTAGATCGGCGTCTGAGGCCCGTTCGAGTACGCGAACAGCGCCCAGCCGCCGGGGGCCAGGACGCGCGTCAGCTCGTCGAAGAACGGGATCATGTTCCCGAGCCCGACCAGGTCGAACTGCGCGTCCTCGAACGGGAGCTCGGAGGCGTCTGCCCGGACGAAGCTGACCCGGTCGCGCAGCGTGTCCGGCAGGCCTGACCAGGCCTCGTTCAGCATCCGCTCGGAGAGGTCGACGCCGACGACGTCGGCCTCGGGGAAGCGTTCCGCGATCGCGACGGCGTAGCGGCCGGTCCCGGTTCCGAGGTCGAGCGCATGCGCCGGCGGATCGATCCGCTCCAGCGCCGCGTCGTACGGGCTCGGCCCCTCCGGGCGAAGGCTGTTCCAGACAGGCGCGAGGCGGTCGAACTCGAGCCGGACGAGCGGCCGGAGCAGTGCCCAGGCAGACGGATAACGGACTGCGACGTCGGTCGCGAAGCGGGCGAAGCGCCGGCCCAACGCCTGGGTGTTCACACGCCTCGCGTCCGGATGCGCACTTCCTGGCCCGGCTGGGCGCCGAACAGCTCCGCCGCGTTGCCGCCGCTGAGCGCCAGGGCGATGTTGCGATACGAGTCCTCGTACAGGATCACGTCACCGCTGCGAGCGTCGGCGAACGTGCGCGCCGCGACGGCGTAGTAGCGGTCGAGCGCGAGCTCGATCTCGACGGTCGTCCCCGCGGATACCTCTGCCTCCTGCATGTGCTCACGGGTCAGGTTGAGCTGGATGTTCCCGAAGCGGTCGATGTAGAGGACCGTCGCCCGGATCCGGTTCTCGCCGATCTCCGGCGTCGGGATGTCCAGCCGCGCGAGCGCGTCGGCGGCGACCGGCGGCCCGAGCTCCTCGAGCCCGACGCCGGAGACGAGGTGCGCTGCGGCAGGCGAGAAGAGGTCGCGGCCGTGGAAGGTGCGCGAGACGTTGTCGAGGGCGTACTCGGGGTTCGCGAGCTCGTGCGCGGCTGCGATCCCGCCCAGCCGCTCGATCGCCGGCACGAGCAGCCCGTTGTCGGGCCCGACGAAGAGGCGACCGTCGCCGCTGCGGACCGCGAGCGGCCGGCGCGAGCCGCCGACCCCGGGATCGACGACCGCGAGGTGGACTCCGTGCGGCATGTACGGCGTCGTGTTCGCTAGCACGAGCGCGCCCTGAAGCACCTGGCGCGGCGGGATCCCGTGCGTGACGTCGATGATCTGCGCCTCGGGCGCGATCTGCTTGATGACGCCGTGGCAGGTCCCCACGAAGTCGTCCTGGAGCCCGAAGTCGCTCAGGAAGGTGACGAACACGGCGGGAGCCTAATTGCCGTTTCCGCCACAGCGGCGACAAGGCCGTCGAGCGTGTGCGGCTCGGCCTCGCGGACGACCTCGATCCCGGCCTCGCGGGCGGCCTTCGTCGTCTCCGGTCCGATCGAGACCGCCGGCAGCTCGACCGGCAGCCTTCCCCAGGCGCGCGCGGCCGAGGCGGAGGCGAGCACGACGAGGTCGCCGTCCGGCGGCTCGGGGTCGAGCTCGCGGGTCCGATAGAGCGGGAGGAAGTCGGCCCCGAGCGCCTCGGCCAGGTCGGGCCGCGCAGCCTCCGCCGACGCGACGAGGACGCGGCCGCGCTCACGCGGAATTGCCGCGACGAGACCCTCCTGCGTCGAGACCTCGGCGACGAGCTCGGGCTCGAGTCCTGCCTCACGGAGCGCCGCCGCAGTTCCCGGTCCGACCGCTGCGACCTTCGCGGCGCCGTGGCGACGGCGGGCGAGCTCGCGAGCGCCGTTCGGGCTCGTCACCGCCACCCAGTCGTACGGGGCCAGGTCGATCGGGTCGTCCGAGAGCGGCTCCACCTCGATCAGCGGGCAGAGAACGACCTCGTGGCCGAGCGCCTCGATCCGCTCCGCGAGCGGCTGTGCCTGCTCGCGTGGCCGCGTGATCACGATCCTCATCCGACGCCCGGCGGGCGGCGCTCGGAATATCGCGGCAACCCGTCGTCGGGGAGCGGCTCCCACGGCGCCGCGTACCCGACGAACTGGCGGTACGAAAGCTCCACGCCCGGGTCGGCGTCGAAGGCGCCGAGCCGGACGCTGATCACCTGCGCGTCGTCCTGCGAGCGGCTCCAGAGGGCGGCGCC
>JBPYFE010000124.1:0-6524 GCA_051986525.1 Gaiellaceae bacterium
CCGGCGACCTGACGCTGACGGCGCTGCTCCTGTTCGCGATCGTCTTCTTCTGGACGCCGCCCCACTTCTGGGCGCTCGCGCTGCTCCTGAAGCGCGACTACGCGGCCGCCGGCGTGCCGATGCTCCCCGTCGTTCGCGGCGACCGGCGGACGACCCGCGAGATCGTTCTCTACTCGCTCGTGCTCGTCTGCGTGAGCGCGGCTCCGTTCCTGCTCGGCACGCTCGGATTGCCGTACCTCGTCGCCGCACTCGTGCTCGGCGGCGTCTTCCTCGCCTTCGCGCTGCGGCTCCGCCTCGACCCGACGCCGCGACAGGCTGCGCTCCTCTTCCACTTCTCGCTGCTCTACCTCGCCCTGCTCTTCGTCGCGATGGCCGTGGACGTGGCATCGTGAGCTCGTCCGCGACGCCGGCTCGAAGGAGGTCCGCATGAGCGATGTCACCAGCGGCGCCGTCCTGACGCTCGTCGTCCCCCTGGCGCTGCTCGTCGTCGTGCTCGCCGTCTGGGCGTTCGCGTACCGGCGCTCGCGGGGCCGGACGACGCCCGGGACGTCGACGCCCGAGCCGTGACGGAAGCGGGATGCGCCGGACCGCGCTCGTACTGACGATCGCCGCGCTCGCGGGTGTCGGCGTCGGAGCCGCGCTCGCGCTCTCGCGCTCGAGCCGCGCCTCGGCCTCGTCCGAGCTGCACGCGCAGATCCAGTGGAAGGCCGGCTCGAGGAAGGCGCCGGGGTTCACGCTCGTCGACCAGCGCGGCGTTCCGTTCTCGCTCGCGGCGGCGCGCGGGCGGCCCGTCCTGCTCACCTTCCTCGACTCGCGCTGCAAGGGGATGTGCCCGCTCGAGGCGCGTGAGCTCGCGGCGATCCGGCCGCGCACGCCCGCAGGTGCGGCGCCGCTGCTCGTCGTCGTCAGCGTCGATCCCTGGGCTGACACGCCGCGGAGCGAGAGGGCGTTCGCGGCCCGCGCGCGCTGGAGCCTCCCGTGGCGTTGGCTGGGCGGAAGCGTTCGCGCGCTGCGGCCGGTCTGGCGGCGGTACGGGATCGACGTCAAGCCGACGCGGACGGACGTCTTCCACAGCACAGGCCTGTACCTGATCGACCGCGACGGGTACGAGCGCGCCGGCTACCTGCCGCCGTTCAGCGGCTCGGACGTCTCGAGCGACCTGCAGACGCTCTCGGAATAGCGATGCAGTGGCCGAGCGACCCCTTGCTTCTCGTCGTGGTCGCCCTGACGGCGATCTGGTACGCCCGGGGGATGCGCCTACGCCCGTCGCTGCGGACGTTCCCGGGCGGACGGCCCCACCGGAGGCGTGAGCAGCTCTGGCGCGATCTCGCCTTCTACGCCGCGCTGCTGACGATCGTCTTCGCGCTCGGGGCGCTCGACAACCTCGCCGACGAGCTGTTCTCGGTTCACATGGCCCAGCACACGATCCTGATGCTCGTGAGCGCGCCGCTGCTCGCCCTCGCCGCACCGTGGACGACGCTCTGGCGGCCGCTGTCGCTCGACTTCAGGCGCTCGACGGCGAGAGCAATCGCCCATTCACCGCCGCTGCGCCCGCTCCGCGCCGCGGCGGGCTGGATCGCCCGGCCGATCCCGGCCTGGATCCTGTTCAACGGGTGCCTCGCCGCCTGGCACGTCCCCGCGGCCTACGACCTGACCTTGCGGAGCCCGGCCGTCCACTACCTCGAACACCTCTCGTTCATCGCGTTCGGGGTCCTCTTCTGGGCGCAGCTCGTGGACTCGCCGCCGTTCCGCTCGCGGCTCGGCTACTTCGAACGCGCCGTCTACGCGTCGGCCGGCGCCGCCGCGACGTGGGTCCTCGCAGTCGTGCTCGAGCTCGCGGCGCACCCGCTCTACCCCGCATACGCCGAGCTTCACCACCGTCCCGGCGGCCTCAGCGCGCTGAATGACCAGCAGCTCGCGGGCGGAGTGATGCTCGGCCCCGGCTCGATCCCGTACGCGATCGTCGTCTTCTGGTGCCTCTACCGCTGGCTCGAGGAAGAGCCGGAGCAGCGAAAGCGGCCGAGACGCCCCCGCGCAGGCCGGCCCGCGCTGCGCGGCGTCCAGCCTCCGATCTAGAGGCGCGCGGTTCCCCAAAAAGATCGCGTCCCAATGGGTTAAGGTCGCCGCAGGGAGAGCGGCACCGTGCGGATTCTCGTCATCGAGGACGAAGCGCGCATCCTCGCTTTCGTCGCCCGTGGCCTCGAAGCCGAAGGCTTCTCGGTCGTCGGCGCCACAGACGGCGAAGAGGGATTGCGGATCGCGAACGACCTCCCGTGCGACCTCGTCCTGCTCGACCTGCTGCTGCCGCGCCTCGACGGCCTCAGCGTGCTCGGCGAGCTCGAGCGGACGCGTCCCGAGCTGCCGGTCGTGATCCTGACCGCGCGAAACGACATGGGCACGAAGCTCCAGGGCTTCGGGCTCGGCGCGTGCGACTACCTGACGAAGCCGTTCTCGTTCGACGAGCTCCTGGCGCGCATCCGCGTCCACCTCCGCCGTCCGAAGGGCGAGAACGGCAACCACGTCCTCCGCGCTTGCGGCCTCGAGCTCGACCTGGCGCGGCGCCGGGCGACGTGCGCGGACCGGACCGTCGACCTCTCCGACCGCGAGTTCAAGCTGCTGCACTGCCTGCTCGAGTGCGCGGGCGAGGTCGTCAGCCGCGAGCGGCTGCTCTCCGACGTCTGGGGCTACCACTTCGATCCGCACTCGAACGTGGTCGACGTCTGCGTCCGCCGCCTCCGGAAGAAGCTCGGCCCTTCGTCCCCGATCGAGACAATCCGCCATGCGGGTTACCGGCTTTCTCCGGCGTAGATCGGTCGAGCTGGCCTGGTTCGCGTTCGCGCTCGCGAACCTCGGCGCGATGGCGTACCTGGAGCGGTGGGAGACGATCCCGTTCCACTTCATCTGGGTCAGCCTCACGATCGTCTACGGCTTCCGCGTCTGGCGGACGGCGGCCACGGCCGCGACGCTCGGCTTCGTGGTCGCGTCCACCGGGATCCTGATCTCGATCGACGCCGTCGTCGGCACGCAGCCGTGGGACGAGCTGTTCGAGGTGCCGCTGATGTCGGCCATGTTCCTCGCGATGGTCTGGCACGCGCGCCGGCGCCAGGACGCGCTCGGCGTCGCCGAGTTGCGGACGCGGCAGCTCGAGTCGCTGCTCGAGCGGCAGGAACGGTTCCTGAACGATGCCTCGCACGAGCTGCGCACGCCGGTCACGATCGCGCGCGGCCATCTCGAGCTTCATCGGCGCGGCACGACGAACGGGAACCAGGCGGAGGTGGACGTCGCGCTCGACGAGCTCGACCGGATCGATCGGATCCTCGAACGGCTGCTGCTCCTCGCGCGGGCCGACCAGCGGGACTTCGTCGAGCCGACGGAGATCGAGCTCGTCCCCTTCCTCGAGGACGTCTTCATGCGCTGGTCCGAGCTCGCGCCGCGCCGCTGGCGGCTCGGCGCGCTCGTCGAGGGAACGCTCCGCGCCGACGCGGAGCAGCTGCGGATCGCGCTCGACGCGCTGCTCGAGAACGCCGTCAAGTACAGCGACGCCGGCGACGAGGTCGAACTCTCGGCGCGCGCAACCGCGAATCTGGTCGCGATCGAGGTGCGCGACCAGGGCATCGGCGTCCCCGACGAGGCGCTCGAACGGATCTTCGAGCGCTTCGGCCGCGCCGACCCGGCGCGGACGCGCGCGCACGGCGGCGTCGGCCTCGGCCTCGCGATCGTGGACACGATTGCCAAGGCGCATGGCGGCCGCGCGTGGGTCGACTCGTCCGAGACGACGGGAACGGTGTTCACGCTCGAGCTGCCGGGATTCCGGCCGGTTCTCGACGGCGCAGACGGCGGTCGATCTCGCGAGGAAGTGGAGCCGACGGGGCTCGAACCCGTGACCTTCGCGCTGCCAGCGCGACGCTCTCCCAGCTGAGCTACGGCCCCTAGCGGGCCGAAGTGTAGCTACGCAGTCGCCGAAACGACCTCGACCGAGGGCACGTCGCCCCACAGCTCCTCGAGCCGGTAGAAGTCCCGCGCCTCCGGCGTGAAGACGTGCAGGACCGTGTCGAGGTAGTCGGCGACGATCCACGTCGAGTCGCGCTCGCCTTCGACGTGCTGGGGCAGGACGCGCTCCTCGTGCTTGAGGCGCTCGTGGACCTCGTCCCAGATCGCCTTCGTCTGCCGCGAGTTGCGGCCGGTCGCGATCACGAAGAAGTCCGTGTAGGAGCAGACGGGCCGCATGTCGAGGATGACGACGTCCTCCGCCAGCTTCTCCTGGGCGAGGCCGGCGATGCGGCGTGCTTGGTCGAGTGGGCTCAGGGTCTGAGTGGCTCCTCGGATCAGTGCTTTCAGTTTAGCCGCCGGATCGGTAGAGCCCTCTTTCCGCGATCAGCTTCGCCACATTTGCCGGAACCAGGTCCTCGATCGGCTCGCCCTTCGTGATCCGCGCACGGATCTCGCTCGAGGAGATCGGCGGCGACGCGAACCGGAATGCAAGCACGCGGTCCCCGTACTGCTCGAGCTCCGGCGGCTCGTAGCCCGAGCGCGAGCCGACGCCGAGCCTGACCCAGCGCAGGATCTCGTCCGGCTCCTTCCAGGTCGGGAACGCGGCCCCCTGGTCGGCGCCGACGACGAACACGGCATCGCCGAAGCGGCCGCCGCGGACTGCGTCGACCGTGTACGGATGCTCGTCCCGCTCCAGCCGCGAGCGCGGAACGTCGCCGAATGCGGCCCGCGCAAGCTCTTCGCGTGTGTCGGCGTGCTCGGCGCAGTCGCGGTGGCCCGGCCTCGCCGTGAGCAGGAAGACGAGCTCGTCGAGCCCGAGCGCGGCACGCGCGCCCTCGGCGAGCGCGAGATGTCCGTTGTGCGGCGGATCGAACGTTCCGCCCAGGATCCCGATCACTCGAAGACCAGCACCTCGTCGTCGACCTCGACCTCGTCCCCCTGCTTCGCGCCGGCGGCGCGCAAGGCCGCCTCGAGCTCGTCGCCTGCGGGCGGCCGGCCGGTGACGCGGAAGCCGCGGTCGGTGCGGAAGATGCGGAACGGCCGCCCGGAGGGCGTCGGCCGGTAGACGAGGAAGTCGGCCAGCCCGTCCTCGTGCGCGTCCGGCTCCTCGGGCTCGGGCACGAGCTCGAACAGCGCGCGCCGAAACTCCTCGACGCCCGCTCCGGTCGCGCAGGAGAGCGCGAAGATGCGGACGATCCGCTCGTCCGCGAGCTCGAACGTCGGCGGCTCCGGCAGCAGGTCGGTCTTGTTCAGGACGACGAGCTGCGGGCGCGTCTCGAGCCCGGCGCCGTAGGCGGCGAGCTCGGCGTCGATCGTCCGGAACTGCTCGGCCGGATCTCCCGCCGCCGCGTCGATCACGTGGACGAGCGTCCGCGCACGCTCGAGGTGCGCGAGGAACTCGTGGCCGAGCCCGACGCCCTCGCTCGCGCCTTCGATCAACCCGGGAACGTCTGCGACGACGAGCTGGCGTCCGTCGGGCGCCTCGACGGTGCCGAGCACCGGCGCGAGCGTCGTGAACGGGTAGTCGGCCACTTTCGGCCGCGCGTTCGAGATGCGGGTCAGCAGCGACGACTTGCCCGCATTGGGGAGGCCGACGAGGGCGGCGTCGGCGAGCAGCTTGAGGTGCAGCTCGGCGTCGCCTTCGTCCCCGGGGAGTCCCACCTCGGCGAACCGCGGGACCTGGCGCGTCGAGGAGACGAATCGTGCGTTGCCGCGACCACCGCGGCCGCCGCGTGCGAGGACCAGGCGCGCCTCCGGGTGCGCGAGGTCGGCGATCAGATCACCGTCAGTGAGGACCTGGGTGCCGACGGGGACGTGGATCTCCACGTCGGCGCCGCGCGCGCCGTGCTTGCGTGCGCTGCGTCCGTTCTCGCCGCGCTGCGCCTTGACGAGGCGGCGTCGCCGCAGCGATGAGAGATCGCGGAGCGATGGGTCGGCGAGCAGGACGACGTCGCCGCCGTTACCGCCGTCACCGCCGTCGGGCCCGCCCTTCGGGACGTATTTCTCGCGCCGAAAGCTGAGGCCGCCGTCGCCGCCCTTGCCGGCCTGCACGTGAATCGCCGCGCGATCGTTGAACACGTCGCCAACGGTACCGCCGTCCTTCTCCGGCCAGGGCCGCGGCAGCCATGCCCTGTTCCCAGGGAAGGGTTACAAGACCGTGCGATTCCATCCACACGCGCGCGCGATTTGGGGTTGTTGCGCCGTTGGGCGTGCGAAAGTAGGGACCCTTTGTGTCCCCAGGCCGCGCGCGCGGTCGGCTGGGCCCTAGGCGGTCGGCTCGACGACCGAGACGCTGCGGCGCTCGCCGCTCGTCCGGAACGAGACGGTGCCGGCGCGGATCGCAAAGATCGTGTCGTCACGGCCGATCTCGGTGCCGGGGCCCGGGCGGAACCTCGTGCCCCGCTGGCGGACGATGATGTTGCCCGGCTCGACGGTCTGGCCGTCGAAGATCTTCACGCCGAGGTACTTCGGGTTCGAGTCGCGACCGTTCTTCGAGGAGCCGAGCCCCTTCTTGTGTGCCATCTAGCTCTCCT